>NZ_JASPIX010000004.1:143934-223438 GCF_030229735.1 Corynebacterium sp. MSK074
GGTTGTTGTTAAGGACAAGGATGGCAACAAGGTTGGTGATCCGATTGATGTGAAGATCACTGCGCCGAAGACCGATGCCCCAGACACCTCTAATGCTTCTGTAGTGCCTGACACTGTGACCGTTGTTGAGGGTCAGGAGGCTAAGCCGTTCGAGGTTGCTAAGAACATCCCAGAGGGTGGCAAGGTTGCTGCTGAGGGTCTTCCTGACGGCTTGAGCATTGATGAGTCCACTGGTGAGGTCACCGGTACTCCGTCGGTTTCTGACTGGGGTAAGGATGAAGAAGAGCGCGATGTTGAGGTAACTGTTTCTGTCACCGATAAGGATGGCAAGGAAGTTGCTCAGGGCACCAAGATTGTTACGGTTCAGCGTGATACCGATGGCGATGGCCAGCCGGATGTCACCGACACTGATGATGACAATGATGGTGCTACCGATGCAGAGGAAGCTGCGGCAGGTACCGATCCGAAGGATGCCTCCTCCAAGCCTGCTCCGACTGATGAGCCTTCCGTAGTGCCTGACACTGTAACCGTTGTCGATGGCCAGGAAGCTGACCCGTTCGCAGTTGCAAAGAACATCCCAGAGGGTGGCAAGGTTGCTGCTGAGGGTCTTCCTGACGGCTTGAGCATTGATGAGTCCACTGGTGAGGTCACCGGTACTCCGTCGGTTTCTGACTGGGGTAAGGATGAAGAAGAGCGCGATGTTGAGGTAGCTGTTTCTGTCACCGATAAGGATGGCAAGGAAGTTGCTCAGGGCACCAAGATTGTTACGGTTCAGCGTGATACCGATGGCGATGGCCAGCCGGATGTCACCGACACTGATGATGACAATGATGGTGCAACCGATGCAGAGGAAGCTGCGGCAGGTACCGATCCGAAGGATGCCTCCTCCAAGCCGGAAGCCAAGCCAGGTGATGACCAGGGTGCAACCTCCGTCGATAAGTCCGATGTGAAGGATGTAAAGCCTTCCGGTGAAGAGCAGAACACCGGCATCAAGGTGACCAACCCTGATGAAGGCACCAAGGTTTCTGCCACGGATAAGAATGGCAAGGACGTTCCTGCCAAGATTGATGACAACGGCAACGTTGTTGTTACTCCGGGTAAGGATGTTGAAGGCCCGATTACCGTAGTCGTCGAGGACGAAGACCTTGATGGTGGTAAGGCCGAGGTTGAGGTCGGCGTTAAGGACGAAGAGCCGGACAACCAGGGCGGTTCTTCCGACCTGCCTGACGGATCCTCCTTGCCGGGCCAGTCTTCTGGTTCTTCCAATGTTGATTGGAAGCGTTGTGCGCCGGCTGCTGCTGGTGTTGGCATCCCGCTGCTGTTCCTGATTCCGGTTGGTTTGGCTTCCCAGATGAACATCCCGGGCTTCTCCCCGCTGGTAAAGCAGGTCTCTGCACAGATTGATGGCATCAACCGTCAGCTGGCACAGCAAAACACCGCGCTGCAGAAGCAGCTGGGTATCTACAACGGCCCGCTGGCAAAGCAGGCTAGCCAGATTGACCTGATGCTGAAGAAGGTTAGCCCAGAGGCTGGCCGCATTGGTGGCGGAATTGCTCTGGCTGCGGCTGGCGCACTGGCACTGGGATTGCTTATCAACTCCTGTGCTCCGGGCGCTGGTTCCTCCAGCTCTTCCAAGTAATCGTGAGTGCGGGACCGTTTAGAGTCTTGCACTTCCGCGCCACGGGAAGGGCGTAATCTTCCCACCGAGTAGGGAACGGTAATGGCCGTTAGCCCAGTACAGTCCGTAGGGATTGCTGGTGCTAACGGCCTATCGTTTTCTTACGTCTGATAACTGATTGCGCTGGTGATTTTGGCTGGGCAATTGACCTCAGATCGTGACCCTGCGTGGCGTTTGTTGGCGCTCCGCAGGGTTTCATTGTTCTGGGTGGCTTTGGTGGAGGGTGGTGAGCATCTGGGCCGCGCTGTGGGGAAAGTGCTCGTTCGGTGCTGGGTAGGTAGACATGTCTCGATGATGTGGCTGAACCTTATGCTGCGTGCCGAGTGGTAGTAAGGGGTAGGGTGTTGGGACTTGCTAGGATGAGTACAGCTTTTGGTCAGGAATGCACATACGTCTGTGTGGCTCTTGACTGAGGTTTGATAATTGCACAATTCACGGGTGCTTTTGCCTGCGCTAACAATGACGTTGTTGAGCGGGGTAGAGGCTGAGATGCCACAGAAGTTGTGGCGAACCGTAGAACCTGATCCGGATAATGCCGGCGAGAGGGAGGAAATTATGACTACTAATACACGTGTGTCTGCAGCACCGAAGCGCAGCTTGAACTGGCGTGTGGTCGATATTGTGGTGGCATCCGTGCTGGGTGTGGCCTGTGGCTTTGTGTTCCTGGGGTGGAATGCGGTGGGCTATGCCTGGTTTGAAGCGATGGATGCCGTGACGCCGGGCCTAGGCGGTATCGCTACGGGTATTTGGCTTATCGGTGGCGTGCTTGGTGGCCTGATTATTCGCAAGCCAGGTGCGGCTGTCTATGTGGAGGTTCTTGCCGCAACCGTTTCTGCGGTGCTGGGCTCCCAGTGGGGCATTAGCACCCTGTACTCTGGTCTCGCGCAGGGCATTGGTGTGGAGATCATCCTGGCCATTTTCCTCTACCGTAAGTTTGGTCTGGGAGTATCTATCTTGGCCGGCATGGCTGCCGGTTGGGGTGCGTTTGTTCTGGAGCTATTTCTCTCCGGTAACCTGGCGCGAAGCTTTGAGTTCAAAGTTATTTACCTGGCTACGCTGAGCATTTCCGGTGCTATTTTGGCCGGTGCGTTGGGCTACTTTGTGGTCAAGGCGTTGGCGAAGACCGGTGCCTTGGACCGCTTTGCCGCAGGTCGTGAACAGCGCGCTTAGGGCGAGTTGTATCGGTGTCTGATTTTTCAACGCTGGCGGGAAACGCCACCAAGATAACGGCCCGCGGATTCGGCTGGACCCATGCCGGGCGCAGCGAGCCGGCCCTGTCCGATATTGACGTGGTTATCGAGCCAGGTGAACGCGTGCTTCTCTGCGGCGACTCTGGCTCGGGCAAATCCACCCTTCTTGCGGCGATGGCCGGGGTATTGGGCTCCGTTGAGGAAGGAACCCGCACGGGTGAGCTTCTCTTGGAGGATGCCACCGGCCTGGTGGAGGAACCGGGGCGCTCCATTCCGGTGGGGTTGGTGCTCCAGGACCCAGACTCGCAGGTGATCTCCGCGCGTGTGGGGGATGACATTGCCTTTGGCTGTGAGAACCTGGCTTACCCGCGGGAGGAAATTTGGCGTCGAGTAGCGGCTGCTAAGGAACTGGTTGGCCCATTTGTGGATCTGGATTTTCCCACCGAGCGGCTCTCCGGTGGGCAGAAACAGCGCTTGGCGCTCGCCGGCGTCATCGCTATGGGGGCGGGCGTGGTGCTTCTCGATGAACCCACGGCCAACCTTGACCCCGCCGGCGCACGCGATGTGGTGCGCGCCGTATCCAGGCTGGTGGAAGAAACCGGCGCGACGCTCGTGGTGGTAGAACACCAGCACGCGGCGTGGGACGGCGTGCTCGACCGAGCAGTGGAGCTGGACCGCGGGCGCATCGTGGCCGATACCTCCTTCGCGGAGGTGGCCCAGCGCCGCCAGGTCTCCGGCCTACCGCAGGCGCGCCGCCTCAGCGAGGCCGAACTTGCCCAGAGCGACGCCGCGCTGTGGAGTACCGACCTCGTCACCCGCTATGGCCCGCCGCGCACGATTGCGCTGCCAGCGGGAGCCTCCACGGTCATTACCGGGCCGAATGGCGCGGGTAAGTCCACCTGGTTGATGACCATGGCCGGGTTGCTGTCGGCAAAATCCGGTGAGATTGGGGTCGCCGATTTCGTGCGTCGCGGGGTTAAGGGGCCGCCACTGCGCTGGAAATCGCGCGAGCTGGCGGACCGCATTGGCTTTGTCTTCCAGAACCCGGAGCACCAATTCGTCGCCCGCACGGTGGCCGAGGAGCTGCGGGTTGCGCCCAAGGTAATGCGCGTGGACCCGCCGGAGGAGAGGATCGCGCAGCTGGTGGATTCACTGCGGCTGGAGCATCTCTTGGAGGCCAACCCGTTTACGCTCTCGGGCGGTGAGAAACGGCGCCTGTCGGTGGCCACTGCCTTGGTGACCGCGCCATCGGTGCTGCTCTTGGATGAGCCCACCTTTGGGCAAGACCCCCAGACCTTTGTGGAGCTGGTGCGCTTGCTGCGGCAAATGGCAGATGATGGCACCACCATCGCCTCTATTACCCATGACCCGTTATTTATCCAGGCCTTGGGGGATCACCGAGTGGAGGTGCGCGGTGCCTAATCTTTTGCGCGGGGCTAACCCGCTAAGCCGCATCTTTTTGATGTTTATCTGGGTTACCCCACTATTGGCCTCCATTGACTGGGTCTCGGCGGCGGTATCGCTGGCTCTTACCCTGATCCTCGCGCCGCTGTGCGGGGTGTCATGGGGGCAGCTATTAAAGGGCGGTTGGTTCCTGTTTCTCATTGCGCCGATATCTGGCATCTCGATGCTGTTGTATGGCGAGCCAGGTGGCGCGGAGTACTTCAGTTGGTGGCTGGTGCAGGTCACCGAGAATTCCCTTACCCTCGCGATCGCGATTACGCTGCGCGTCTTTGCGGTGGCGCTACCCATGGTGGTCTTAGCCCGCGATATTAACCCGACGGAATTGGGCGATGCGCTCTCGCAGATCCTCAAGCTGCCCTCGCGCTTTGTCATTGGTGCGGTCGCCGGCGTGCGTATGATGACGCTCTTCCAGTCCGACTGGCAGTCGTTGGGGATGGCGCGCAGGGCAAGGGGACTGACGGACGTCGGCAAGCTGCAGCATTTGCTGACCATGTCCTTTGGCCTTCTGGTAATTGCGCTGCGCCGCGGTGGCAAGTTGGCAACGGCCATGGAGGCGCGCGGTTTCGGCCGTACCCCGCCTGGCGGTGGGAAGCGCTCGTGGGCGCGTGAGTCGCGCCTGCGGGCCCGCGATTGGTGGATTATGGCCTGCGGCACCGTCCTCGCTTTTGTACCGGTGGTAGTTTCGGTACTCACTGGGGCCTGGAGATTCTTCGGCCTATAAACCGCGAAAGCAGTGATTGAGCGACCATGGACTTTGATAGCCAACAAGAGCGCCTTTTAGAGGACATCGTCAAGCTGGCGGCAGCCAGAAAGCGCGCCTTCAAGCCAGTGACCGTGCTTATCGACGGCCCCTCGGGCGCCGGCAAAACCTGGACGGCCGCCGCGCTGGCCGAGCGCACCAATTGGCGCGTGGTACATCTCGATGAGTTCTACCCTGGCTGGCACGGTCTGGATAAGGGCTCCGACATGGTGGCCGAGCAGGTATTGCGCACCATGAACCCCGGCTACTGGCGCTGGGACTGGGAAGCAGGCGCCCCAGGGGACTGGGCCAGCTTGGACGTGCGCGATGATCTCATCGTGGAGGGCGTGGGCTCGGTAACCGCCGCCAATATTGCCGCGGCCAAGGAGAGGGGAGCGGTAGTAAGCGTGCTTATCGACGGCCCCCGGGACCAACGCCGCGAACGCGCCATCGCCCGCGAGCCTGGCTACGAGCCGTGGTTTGAAACGTGGGAAGAACAGGAAAAGGACTACTTTGCCACCAAGGCCGCCGAGACGGACCTGGTCTGGGAATGGTCCTAGCAGGAGGACGCTGCCGATCGTGTTTTGTATAAAGCGCGGTCGGTTTGCTAGTCTAAACCTCAGTTCACTATGCGTGCCTTGATGGCACGCGGTGAAGAGTCTGATCCTTAACAAGGCACCGGCCTTGGAAAGAGTTCTGGACATGCGGCAGCGCCCCGGGAAAGAGCGCCCATTTTTGCATGTTTGGTTCCTTTCTTTTGGTCTCGGTGCGATTCGACAGAAAGACTGTTAAATGCCAACTATTCAGCAGCTGGTCCGCAAGGGCCGCCACGATAAGCGTAAAGAGGTTTCCACCGCTGCGCTGAAGGGTTCCCCGCAGCGTCGCGGTGTGTGCACCCGTGTGTACACCACCACTCCTAAGAAGCCGAACTCCGCACTGCGTAAGGTTGCTCGTGTTCGTCTGACCACCGGTATTGAGGTTTCCGCCTACATTCCGGGTGAGGGCCACAACCTGCAGGAGCACTCCATGGTCCTCGTTCGCGGCGGCCGTGTGAAGGACCTTCCTGGTGTTCGTTACAAGATCATCCGCGGCGCTCTGGATACCCAGGGTGTCAAGGACCGTAAGCAGGCCCGTTCCCGTTACGGCGCAAAGAAGGGACAGTAATAAACAATGCGTAAGAATGCTGCTCCGAAGCGTCCTGTAGTCAAGGACCCGGTATACAACTCCGAGCAGGTAACCATGCTCGTCAACAAGATTCTCCAGGACGGCAAAAAGTCCACCGCAGAGCGCATCGTTTACGGTGCTCTCGAGGCTTGCCGCGAGAAGACCGGTACCGATCCGGTTGGCACCCTGGAGAAGGCACTGGGCAACATCCGCCCAGACCTCGAGGTTCGCTCCCGCCGTGTCGGTGGAGCTACCTACCAGGTGCCGGTTGAGGTTCGCCCTGACCGCGCTAACACCCTGGCACTGCGTTGGATGGTGACCTTCACCCGCCAGCGTCGCGAGAACTCCATGATCGAGCGTCTCGCAAACGAGATCCTGGATGCCTCCAACGGCCTCGGCGCTTCCGTTAAGCGTCGTGAGGATACTCACAAGATGGCAGAGGCCAACCGCGCCTTCGCCCACTACCGCTGGTAATTTCAGCACCCACATCAATGGCCCAAGCAACGAGAAACAAGTTTCGCGCTGGCTGCCGGCAGTTTTCCTGCCGCGGCAACACAAAACTCCATATCTCTTGCTTGGGTCATTTTTTGCCCTAATGGGTGTGATCCCTGGGCAGTATCCCTGCCCAGTCCAGCGGCATCGTGGAGTGTCCAGTACACTGAAGCGATGGAAGTCTAGGGGCAGGCTGCCCCGAGGACGGCCAAATAGTGGCAAAAATATACATGACCTTATCCATGCAGGCGTCATAGCCAGAAACCTGGTCACGGCGTCGACGACTATTAAGTTGGGGTATAAACGTGGCACAAGAAGTGCTTAAGGATCTGAACAAGGTCCGCAACATCGGCATCATGGCCCACATCGATGCTGGTAAGACGACGACCACCGAGCGTATTCTCTTCTACACCGGTATCAACCGTAAGGTGGGCGAGACCCACGACGGTGCTTCCACCACTGACTGGATGGCACAGGA
Organism: Corynebacterium sp. MSK074; assembly: GCF_030229735.1. Lineage (NCBI taxonomy): Bacteria > Bacillati > Actinomycetota > Actinomycetes > Mycobacteriales > Corynebacteriaceae > Corynebacterium > Corynebacterium sp. MSK074. The sequence continues at coordinate 151,140 of NZ_JASPIX010000004.1, forward strand.
GAAGGAACGCGGCATCACCATTACCTCCGCTGCCGTGACCTGCTTCTGGAACAACAACCAGATCAACATCATCGACACCCCGGGTCACGTTGACTTCACCGTTGAGGTTGAGCGTTCCCTCCGTGTTCTCGATGGCGCCGTCGCAGTCTTCGACGGTAAGGAAGGCGTTGAGCCGCAGTCCGAGCAGGTGTGGCGTCAGGCTGCTAAGTACGACGTTCCGCGTATCTGCTTCGTCAACAAGATGGACAAGCTGGGCGCAGACTTCTACTACACCGTCTCCACCATCGTTGACCGCCTGGGCGCTAAGCCGTTGGTTATGCAGCTGCCTATCGGCGCTGAAGATGACTTCGACGGCGTGGTTGACCTGCTGAACATGCAGGCCATCACCTGGCGCGGCAAGGTCGAGACCGGTGCTGAGCCTACCTACGAAGAGATCCCTGAGGACCTCAAGGACAAGGCAGCAGAGTACCGCGAGAAGCTGGTTGAGACCGTTGCTGAGTCCGACGAAGAGCTCATGGAGAAGTACTTCGGCGGCGAGGAGCTGACCATTGACGAGCTCAAGGCCGGCATCCGTAAGCTGACCATTAACTCCGAGGTTTACCCGGTTTACTGCGGTACCGCCTACCGCAACAAGGGCGTGCAGCCGCTGCTGGACGCTGTCGTTGACTTCCTGCCTAACCCGCTGGACGTCGGCGAGGTTATCGGCCACGAGGTGGGCAACGAGGACAACCAGCTCACCCGTAAGCCTTCCGTGGAGTCTTCCTTCTCCGCACTGTCCTTCAAGATTGCAGCTCACCCGTTCTTCGGTCAGCTGAACTTCATCCGCGTGTACTCCGGCCAGGTCACCCCGGGTACCGAGGTCATGAACTCCACCAAGGGCAAGAAGGAGCGCATCGGTAAGCTCTTCCAGATGCACGCCAACAAGGAGAACCCTGTTGAGCAGGCAGACGCCGGCAACATCTACGCAGTTGTTGGCCTGAAGGAGACCACCACCGGTGACACCCTGTGTGACAAGGATGACCAGATCATCCTCGAGTCCATGGACTTCCCGGATCCGGTTATCAAGGTTTCCATCGAGCCGAAGACCAAGGCCGACCAGGAGAAGCTGGGTAACGCAATTCAGAAGCTTGCTGCTGAGGACCCAACCTTCACCGTTGAGCTGGATGAAGAGACCGGCCAGACCGTTATCGGCGGCATGGGCGAGCTCCACCTCGACGTTCTGGTTGACCGCATGAAGCGCGAGTTCAAGGTCGAGGCAAACATCGGTAACCCGCAGGTTGCATACCGTGAGACCATCCGCAAGAAGGTTGAGTCCATGGAATACACCCACAAGAAGCAGACCGGTGGTTCCGGCCAGTTCGCAAAGGTTATCTGCACCATCGAGCCGTACAACCCGGACCCAGAGACCCTGGAAGAGGGCGAGTCCGCAACCTACGCATTCGAGAATGCCGTTACCGGTGGCCGCGTGCCGAAGGAATACATTCCTTCCGTTGACGCTGGTATCCAGGACGCAATGCAGTACGGCTACCTGGCAGGCTTCCCGATGGTCAACATCAAGGCCACCCTGGAAGACGGCGCTTACCACGACGTTGACTCCTCCGAGATGGCCTTCAAGCTGGCCGGCTCCCAGGTCTTCAAGGAAGCAATGGCCAAGGCTAAGCCGGTTCTGCTCGAGCCGATGATGGCCGTTGAGGTCGTTACCCCTGAGGAGTACATGGGTACCGTTAACGGTGACATTTCCTCCCGTCGTGGCCAGGTCTTCGCTATGGAAGACCGCTCCGGTGCGAAGGTTGTTAAGGCTAAGGTTCCGCTGTCCGAGATGTTCGGTTACATCGGTGACCTGCGTTCTTCCACCGCAGGCCGCGCAAACTTCACCATGGTCTTCGATTCCTACGCAGAGGTTCCTTCCTCCGTGGCACAGGAGATCATCGAGGAGCGCACCGGCGGCGCTAACTAAGCGCTAGCCCCGTCTCCTCCGCGGTCTAGTCGGGCTGGTACTCTTCGCCAGTAGATGCCAGACCCGCCGCGGGGCGGGACAACTGGGCCAGGGTAGCGGCGGGCTGAGTTTGCAGCTTGGGGCTCTAAGTTGTGAATTGAGCCGGCCGTTACCCTCCCAGGATCCTTTTCAAAGATTCTTGTCGAGGGAAATGGCCGCGATTTTTCGCGGGGTTACCTCCTATAACGGCGGTTTGAAAAAACCGCGACATAAATCTAGGATCGTGTAACTGGCACGTAAAGAAAGCGTCATTAGCGCTTTGCCCCACATACTGTGGGTCGGGTGCCAATGACAACTGTCAACCACGTGGCTGCGAAGGTCGTAGCCACCATATAGTCCAGGAGGACATACAGTGGCAAAGGAGAAGTTCGAGCGTACGAAGCCGCATGTGAACATCGGCACCATCGGACACGTCGACCACGGCAAGACCACCACCACCGCAGCGATCACCAAGGTTCTGGCTGACCAGTACCCTGAGGAGAACGAGGCATTCGCGTTCGACATGATCGACAAGGCTCCTGAGGAGAAGGAGCGCGGTATTACCATCAACATCTCCCACGTTGAGTACTCCACCCCGAAGCGCCACTACGCACACGTTGACGCTCCGGGCCACGCCGACTACATCAAGAACATGATTACCGGCGCTGCTCAGATGGACGGCGCTATCCTGGTTGTTGCTGCAACCGATGGCCCGATGCCGCAGACCCGCGAGCACGTTCTGCTTGCTCGCCAGGTTGGCGTTCCTTACATCCTCGTTGCACTGAACAAGTGCGACATGGTTGATGATGAGGAAATCATCGAGCTCGTTGAGATGGAGATCCGTGAGCTGCTCGCAGAGCAGGACTACGATGAGGAAGCTCCTATCGTTCACATCTCCGCTCTGAAGGCTCTCGAGGGCGATGACAAGTGGGTACAGTCTGTCGTTGACCTGATGGAAGCATGCGACAACTCCATCCCGGATCCGGAGCGCGCTACCGACCAGCCGTTCCTGATGCCTATCGAGGACATCTTCACCATTACCGGCCGCGGTACCGTTGTTACCGGCCGTGTTGAGCGTGGCCGTCTGAACGTCAACGAGGACGTTGAGATCATCGGTATCCAGGAGAAGTCCCAGACCACCACCGTTACCGGTATCGAGATGTTCCGCAAGATGATGGACTACACCGAGGCTGGCGACAACTGTGGTCTGCTTCTGCGTGGTACCAAGCGTGAGGACGTTGAGCGTGGCCAGGTTGTTATCAAGCCGGGCGCTTACACTCCGCACACCAAGTTCGAGGGTTCCGTCTACGTCCTGAAGAAGGAAGAGGGCGGCCGCCACACCCCGTTCATGAACAACTACCGTCCGCAGTTCTACTTCCGTACCACTGACGTTACCGGTGTTGTTAACCTGCCAGAGGGCACCGAGATGGTTATGCCTGGCGACAACGTTGAGATGTCCGTTGAGCTCATCCAGCCGGTCGCTATGGACGAGGGCCTGCGCTTCGCTATCCGCGAGGGCTCCCGCACCGTCGGCGCTGGCCGCGTTACCAAGGTTATCGAGTAATCGATACCCCGTAACCGCTCAGTAGAGCTTTAAAGAGTCCGCTCCACCTTCGGGTGGGGCGGATTTTTGATCTCTGGTCACCGGTGCTGAGCGTAGTGCTACCGCGGACAGTTGATACCGTATGCGTGGATTCTGTGGGCAGAAGAAAGCCTCCCGCGGCATAGCCTGTTGGGTTTGCCGCGGGAGGCTTGAGCGTAGTGCGCTAGAGGCTTGTAGAGCTTCTACTTCTCCCAGCCGATGTCTTCCTTGGGGAGGATGGCGAAGCCGTTAGCGCCATAGTTAGCTAGGCCCTTCTTCACACCGACCATCTGTGGGCCGTTGGCGAAGGGGAGGATGCCGTAGTGACCAAAGGCCTCCGACTCGAGTTCATTGACGCGGTCGATCTGCTCGTCCTTGGTTGGTAGGTTCTGCAGTTCCTCAATCTTCTTATCGAATTCCTTGGTGCCGGTGCTCGACATGTTCAGCGTGGAATCGCTGGCGTAGGTCTGGCCAAAGTATGCGACTCCAAACGGGTCAGAGGAGGCAAACGCGGAAAGGAAGAGGTCGAAGTCTCGCTCCGAGGTTACTTTGGAGAACTCGGACGAAGGGCGCTCTTCAATCTTGAGGTCAACGCCGACGTCCTTGAGCATCTTTTGCACTGCTGCGGCGAGGGACTTTGACACTTCATCGTCACCGATGAGGATATAGCGCAGGGAGAGCTTTTCGCCGTCTTTAGCGTAGATACCATCATCGCCTTGCTGGTAGCCGGCGTCCTCTAGCAGCTTCTTGGACTGCTCAGGATCGAACTTGATGACGTCCTTGATGTTGTCCTTGTATCCCTCCTGAGTGGAGTAGAGGGTAAGGGAGCCCGGCATCTCTTCTTCGTAACCCAGGCCGTTGTAGCGGATTTCGGCCAGCTGATCGCGGTCGATGGCGGAGAAGACGGCGTGGCGTACGTCCTCGTCCTGGAGCTGTGGTGCCTTGGAATTGAGGGTGAAGATGACGTTGGCGGGGCGTAGTGCGGCACGGATGTCGATGGCATCGCCCATCTCGCCGGCAATGGTGAGGCTGTTCTTATCGGCCACACCGGCGGCGTCAATTTCGCCGGCTTGGAAGGCGTTGATGGTGGCCTGCGATTCCATGACGCGGAAGCTTACCTTCTTCAGCTTCGGCTTATCGCCCCACCACTTCTCATTGGGCACGAGGGTGAGGGTGCCGCCCTTGAAGTCCACGTTATCAACCTTGAACGGGCCGGCGCCGTATTGCGGGTTCAGCTTGCCCAGATACGCCTTGTCGAAGTTTTCAGGGCTGTCGATGGCGGGGTGGAGAAGCTCGTTGAAGAGGCCCTGCCACCACGGGTAGGGGCCGTCGAAAGTGACAACGACGTCCTTGTCGGTAGCGCCCTTTTCCACAGAGGTAATGCGCTCGAAGCCATCGGTGGCGTTTACCTGGACGTCTTCATCCTTACCGTTGTTGAAGCGCCAGGTATTGTCAAAGGCCTTCCAGTCAATAGGCGTGCCATCGTTGAAGGTGGCATCCTTGTTGACCTTGAAGGTGACGACGGTGTTCTCGCCCTTCTTATCTTCCTTGACATCATCGATGTAGTCGGGGTTTGGGGTGTAGTTTCCCTCGCCGTCGTATAGCGCCAGCTGTGGGTTGTACCAGCCCCAGACCTTGCGGGTATCGGCGGTCATGTTGGCGTGGAACATGTTTTGTTGCTCGGTGAGTTCATCGAGAGCGAGGGTGAGCTCGCCGTCGTCCTTGAGCTCGTCGCGGGACTTTTCGTTGTAGTCGCCAGCCGGATTAACCTCGATGTCGAGGCCGCCGACTGCCTTGGAGGAGTCGCCGTCCGAGTTAGCGGCGCAGCCGGTGAGGGCGAGGGCTGCGGCGGAGAGGGTAGCTACGGTAGCAATCCGGAAGCGGGTGAACTTTTTCATGGTGGGGTGTCTCCTTGAGTGAGAGGAAAGTGAAGGTTGCGGTAGCGGGGTAAGCTGCCGCAGCACTTCAGGTGTGAGGTTTACTATATATAACGCACGCTGTGTAGCGGGTCACTTTTGGGAAATTTGTGAGGCTTGTGCCGGACCGGGGTTGCGTCGCCTGCGGGCAGCCTCCGGATCCGGAATCGGAATGGCATCCAGGAGCTTCTTGGTGTAGTCCGCTTGGGGGTTTTCGAAGATGTTATCGGTCGGCCCGGACTCCACAAACTGAGCCTTGTACATGACGGCCACCCGGTCTGAAAGGTGGCGCACCACGGACAGGTCATGGGCGACGAAAAGGTAGGACAGGCCCAGCTTTCGTTTGAGATCCTCGAGCAGGTTGATGACGCCGGCCTGGATGGAGACGTCGAGCGCGGAGACGGGCTCATCCAAGACCAAAACCGAAGGGTTCGTGGCCAGCGCGCGGGCGAGGCCGATGCGCTGGCGTTGCCCGCCGGAAAAGTGGCTGGGGAAGCGATCCAGCTGAGAGGAGTCCAAACCGACAAGGCCCATGAGCTCGTTCACGCGGGCGTCCACGTCGCCGTCGTAGCCTAGGGAGTTGAGTGGTTCGGCGATGACCTCGCGCACGGTCAGGCGCGGGTTGAGGGAGCTCATCGGGTCCTGGAAGACAATCTGGATGTCCTTGCGGGCCTCGCGGCGCTCGGAATTGCTCATCCCGGCCGCGTCCTTCCCGTTGAGTACTACCGCGCCGTTTTCGGGCTTTAAGTCCATGATTTCTAGCAGGGTGGTGGTCTTACCGCAGCCAGACTCGCCTACGATGGCCATGCATTCGCCCTTGCGAATATCAAAGGTGAGGCCGTCCACTGCCTTTACCGTGCCTACGCGGCGCTTGACTAGTGCGCCCTTGGTAAGTGGAAATTCCTTGCGCAGGCCCGTGACCTCCAAGGTGGTGGGACGCTCGTCGCGGGGGATGCCGGCCATGACGTCCTCCGCGAGCTGCGGGGGCTTGAACATGAGCTCGCCGCCAATCTTGCGGTCGCGGATCTCGGGGGCGCGCAGGCAGGCGCTTTGGTGCGAGGGGGCGTCGTCAAGCGGGATAAGCGGCGGCTCGCCGTCGGAGCAGGCGGGCTGCGCCACGGGGCAGCGCGGGGCAAATTGGCAGCGCTGCTTGAGGTCCACCAGCACCGGCGGGCTGCCCACGATGGGCGTGAGCGGCTCTTCTGCCGATACGTCCGGGCGGGGCGTAGAGCCGAGCAGACCCACGGTATAGGGCATGCGGGGTTGGGAGAAAATGGTATCCACATCACCGCGTTCCACGGGCCGGCCGGCGTACATGACCATGACATCATCGGCCGTTTCTGCCACCACGCCCATATCGTGGGTAATCATGATGGTGGCGGCGCCGGTTTCGCGCTGGGCGAGCTTAATGACGTCCAAAATCTGTGCCTGAATGGTCACATCCAGCGCGGTCGTGGGCTCATCGGCGATGAGCACGCGCGGATTATTGGCGATTGCGATGGCAATGACCACGCGCTGGCGCATGCCGCCCGAGAACTCGTGTGGGAAAGACTTCAGGCGCAGGTGCGGATCGGGGATGCCCACGAGGTCGAGCAGCTCCGTGGCCTCTTTGAGGGCCTGCTTCTTGCCGACGTCCCTATGGGCCTGAATTGCTTCCACCAACTGCGATCCAATATCGAAGACCGGGGTGAGCGCGGAGAGCGGATCCTGGAAGATCATGCCAATGCCGTTGCCGCGGATCTCGGACATCTGTTTGTCGCTGAGACCGAGCAGCTCGCGGCCGTCGAACTTTACGGACCCGGTGATCTTCGCGTAGTCCGGCAAAAGCCCCATGATGGACATGGAGGTCACGGACTTACCGGAACCGGATTCGCCCACGATGCCGAGCGTGCGGCCAGGGTAGAGATCAAAATCTACGCCACGGACCGCGGAGACGGATCCGGCTTCGGACGGGAAGTTTACGCGTAGGTCTTTGACGGATAAGACGGGCGAGGTCATGCTTTTCCTCCGGAATTCGAGTTGGGGTCGAGCGCATCGCGCAGGCCATCGCCAATGAAAGCCATGGACACGGTGAGCAAGGTCAGGGTTGCGGCAGGGAAGTAGAACAGCCACGGGGAGGATTGCACGGCGGCGGTGCCGCCCTGCAGGAGGGTGCCGAGGGAGACGTCGGGAAGCTTGACGCCCAACCCCAGGAAGGACAGGGCCGTCTCGGAGCCCACGGTGCCCACCACGCCGAAGACGAACTGGATGATGAGCAGCGAACCAATATTGGGAATGACGTGGCGCACGATGGTGCGCAGCTTGGACACACCCATGTAGCTTGCCGCGCGGACGTAGTCTTGCTCGCGCACCGTAAGCGCCAGCGACCAAATCACGCGGGCCTGGTACATCCAGCCAAAGAGGATGAGCACGACGATAAGCAGCTTCCAATCGCCGCCGGAATCCGCCACCACCAGTGCGATGAGCAGGAAGGTAGGGATGGACAGCAAAAAGTGAATGACCGCCAGCACCGCCTTTTCCGCCATGCCGCCCCACAGGGCTGCGGCCGAGCCGATGAACGCGGAGATGACCAAGGTGGCCAGGGACACCACGATGGCGATGGTCAGGGACCTGCCTAAACCGTGAATGGTCTGGGCATAAAGGTCATTGCCGGTGTCATTCGTGCCAAACCAGTGCTCGGGGCTCGGCGGCTCCGATAGCGCAAGGAAGTCCGGCTCGGTGTAGTCCCACTTGGCAAAGAAGCCGCCAAAAAGTGCCGCAAGGACCAAGAAAGCCAGGATGATAAGGCCCAGGGTGGCGAGCTTATTGCGGAAGAAGCGGCGCAGGTACAGCTTGTAGCGCGAGGTGCCACGAGGCATTTGCTCCAGGGTGGCTACCTGCTCGGCCTCGGCGGGGGAGAAGGGGTCTCCCGAAGTGACCTCGCTGTGTGCGGTGATTTCCCCGCGCGGTTCCTGCTTGAAATAGTTGCGGTCTTTAGATGGGGTCATTTAACTCACCCTCACTCGTGGATCAAGCGCGACGACAACCAAGTCCGCCAAGACAGCGGAGATGGCGGTCATGGCGGCGCCAAAGGCAGCGACGGCCGCTGCACCGTTGACGTCGTTCTTGCTAATGGTCTCGATGAAGTACTGGCCCATACCGTTCCAGCCAAAGATGCGCTCGGTCATCACCGCACCGGTGAAGATGCCCGGGATGGAAAAAGCCACCGAGGTCGCCACCGGGATGATGGAGGTGCGCAGTGCGTGCTTGCGAATCGCCTGTTGGCGGGTCAAGCCCTTAGCGCGGGCGGTGCGCACATAGTCCGCATCCAAGTTATCCAGCAGCAAGGTGCGCTGGGTCATGTGATAGCTGGCGTAGCTAATGAAGACCAGTGAAATGGTGGGAAGAATCAAGTGCTGTGCGGAGTCCACCAGTTTGGGAAAGAAACCTTCCACATCCAGCGAATGGGAGCCGACGACGTAGAAAATCTTCTTGCCGCTGAGCTCGTTGATCTTGAGCGCGCCCCACACCACGGCGATGGACGCCACCACTACGTGGGTGTTCATCGCGATGATGGAGATGCCCTGCCAGATGCGGTCGCCGGTCTTGTACTGGCGCGAAGCGGTGTAAACGCCCACGGCCACGCCGATGAGAATGGACAGAATGGTGGACAGTAGGAGCAGCTGCGCGGAAACCCAGATGCGGTAGCTAATTTCTGAATTCACCACCTCGCCCACTGGGGATTGGCCCCAGTCCCATTTGGTGAGGATATTGGTCAGCCAGGTCCACCAGCGTTGCACAAGTGGGGTATCGGGGCTGAGGTTATAGGGCTCAAGGAGGCTATTGATTTCCTCCGGTGAAAGCGGTGGTCGGCGGCCGGTGTAGTTGGACCGTGGGTCCAGGAAGCTGGCCGCCAAGAGATAGGCGAGGTTGGTAGCCAAAAAGATCATGAGTAACCAGCCCAAGGTCTTTTTGATCAGATATTTAGTCATAGAGATTCTCCGTGCGCGGTTAAGCAGGAAACGTGGTGCGAAGGTGTATCCAACGAGCGAATCGTTGTATGTGACTAATCTAATAATATGTTATTCAGAGCACAATCAAATTAGCCCCGTGACATAAATCCCCAATAAAATGACAGGTATTACTGAACGCGGCTAAGGTGGGAAAACCTTCAATAAATGCACCTTGAGCAGGAAATACGCGGCTCGAGATTGTTGAACACTTATAGTATTTATTTAATTGAATGAAATTACCTCGGGGGTGAAAATTCTCCTCTCGGCCCCGGCTGCCGGACCGGCGCCGGTGCTGGGTAATCTTGGCGGATATGGATGACCCCACCCGCATCGATCCCACGCTTGAGTCCCTCCGCCGCGCCTGGGAGGGCCAGCCCGACCTCAGCCTTCCCACTTTCTTTGCCATGCTGGCTAATCAGGGCATTGGATGGGGCGCCACCGACGCCGAACTCGTTGCGGAATTGGAGCGCCAGGCGGGCGTGCACCCGCCCTTGCTTCCCCTGGAGGGCGGCCGCATTGCGGCAGGGGAATGGCTCGTGCTTGCCGACGCCCCCACCTACCGCATCACCGCCACCCCTACCCACATCATTGTGCGCCGCCTTGACACCCAGCCCGTGGTGTGGGCCTATGAGTCCATTCGTCCCACGGGCCCTGGCCGCCCATTTACCATTCGGGATACCGAGGGCTTTGAACACCGCTTTGGCGTGGTCTCAAGTCTCATGCGGTTGAGTGCTGAGTGCCCAGACCTTAATGGCCTGAAGCGGCAGGATTTGGGTGATTTCGTGTTTATCCTTCGCTTTGCAGCGGCCATCGGTGTGCTCGATCATGGGCTGCACCTATTTGCTAAGGAAAACCGGCGCGTAACTCGCCAGGACTACTCTTGGCAGCGCATAGAAAAATGCCGCCCCGGCGAGGAACTGGAAATGATCCTCGGGGGCGGCGAGTCGGCCCGCCTTGGGGCCGTTCAAGAGATCTTGGTGGCGGAGACTCCGAACCCGCTATTCGGATAGGTCCTTCATCGGACCTACCTTGCTGAACTGCAGCTTGTAGATGGTGTCCAAATCGGCATCGGGAAACGCTGCGCGGAAATCGCACTCATTGGTTTCAACCGCACCGGTAAGGCGCTCCACCGGAGTGTCCGGATTTGCTGTCACCGTGTACTGCAGCGTGGGCCGCGCGCGGTCATAAGCCACAAGGCGCTCTACGTGGTCTACGCCCTTGACTCCATCCAAATCCTGGGCCACGGCGCCGGCGATAGCGTTCATCGACGTCGTGATAGAGCCCTTGTCATCGGAAGAAGCGGACTCCACGTTATTGAAGCGGCGGTGGCGCAGGTTGGCCACCACAATCCACAGCCCCAAAATAAGTAGCAGTGCGGAGCCACCGGCCAGCGCCCATACCCACCAGTCATTGTCCGCCAAGCTCTTCCACGTATCGTGGTCCACCCACAGGGCTAAGTACTTGGCAAATTCCACATTGAAGTGAATCAAGATAGGCCACACACCCAAAGCGATGAGGACTATTCCCAGCAGGCCCAGCAGGATGCGGTCAAAGGTAGCAAGTTTTCTAGACATTGTTATCCAACTCCGGAATCTTCTCTACAGCTACGGTGACCTGCGGCGGGTTCTTGAGGTGGGCCAGGCAGCGTGTTACCGCCGTCTCCACCCGGCTCTGCAGCTCCGCATCGTCCGTATCGCCATTAACGGTGACCTTGGCCGTCTTGCTATCCGCGGAGGTCTGCGCCGAGGCCACGCCCGGAACACGGCGAGCAGTAGCCGACGAGAGGCGGGCGATATCTACCGGTCGCATCCACATGGACGCGGTATCGGAGGCAAGTTGCATGTGCGTGGTGCGGCGCGTCTTCACTGCTGCGAAGAGGAAAATTAGGCCTACGACAATGGAGGCAACGCCGGCCCAAATCATCCACGTCTGCAGCTCTTCGGTGGCAATGAGATTAAGCACCGGCTGTACCCAGGACTGGGCATCGGAGCCGGAGCCCACTAGCCACGTCTCGCGCACGCCGACGACGCCCGCGGCGAGCAGTAGGAGCCCAAGGATTACGGCCCAAGTACGCGCCGCCGGAGACGCCTTCGGCTGCTGCCCAAAGTGTTCAGGCATGTGCTGATCAGCCATTATTGCCTCCTTGTGGGCGGTACGGGTTAATGGAAATGGCGCGCAGGGGCTCGGGTCGTGGCGCATCGACGTGCAACGGCCGAGGATTTGCCGGCCTGACCTCAATGCGCTTGAGCGGTTGTGGCCGCGGGGCCTTTACCGCGCGCGCAGGAGCAGACTTGGGGGCCTCGACGCGGCGCGGAGCCCACTCGTGGCGAATCTCGATCTCGCGCAGCGGCTGCGGCCGAGGAGTTGCTACCTGAACCTTTCGTGCCAGTGGACGAACCTGCCCACTAGGGATCAACCTGGCTGGGCGGGGTGCAGCCACGCTGTGCACGCGGACCGGCTTGGGTTCCCTGATCGGTCGCACCGTGTGGTCGCTCGGGGACGTCACCTCGCGCAGCTGGTGGTCTGGGAGGTCAGCGGAAATGTTGCGTACCTCGGCCTCGCGCGGGGTGTCCACGGACCGCACCGCGACACCGGTGGCCGGGGCGGCGATGGTGCGCACCGGTACCTCCTGCGGTGTGGCAATGCTGCGTACATTCACCGACTCCGCAGTGACCGGCTGCCATACCGGCGAGGGCGTGATGTGGGGCGCGACGGCAGCAGCGATCTGGCGCTGCTCCACCTCGGCGGCAGTTACTCGATTGCCCGGAACGGAACCGCCGACGGTGACGTTGACGCGCGTGGTGGAATAACCGGTGTGCGCCGCGATGGCTTCCGAGATGGCGGCACGAGTATGTTCCGCCACCGTGGTGACCGGCGAAGGCCACACCACGCCAATGGTGGCGTTGACGGCTGCTACCTCGCGCTCTGGGTCCATTTGGACCGAGGCCCGTGGAAAACCGCGGCCGCCGATGCCCGCTAGCTTGGCCTCTATAGCCTTGGTGCCGGGCACGCTAGCAATCGCGGCGGCAACGATGTGTTCCATGGTCCGCAGCGAGATACGCGTGTGGCCCTGAGTGGAACTATCTGTCATTAACCTTGGCCTTTCTCCTTACCAATGAGGCCATTCCACACAGAAGTGAGATCAATACGGCCATCAAAGTGTGCACCCACAATGCCGCCGATTGCGGCAAGAAGTACCGCGAGCAAAGTAGGACCCCAGCCTAGGTACAAGAAGAAGGCAAGAATAAGGCCGGAAATGATGCCCAAAGTGGTGTAATTCTTCATATCTATTCCTTCGATGGAGCAGCGGATAAGCCATCTACGGCGTCAGAAAACTCAACGTCAATGCGCTGCAGTTCGGGACAAGCCCCACGGGCGGCGGACCGAATATCTTCTGCCAAGGCATAAAGGTCCGGCGCGGCGCTGACATCAACGCGAATGCTGATCTGCAGGTGGCGATCATCGCGCGGGTCGGGCCGCCGCATGCCGACGATGCGTTCGCCCGGCAGGTACAAACTCACCGAACCGAACGAACCGCCGTCGAGCGCGGCGACGCCGCGCACCTTCTGGACTGCCTCCGCAATAGCGCGGGCATGGCTTACCTCGAGCTCAAAACGTGCTCGGGGCTCAGACATTGGGCTTAAGCCTGACCCTGGTTCAAAGCAGCCTGGTCTTCCCCTTCGGACTCATCCTTCGGCAGCTTTACGTCGTGAACAACAACGTTGACGCGCTCGACGCTCAGGCCGGTCATGCGCTCAACGGCATTCATGATGTTGCGGCGGATGGCCTCGGCGAGCTCGTGGATGGCCACGCCGTACTCAGCGGTGATGGCAATCTCGATGCGAGCGCTCCCGTCTGCTACCTCTACGTCCACGCCCTGGCGGACGTCTTCAGAAGCACCGAAGGACTCGCGGATATTGCCGATCATGCGAGCGCCGCCGCCCCCCAGGGAATCCACGCCGGAAACCTCGCGGGCAGCAATGCCGGCAATCTTAGACACCACGACATCATCGATGGTGGTGGTGCCGTACTGGGTTTCCAGGTTGTTATTGACCTCGCGCTCCTCGGAGGCAGGAACCTGGTTGTCGGTGTTGTGTGCAGGAGTCTTGTTTTCAGACATGGGCGAGTGAGCCTTTCTCTTTTGGGTGATGCATGAACGCGATATTCAACTATCTAGGCAGGACAAACAGTCCACAGCCAATAACTCCGAGCTTAGATACTTCTCAAGCGAGTGTGGGGTGCGAGCCAACAAAATTTTCCAAAACGTGATTTTTGGCACGGTTTAATACGCGGCTTGAAAAACCGCAGCCCAACATGCTTAAATACAAAGGTTGCTTTAACAGGGCAGCGAGAACCGAGATTCGGTAATGGCGGCGGACGTCGCCAAGCGTGAGTCTCGGGGAGACGCTGAGCTGGTAAAGCGAACATGACACCTTCGTTGTCGCCATGGTTCAGGGAAACCTGAAGCATTGACTGGAAGGTCATCCGATCGGGCTAGGTCCGCGTTAGAGCAGTGACACCCCGAGAAGATGGACCGGAGAAGGGGCATGGCAAATAAACAGCGGCAGTAGACGAATTGGACACTCTCCACGTGTAATGCGTGAAAACCGTCCTCTTCACAATACTTTGACTACGGGTCTTGTACCCCGTCGAGAGCACTGCGTTCTGGCACTTGCCATGTACCGCAACTCTTGGTCGTCATGACAGTCAGACCACTGGCGTTGTGTCAGGCCCCAAGCCCGGACAACGTTATAGAGAAATCGAGAAGCAATTTCCCACCGCTTCACGCCCCGGAAACGCCGGGAATGTGAAAGTGGGGAAGCGAGGAAGAGGATAAGCGTGGCGGGACAAAAAATCCGCATTCGGCTGAAGGCCTATGACCACGAGGCTATCGACGCTTCTGCAAAGAAGATCGTCGAGACCGTTACCCGTACCGGTGCTCGTGTAGTTGGCCCAGTGCCGCTCCCAACCGAGAAGAACGTATACGCAGTTATTCGTTCTCCGCACAAGTACAAGGACTCTCGCGAGCACTTCGAGATGCGCACTCACAAGCGCCTGATCGACATTCTCGACCCAACCCCGAAGACCGTTGACGCTCTTATGCGCATCGATCTTCCGGCAAGCGTCGACGTGAACATCCAGTAAGCGACTTTGGTGGAGAACAAATAATGAGTGAAAACGAGATCAAGGGCATTCTGGGCAAGAAGCTCGGCATGACCCAGGTCTTCGACGAGGACAACCGCGTTGTGCCGGTTACCGTCGTCGAGGCAGGGCCATGCGTTGTCACCCAGATTCGCACCCCCGAAACCGATGGCTACAGCGCCATCCAGATCGCCTTTGGCGAAATTGACCCACGCAAGGCAAACAAGCCGGTTGGTGGACACTTCAAGAAGGCTGGCGTAACCCCGCGCCGTCACGTTGCGGAAATCCGCATGGACGACACCTCTGCATACGAGGTTGGCCAAGAGGTCAAGGTTGACATCTTCGAGGGCATCACCTTCGTTGACGTCACCGGCAAGACCAAGGGCCACGGCTACGCCGGCGCCATGAAGCGCCACGGCTTCGCAGGCCAGGGCGCAGCTCACGGTAACCAGGCCGCTCACCGCCGCGTTGGCGGCATCGGCGGCGCTGCTACCCCGGGCCGCGTCTTCAAGGGCAAGCGCATGGCTGGCCGTATGGGCCATGACCGCGTGACCACCCAGAACCTGAAGATTCAGAAAATCGATGCCGAGTCCAACCTGCTGCTCATCAAGGGTGCTATCCCTGGTGCGCGCGGCGGCCTCGTCACCGTTAAGACCGCAGTGAAGGGCGGTGCACACGCATGAGCAACCTCAAGCTAGACGTCCACACTTCCGAGGGTAAGACCAACGGCTCTGTAGACCTGCCAGCTGAAATCTTTGACACCGAGGCATCCATTGCTTTGATGCACCAGGTTGTTAACGCTCAGCTTGCTGCTGCACGCCAGGGCACCCACGCAACCAAGACCCGCGGCGACGTCCGCGGTGGTGGTCGCAAGCCTTTCCGTCAGAAGGGCACCGGCCGTGCACGCCAGGGTTCCATCCGCGCACCGCACTACACCGGTGGCGGCACCGTCCATGGCCCACAGCCACGCGACTACGCACAGCGCACCCCTAAGAAGATGATCAAGGCTGCTCTCTTCGGTGCACTGTCTGACCGTGCTCGCAACGAGCGCATCCACGTCATCGAAGAGCTCGTACCGGGCCAGAAGCCGTCCACCAAATCGGCCAAGGACTTCCTCGAGTCCCTGACCGAGCGCAAGAACGTGCTCCTGGTCATCGGCCGCGAGGACATCAATGCTCGTCGTAGCGCTAATAACCTGCCTAACGTTCAGATCCTGGACGCTGGCCAGCTCAACACCTACGACGTTCTCTACTCCGATGACGTTGTGTTCTCCGTTGAGGCGCTACACACCTTCATCAACCGCGCAACCGGCGCGGATAAGGAGGAGAACTAATGGCTAAGATTTCTAACCCACGCGATATCATCATCGCCCCGGTTGTATCCGAGAAGTCCTACGGTCTGATGGAGCAGAACGTCTACACGTTCTACGTCTCCACGGACTCCAATAAGTCCCAGATTAAAGATGCCGTAGAGCAGATCTTTGGCGTAAAGGTCGACTCCGTGAACACCGTTAACCGTGCAGGTAAGCGTAAGCGCACCCGCACCGGTTACGGCCAGCGTAAGTCCACCAAGCGTGCATACGTGACGCTCCGTGAAGGCAGCGACTCCATCGACGTCTTTGGCGCACAGGCCTAAGACGGAGACGAAGTAAGGAAGAATTATGGCTATTCGTAAGTACAAGCCGACAACTCCGGGTCGCCGCGCATCCTCCGTTTCTGAGTTTGACGAGATCACTCGTTCTACTCCGGAGAAGTCCCTGCTGCGCCCGCTGAGCAAGACTGGTGGCCGTAACAACTACGGTCGCATCACCACCCGCCACATCGGCGGTGGCCACAAGCGCCGTTACCGTCTCATCGACTTCCGTCGTAACGACAAGGACGGCATTCCGGCAAAGGTCGCTCACATCGAGTACGACCCGAACCGCACCGCAAACATTGCACTGCTTCACTACGTTGATGGCGAGAAGCGCTACATCATCGCCCCTAAGGGCCTGAAGCAGGGCACCATCGTAGAGTCCGGCCCGAACGCAGATATCAAGGTTGGCAACAACCTGCCGCTGCGCAACATCCCGACCGGTTCCATCATCCACGCTGTTGAGCTCAAGCCGGGCGCCGGCGCTAAGCTGGCTCGCTCCGCTGGTGCTTCCATCCAGCTGCTGGGTAAGGAAGGCAAGTACGCAGTTCTGCGTATGCCGTCTTCCGAAATCCGTCGTGTGGACATCCGCTGCCGCGCCACCGTTGGTGAGGTCGGCAACGCCGAGCAGATGAACATCCGCTGGGGCAAGGCCGGCCGCATGCGCTGGAAGGGCGTACGCCCGACCGTCCGCGGTGTCGTTATGAACCCGGTTGACCACCCACACGGTGGTGGTGAGGGTAAGACCTCGGGTGGTCGCCACCCTGTGTCCCCATGGGGCCACAAGGAGGGTCGTACCCGCAACCCGAACCGTTACTCCAACAACATGATCGTGCGCCGTCGTCGCCCGAACAAGAAGCGCTAAGAGGAGGTAAACAATGCCACGCAGCCTTAAGAAGGGCCCGTTCGTCGATGAGCACCTCCTCAACAAGGTGGATGCTCAGAACGATGCAGGCACCAAGCAGGTCATCAAGACCTGGTCTCGCCGCTCGACCATTCTCCCCGATTTCATCGGTCACACCTTCGCCGTCCATGACGGCCGCAAGCACGTGCCGGTTTTCATCGAGGACTCCATGGTCGGCCACAAGCTGGGCGAGTTTGCACCAACCAAGACCTTTAAGGGTCACGTCAAGGATGACAAGAAGGGACGTCGATAAGCGATGAGTGAGACCATCACCTCCGCATCCGCCACGGCCCGCTACGTCCGCGTCACCCCGATGAAGGCACGTCGCGTGCTCGATCTGGTCCGCGGCAAGTCCGTAAGCGAAGCCCTGGCTATCCTGAAGTACGCACCGCAGGGTGCCTCCAAGCCAGTTGCTAAGGTCGTTGCTTCTGCAGCCGCTAACGCTGAGAACAACTTCGGCCTCGACCCACGCACCCTGGTCATCTCCGAGGCTTATGCCAACGAGGGTCCGACCATGCGTCGTTTCCAGCCGCGTGCACAGGGTCGTGCATTCATGATTCGTAAGCGCACCAGCCACATCACCGTGGTGGTCGAAAGCCAGCAGGAAGGGGCCAAGTAATGGGCCAGAAGATCCATCCTCACGGCCTACGTTTGGGCATCACTTCCGACTGGAAGACCCACTGGTTCGCCGATAAGGACTACGCGAACTACGTAGCCGAAGACATCAAGATTCGTAACTACCTCAACAAGGGCCTCGAGCGCGCCGGCATCGCCGACGTCGTCATCGAGCGCACCCGCGACCGCGTCCGCGTGGACATTCACACCGCCCGTCCGGGCATCGTGATTGGCCGCCGCGGTGCTGAGGCTGACCGCATCCGCCGCGAGCTGGAAAAGCTCACCGGCAAGATGGTTGCCCTCAACATCCTCGAGGTCAAGCAGGTAGACGCAAACGCAACCCTGGTTGCTCACTCCATCGCGGAGCAGCTGGTTAACCGCGTCGCATTCCGTCGTGCAATGCGCAAGGCTATCCAGTCCGCTATGCGCCAGCCACAGGTTAAGGGCATCAAGATTCTGCTGTCCGGCCGCCTGGGCGGTGCAGAAATGTCCCGCGTTGAGCGCTACCACGAGGGTCGCGTTCCGCTGCACACTCTTCGCGCCGAAATCGACTACGGCACCGCAGAGGCCCACACCACCTTTGGCCGCATCGGCATTAAGGTGTGGATCTACAAGGGTGACGTCGTCGGTGGCGTACGCGAGTCCGAACTGAACGCTCCGGCACAGGGCCGTGGCCGTGACCGCAATGGTCGCTCCCGCCGCGGTGGCCAGCGCCGCCAGCGTGCACAGCAGAAGCAGGAGGGCTAATCCATGCTGATTCCTAAGCGTGTTAAGTACCGCCGTCAGCACCGCCCGAACCGTCGCGGCGTGTCCAAGGGCGGTAACCGCATCAACTTCGGCGATTACGCAATCCAGGCTCTCGAGCCGGCGTACATCACCAACCGTCAGATTGAGGCCGCACGTATTGCCATCAACCGCCACGTCAAGCGTGGTGGCAAGGTGTGGATCAACATCTTCCCGGACCGTCCGTTGACCCAGAAGCCGCTCGGCGTTCGTATGGGTTCCGGTAAGGGCCCGGTCGAGAAGTGGGTGGCTAACGTTAAGCCAGGCCGCGTACTTTTCGAGATGAGCTACCCAACCGAGGCCGTTGCTATTGAGGCTCTGCGCCGTGCAGGCCAGAAGCTTCCTTGCAAGGTCCGCATCATCAAGAAGGAGGACCAGTTCTAATGGCAACCGGTACCCCCGCCCACGAGTTCCGTGAGCTCGACAACGCTGAGCTGCAGTCCCGCCTGAAGGATGCGAAGGAAGAGCTGTTCAACCTCCGCTTCCAGAAGGCCACTGGCCAGCTGACCAACAACCGCCGCATCGGCACGGTTAAGCGCGACATTGCCCGCATCTACACCGTTCTGCGCGAGCGCGAGCTGGGCCTGTCCGTTGCTCCGGGAGCTGAGGCTTAATCATGAGTGAGGCTAACGTGACTGATTCCAAGAAGGCACCTACTCCGAAGAAGGAGAAGGTCAAGGGCGCTCCTAAGGTTCGCACCGGCTACGTAGTATCCGACAAGATGACCAAGACCATCGTTGTCGAGCTGGAAGACCGCAAGCAGCACGCCCTGTACGGCAAGATCATGCGCTCTAACAAGAAGGTTAAGGTGCATGATGAGGAAGAAACCGCAGGCATCGGCGATCTCGTACGCATCGCTGAGACCCGCCCGCTGTCCAAGGACAAGCACTTCCGTCTCGTTGAGATCATCGAGAAGGCTAAGTAAAACCTAGCCAGCAGAAAGCCCCCGCTAACGAACCTAGAGTTCGGAGCGGGGGCCTTCGCCGTTTTAGGACTTTTTTACGGCCGGGCCCTGCCATAAAACCAGTAGGGAACCCACGTGACGTCGGTGGTATCTAGGCCCCATTCATTCACCGCGAGGCCTCGCACGCTTTTTGCTAGCCTCCCCTCGCCGGAAGCCCATACGTACCCTGGCCTCGGCGCACCAGCATAGTCCGCTCTCAGGGCGGCAACGACAGCCTCCGCCTCCTCGTGCGGTTGGGTATGAATAATCCGCAGGCTGCGTACGCTCGCCTCCCATCTAGCTGCGAGGCCTGGTTCTACCTCGTCGTTGCTGGTAACCACGGCCATAACGTCGGTGGCCCGAAGCATTTCCGGGTTATGGTCTTCTTGGTAGGCCAAAATGTGCCGCAGCGCGGGCAGGGCGGATGCGTCGGCGACTAGAAGTTGTGGCTTCTCGGTTGGCCGCCACAGATCGTTGCAGGTGAAGAATCCCGCTGTATCCCCGGCTTGTGCGCGGCGAATCCACCGCGAGCCAGGTCCTGAATCACCGTGTGTCACCACGTCGACATCGACTGTGGCCTCCTCCGAGTGGAGCGCGCGGATGGTGTACCAGCGCAGGTCCGGCCGCCTCTCCTCGTCGATCGCGCTCACAGCCGAGCGGAGGTTTATGCCGTCGACGGGGAAGGGGGTAAATTCTTGTTCAGCTCGGGGCATGACGAGTCCAAAGAATTCATCGGGACCGGAGAGAGTGTATGTCCGGAAAGCCTCGGCGTAGAACGTGAGCCGGTGCAAGCGCGGACGGATCCGTCTATTGGCGGTCAAAGTAACGGGGATGAGTTCGTGCGCAGACATTGGGGCCGATTGTAGAGAAGGGTTCATGTGTCTAGTAAATTACTATTTTAGTTTAGCCTTGCCTAATCGTGCCTATGCGTTATAAGGTAAGCAAGGCTATTTTCCTCCTTTATTGAAAGGCTTAACCTCATGAAGATTTTCGGCCGTCGCACCATGGGCGCAGTAGCAATGTTTTCCGCCGGAGCCTTAGCTTTAGGCGGTTGCTCGCGTGGTGAGGGCGATGAAACAGCTCAGGCGACCGACGCTGTCAGCGAGCAGCGCGTGGCTAGCCTGGGTCTAGGCGATGCCGACACGCTGCTTGCCCTGGGGATCACTCCCGTAACGGTGGCGCCGTGGGGTGCTGAGGGGGATGGTGATCCTTCTGGCGTTGGCCCCTGGGCAGAGGAACTTTTGGGCGAGGCAAAGCCTGAGGTGATTTATAATACCGCAACCGGATTTACGGCGGATACCTTTGAGCAGGTCACCGCGGCTGACCCCACTCAGATCATTGCGGTGAACCAGGCGGTGGATGCACGCACGAAGGGATCCCTGGAAGAAATCGCGCCTACCACCGTCAAGCCAAACGGCTATGAAGACTGGCAGGTGCCCTGGGAAAAGCAGGTAGAAACCATCGCGGATGCGGTGGGTAAAAAAGACGAAGGCGATAAGCTTATCGATGACACCGAAAAGGCCTTCGAGGAATTCCGCCACGAGCACGCGGAATTGCAGGATAAGTCTGCGGCCATCGTCATGCCTTATGACGGCAAAATTGGCCTATACACCGAGGAGGATGGACGTGGACAATTTATCGAGGACCTTGGCATGGAGATCCCCGATGCATTGCAGGGCGATGGTGGCAGCTTCTTCGTCGACATTGCCCCAGAAAACTACGCGAAGCTTAACCAGGTTGATTACCTCTTTGTCCTGGACTACAACGGCTCCTCCGATGTCTTGAAGAAGGATAAGACCTTCCAAGGCCTCGACATTGTCAAGGATGGTCGCGTGCGCTACTTGGATACCGATACCGGCAATGCCATGAGTATGCCCAACCCGGTGACCATCCCCTGGGCAGTAGATAAATTTGAAGAGAAACTGTAATTGTCAACAACCACGATGGACGGCCAACAAATCCAGTCGGATTCCGCAGCAGATAGTCCTACGACCACCGGCACCCCCGCACCGGTAGTGACGCGGGCACAGAGCCATAAGATGCTCCTTGTCGCCTTCATCCTCGCCAGCCTGGTGTTGGCGGTGGTGTCTTTGGCGGTGGGCTCCCGCTCGATTCCGCCCGAGGGGGTTATCGCTGCCCTGCACGGGGCAGGGGAGCAGGATATCCGCGATATCGTGTGGAACCTGCGCATGCCGCGCACCTTCTTGGCTTATTTCGCCGGCGCGGCCCTTGCTGTGGCAGGTGTGCTGGCGCAATCGTGGACCAGAAACCCGCTAGCGGATCCAGGATTTATTGGCGTTACCGCAGGCGCGTCCTTCTTCGTTGCCTTAGGCACGGCCATTGGCATTGCTACCTCCACCAGTATGCGGACCGCCCTCGCGCTCGTTGGCGCGGGTATTACTACGCTGCTGGTCTTAGCCGTATCGCGGCGGTTTGAGGATCCCCTGACGCTCATTCTGGTGGGTGCCGGCGTCTCCGCAGCCTTGGGATCGGGCGCGACGATTATCGGTCTATATTCCACGGACGTCCTCGATAGCATGCGTCGGTGGACTATCGGCTCGACCTTTGGCCGCGGCCCAGAAGATGTCGCGATCGCGGGCATAGGGCTTGTTATTGGTGTAGCGTGTGCGGTGATGGTCGCTAGACCCCTCGACCTTTTGGCCATGGGGGAGGAGTCCTCCCTCGCCTTGGGTGGGTCCCCCACTACCGCGCGGGTAGGCGCGGCGCTCAGCGTCGTGGTGTTGGCCGGCAGCGCAACGGCAGCAACGGGCCCCATTGCCTTCGTCGGTTTTGCCATTCCCCACATCGTGCGGCGGGTGGTGGGCCCTAGCGTTGCCACCTTGCTTTTGCCCTCCGCGCTCTTGGGCGGTTGTGCCGTGCTTGCCGCTGATATCACCGGCCGCCTCATTGCGGGTAACTCGGAGCTGGAGATGTCGATCGTCCTCGCGATAGTGGGCGCACCTTTCCTCATTTGGGGTGCTCACCGCGGCGTGGGCAGAGCATGGGGGCAATAACGCATGACCGCAATCGGCACTATTTTAAAAGCTCAACAACGCCGCCGGCACGTGCGCGTGCTCGCTTCCACGCTGGCATTCATCCTCATCGCTCTTGGCGCGTACCTAGTGTTACTGGGGCAAGGTCCCATGGCATTGAGTCCGCGGCAGGTTATCGATGTCCTCACCGGAGGCGGCAGCAAGAACCACATCAGGGTGGTGTGGGACTTGCGCCTGCCGGTTGCCATCGCCACCGTCATCGTGGGCGCCGCTCTCGGCCTGGCCGGTTCTTGGACGCAAACCATGGCTCGTAACCCGCTGGCCTCCCCGGATATTTTAGGCGTTACCGGCGGGGCGTCGGTGCTGGTGGTCTTGGGCACCGTGCATTCGCGCCCCAGTTTCGCCGAGGGTATCCCGGAGTTTTGGTGGCGGGCATGCTTGGCGATGATCGGCGCCCTCCTCGTTGTCATCCTCCTCGCTGTTCTGGGTGGCATCGGTACGAGCAACCGCATCGTCATCATCGGTATTGCGTTATCGCTGATGTTTAACGCCCTAGTCGCGTATTTAATGCGCAGCGCCCAGATCCTGCGCGCTGCGGAGGCGCAGACTTGGCTCGCGGGATCGACTGGATTTGTACATATGGAGGTCATCCTCCCCCTCCTGGTGGCATTAGCGCCGTTTCTCGCCATCGGCATCTGGTGCGCGCGGGAGCTGCCGCTGCTTGCCCATGATGATTCCTCCGCAACCACCCTGGGCGTGAACATCGCCCGCCAGCGCGCCCTCCTGCTTATTGCGGCAACCGGTATCAGCGCCGTGGTGGTCTCGGTGGTGGGGCCCATTGGGTTTATCGCGCTGTTGGCGCCGCACCTGGCGCGGATGGTGGCGCGCACCCCCACGCCATCGCCGCTGGCATCGGCGGCCGCGGGCGCGGCATTGCTGACCGTGTGCGCCGTCATCGCCGGCGCTATCCCGGTAAATGCACCGGTGGGTGCGGTTTCCTCGGTCATTGGTGGCTGCGCCTTGGTGATATTGGTGTGGAATGCGGCCGGGCGCAGCTAAACGTTGTGCTGCGGTACAGCAGGGGACAGATAAGTACAGCGCTGGATGGTGCTAGACAGTCAGACGTGGATGAAGGAAAAGAAATGACGGATAATCGGCCTAATCAGCCTAAACAGACCACGAGCCCGGAGCCTCGGTGCAGCCTCCACGCCACCGGCATTCATGCGGGATATAAGGATGGCGAGGATATCCTTGCCGGCGTTGATCTGCACGCCCGCGCCGGCGAAGTTACCACGCTCATTGGGCCGAATGGCTGCGGCAAGTCCACGCTGCTGAAAACTCTCTCGAAAATCCTGGCCCCGCGGCAGGGCAGCGTCATGGTCGGGGAAGTTGACCTACACGCCATGTCCGCGAAGGATGCCGCGCAGCAGGTGGCGCTGCTGCCACAGCACCCCGTGGCCCCCGATGGGCTGCGGGTGGGGGAGTTGGTCGCGCGCGGGCGTCATCCCTATCAGGGGAGGATGCGCGGCCTTTCCGCGACGGACCGGGAGATCATTGCGCAGGCCTGCGAGGCTACCGACATTGTGGACTTCCTCGATCGTGATATCGCTTCGCTATCGGGCGGGCAGCGCCAGCGCGTCTGGCTGGCGTTGGCACTGGCACAAGATACGCCCGTGCTGCTTCTCGACGAACCCACGACCTTTCTCGACCCTGCCCATGCCATGCGCATGCTGGAGTTGGCCCGCGCACAGGCGCAGGCGGGAAAGACAGTGGTTGTAGTCCTACACGATCTCATGCTGGCGGGCCACTATTCTGATTCCATGGTGGTGATGAAATCCGGCGATATCATCGCTCGTGGGGCACCGAAACAAGCGCTGTCGCCGAAGGTATTGGCGCAGGCCTATGGCATCGAGGCTGAGGCCTGGGAGGATCCGCTTGGCGATGCCCCCATTATCGTTCCCCGCCGCGTCGTAGCGGCGCATTAGTGAAGACCTGACAATGGTGGCTGTGTGCCAGAGGCTTTACTTGACCTTTCGTTGTACATCTAGAAAGGAAATTGCCACTACAAAAAGATTGAGCACGCTTCCCGCGCCGAGCAAAAAGGTGCCGATTCGATAGGAGCCTGTGCCTACGGCGGCCATATTGCCGTAGATATAGACCCAGATGCCCCAGCCGATGAGCAGAACGAGGCCGGCAAGACCAGAGAGCAGGCGGAGGCTACGAGGGGAGGTAGGGGCGAAGAATTTATAGGCGGCGTCGACAAGCGCGCAGGCAGCAATGCCCAAGCTCAAGCCGCCAGTGAGCCAGACCGGCAGCAGAGCGGAGGTGCCAAAGACCACCGGCAAAATGAACGCGAGAAACGCCAGGACAAAGAGCGCGGCGTGCAGCCACAGAGTGCGCTTGGTGTAGGTCATAGCGAAGCCTCTACTTCCTCGCGGCGCGGGGGATTGGCGCCCTTGCGGGAGACGGTGATGCCGGCGGCAGCCACGGCGAAGGACAAGATGTCTTTCCACTGCGCCGGATCCAGGGCAACAAGGGCGGCGGCGTCGAGCCCGCGTTCATCAATCTGGGTCAGCAGGGCGGCCATGATGGTGTCGCCGGCACCGATGGTATCGGAGACGGTTACTTGCGCGGCCGGCACCGAAAGGGTGGTATCGCCCGCGCGCACGCTAAGCCCCTCCCCGCCGCGGGTAACTATTACAACGGGTACCTGGGAGATGAGGTCGTCGCCCAGGAACTCGACCTCTTCATCAGAAAGCTTCAACAAAGTCACGTAGGGGAGAAGCTCCGTTAAGAACTCGCGGTGCTCCGCAGTGGCATAGAAGGGTCGGATATTCGGGTCGAGGGCGACCAGGGTTCCCTGCGCGGCAAAGTCCTTCAGAAGTTGCGCATAGCGGGAGGCCCCCGGCTCAAGGGCGAGGGAGACCGTGCCGAAGCAGGCGATATCGGCCGGGACCAGCTGTGGCTCGACCAGGCGGTCGGCCGTGCCCTCGATATAGAAGTTATAGGAGGCCGAGCCATCCTCGTGGATGGTCGTCACGGCAAGCGTGGTGGGTTCATCGCCGCGCTGCAGGTGCGTGGTGGTGACACCCTCGGCCTCGAGGCGGCCGACAAGTTCTTGTCCAAAACCATCGGTGGAGATACGGGACTGGAATTCCACATCGGCGCCCAGTCGTGCCGCCGCGATGGCCACGTTAAATGGTCCGCCGCCCAGCGCCGGGGTGTGGTCGTTCAAGCTGCCAGGGGCCACGGGGACTAGGTCCACCAGGCCTTCGCCGCACACATGAATAGTCATATTTTCATAGTATCGGTGATATGAACTACCGTCCCAATTTTCACCTGGCCCCGCCGCAAGGCCGCCTCAATGATCCCAATGGCGTCTTTGTGGATGGCGATACCCTCCACGTGTACTACCAGCACGACCCGGCCTTTCCCCGCAAGCCCAAGCGCACGGGCTGGGGGCATGCGACGGCGAGCGTATCGGCTCCCACGCCGTGGCAGCATCACCCGGATGCTTTGTATCCAGATCTGCCTTATGACAAGGACGGCTGCTACTCGGGCGGCGCGGTGGTGGATGGAACCGACGTCTGGCTGTTCTATACGGGCAACCTGAAGGAGGACGGCCGCCGCATTCCGTCCCAGAACCGCGTGCGGGCCATCGATCCTTCGGGCCCGGAGGGCGGCATCTACCTCCGCGACGAGAATAATCCCCTGATTCCGGACTCCCCGGAGGGCTATACGGGGCACTTCCGCGACCCACAGATCACCCGCGATGGCGACGGCTGGCGGATGGTCATCGGCGCCCAGACCGAAGACGAGCGCGGCACCATTGTGCTGTACCGCTCGCCGGACCTGGCCCAATGGGATCTCCAGGGCGAGATTTCTTTCGACGATCCTTCGCAGCTGCCCAGCGGCTACATGTGGGAGTGCCCCAACCTGCTTACCTTGGGTGATAAGCAGGTCCTCATCTTCTGTCCCCAAGCCGAAACGGACCGGTGCGGTTATATTGTGGGCACGCTCGACGGCCTGAATTTCCATATCGAGCGTGGCTTTACTCTCCTGGATCATGGCACCCAGTTCTATGCGCCCCAAGCCACCGAGGACGGCATTCTATTGGGATGGATGGGTATGCCCGCCCAGGATGACACCCCAACGGAAGGCTGGGTCCATACCTTGACGCTGCCGC
The DNA here is from genome assembly GCF_030229735.1 of Corynebacterium sp. MSK074. Taxonomy (NCBI): domain Bacteria; kingdom Bacillati; phylum Actinomycetota; class Actinomycetes; order Mycobacteriales; family Corynebacteriaceae; genus Corynebacterium; species Corynebacterium sp. MSK074. The sequence goes on from NZ_JASPIX010000004.1 coordinate 177,803, forward strand.
GCCGCATCTGGCTGGAGGATAACTACCTGCACCAGGAGCCGCTGTGGTCCGCCTTGCCGGAGACCCACGGGCGCGAAGGCTTTGGCTCCACCATCGACATCAAGGGCGAAGGCTCCTTTGCTCTTATCGACGCCGCCGGGGACGAAGCCTTCCGCGTCACCCAACACGACGGCACCATCGCCTTTAACGGCGGCGATCCCATCGACTGCCCGGATGGAGAGATGCGCTTGATTGCTGATGGCTGCGCCGTTGAGGTCTATGCCGGTGGCGGTCGCATCGCCGCGTCTTTCGCTGTGTTTGGCGAGTCCCCCTGGCAGGGGTGGGAACCGCGCGGGTAGGTGTACCCGGAACCGGTGAAGTTGCCAACACTCCGCCCGAATGTGTGGACTTAGGCCCGAATCCCGGCTGTAATGGAAATAAGTAGTCACGTCCGGCATTCGGATGTGATCCATTACACTGAAGGGCTCTTCTATGGACCACAAGGAAGTAGCCGCCCGTACGCTTAAGGCGCTGGGCGGCGAAGACAACATCATTGCACTCGCGCACTGCGCCACGCGCTTGCGCATGGTGCTGCAAGATTCTGACAAGGTAGACACCGCAGCGCTGGATAATGACCCCGACCTCAAGGGCACCTTTGAGGCCGGCGGCATGTTCCAGGTCATCGTCGGCCCCGGCGACGTCAATATCGTTTTCCAAGAAATGACCAACCTCATTTCTAAGGACGTGGCCGTATCCACCGACCGCCTGAAAGACATCGCCGCTGAGTCCGGCAATTGGTTCAGCCGTGCGGTCAAGATGCTTGCGGATATCTTCGTTCCGCTCATTCCAATTCTGCTTGGCGGCGGTCTGCTCATGGCGCTCAACAACGTCTTGACAGCTGAGGGGCTCTTCGGTGACCAATCCGTCATCCAGATGTTCCCCGCCTGGGAAGGTTTTGCCGGCTTGGTGAACCTGCTTGCCTCTGCACCGTTTGCCTTCCTGCCCATCCTCGTGGGCTTTACCGCGACGAAGCGCTTCGGCGGCAACGAGTTCCTCGGCGCCGGTATGGCCATGGCCATGGTCATGCCCGATTTGGTCAGCGGCTACAGCGTGGCCGAGGCGATCGAAAACGGTGAGATGTCCTACTGGAACATCTTCGGCTTCGACGTCGCTCAGGCCGGCTACCAGGGCTCCATCCTGCCCATCCTGGTGATTTCGTGGATTCTCGCCACCTTAGAGAAATTCCTGCACAAGCACCTCAAGGGCACGGTGGACTTCATGCTCACCCCACTGCTCACCTTGCTGATTACTGGCTTCCTGACCTTCATGGGTTTGGGACCCATCCTGCGCACGGCCGGCGAGTGGCTGGGCATGGGCCTGGCCAATCTCTATGACTTTGCCGGTCCCGTCGCCGGCTTCCTCTTCGGCCTCGTCTACTCGCCGATTGTGATTACCGGCCTGCACCAATCCTTCCCGCCGATTGAGACGATGCTGTGGAACGAGGGCGGCTCCTTCGTCTTCCCGATTGCCTCCATGGCCAATATCGCCCAGGGCGGCGTCGCACTCGCCGTGTACTTCCTGGCCCGCTCCGAAAAGCTCAAGGGCCTGGCCGGCGCTTCGGGTATTTCTGCCCTCTTCGGTATTACCGAGCCCGCCATCTTCGGCGTGAACCTCCGCCTGCGCTGGCCGTTCTATATCGGTATGGCAGCATCTGCTATTTCTTCTGCCTTCATCGCCATCTTTGGCGTGCTTGCCGACGCCCTCGGTGCCGCCGGCTTCATCGGCTTCGTCTCCGTCCCCCGCTTCGTCCCGACTTTCCTGTTGTGCGGCGTTATCTCCTTCGTAGTTGCCTTTGTGGGCGCTTACCTCTACGGACGGGTGCTCATTCGCAAGAATGGCTCCATCGACCCGGATGAGGTCAACCCTCCCGCAGCCGAGGCGCAGGCCGCCGCAGGCACCCCGGCCGCGGTAGCTACCGATGATGCGTGCACCATCTTCTCCCCGCTGGAGGGCACCGCCGTACCGCTGTCTCAGGTCAGCGACCCCATGTTTGCTGGCGGCAAGCTGGGGCAGGGTGTAGCAATCGAGCCGACCGTGGGCAAGCTCGTTGCGCCTGCCGACGGCAAAATCACCGTCACCTTCCCCTCCCATCACGCCTACGCCATCCGTGCCAAGGACCCGGCGGTGGGAAATATCGATATCCTCATGCACATTGGTTTCGATACGGTAAACCTCAAGGGCGAACACTTCACCTCCCACGTCACCAAGGGCGATGAAGTCAAGCGAGGCGATATCCTTGCCGAATTCGATATCGACGCCATCAAGGCCGCCGGCCTTCCGGTAACCACCCCGGTGGTGGTCTCCAACTCCAAGAAGACCGGCCCCGTAATTCCTACCGAGGCCTTCCGCCCCGGCGAGCTCATTGGCTCCGGCACCGATATCTTTACCGTGGACCCCAAGCCCGCCGCAGTACCTGCACAGACAGCCTCGCCGGCTTCCGAAGCCGCGTCCTAGTATGCATCTCTGAAAGCAAACGGTGGGCTCTCGAGCCCATCATCTTAGGGCCATCCCATTAGGTCCATAGTGATCAGGCCGATCTGAGGAAAACCACTCCTCAGATCGGCCTTTCCCGCCTCAATTCAGCCTGATCAGATCGGCCTTTACTCGGATGGGCCCTTGATTCTGCGTGACCGCAGTTTTAGTCAGGCATACAAAAAGCTGTGCCGGCCGGACCGAAGTCCGACCGGCACAGCCAGTCTCAATTCAGTTTCCTACTTGGTAGGAAGGCTCTTGCTTAAGCGAAGAACTTGCGGCGTGCGGCGAATGCGCCAGCAGCAACCATTGCAGCTACGGCCAGAGCAGCCAGAGCCTGTGCAACGGAGTTGGAGCCGGTCTCAGCGGACATACCACGTGCGGCGTCTGCGGACTCGCCAGCTGCCGGGGCAGATGGTGCGGAAGGAGCCTCAGCCTGGGCAGCGTCGCCCTCAGCGAGCTGACCGCCCTGGGCGATAACTTCGTCCTTGTTAGCGTTCAGCATCTGCTCGGAAGCAGCCTTCTCCTCAGCGGTCGGCTGCTGGTTCTTGCGTGCCTCGTCCTTGACGTAGGTCTTGCCATCCTGGGACAGGTACCAGGTGATGCCACCAATCACCAGGGCTGCCGGAAGCGCCAACCATGCGAGCTTCTTCTTGTCGAATTCAGGCTTCGCATCTTCAGAAGGGAATGCCTTTGCGTAAGCATCGCGCATCTCGTCGGTGATCTCTTCATTCACCAGAGCCGGGTCGTTGACGTAGACATTGGGATCCTTCAGGCTCTGGTACCACTCGTTACCTTCGGCGTCCTTCTTGGTTGCAGGATTAGGAATTGCGGAGGTGTCCTGCTGCTCCTTCACGAACTCTTCTGCCTGCTCAGGGGTCAAGCGAACAGGATTGCCTGCGACCGGCTTGGACAGCCAAGAACCGTCTTCCTGCTTGAAGTACTCGACACCATCGACGGTAATCGGATCGGCAGCAACATCATGGCGTTCAATATCGCTGGTGTCCTCTTCGGCTGGGGTGTCTTCGGTGGCGGCATCTTCATCCGCAGACGGGGTAGGCATCTCGGTCAGGGGCTCGTCCACTACCGACTCCGGAATCTGAGCCTGAGCAACAGCTGCGCCACCAAAGGCGAGTGCGCCGGTCAGTACAGCAGCGGTCAGGGTCTGTGGCAAACGCTTCATGTGTTTCTCCTTCGGGAAATTTGGGAAAGCGCAAAGAAATGTCTTTCGCGACGCAAATAACAGTAGTCACATAATTCGCAGTTGTCACGTGGAAATCAGAAGTTAACTGTAATTTTCATGCGTCACAGCTGTTAAAAAATTAGGCTATTAGAATGGCTGTGCGACCTGGTTTGCACTGAGTGGCGTTAAGGTGGGATTTATATGTGCAGAGTGTGTCGACAATTTTAGAGACCGTGCGTGTCGGTGCATTCGAAATAAGGGGCCAAGGGGTAAGCGGGTGTACTGGCGAAAATAAATGTGGAGGTAGGGGGGCGTCGACAAGCGTCGAGCGGCGTTTTGGTAAGGGCGCTGGCGTGTGGTTGAATGTATAGGTTGCAAAAGCTGGTCGGCCCGTAGCGGTGCGTTTCCGAACCGCCGGTCCGAGACCCTTCGGCACAGTCCGTTGTCAAGGCTTGAGCATCGCAAGTTTGTAGACCGCGTGCGGCAAGGACGGAAATCTTACCGCACATCAATCCAGGTCAGGAGACCCATAGTGATTCAGCAAGAATCGCGTCTGCGCGTCGCCGACAACTCTGGTGCACGTGAACTGCTGTGCATCCGCGTTCTCGGCGGCTCTGTCCGACGCTCCGCTGGCATCGGCGACGTCATCGTCGCGACTGTCAAGGACGCTGTCCCAGGTGGCAACGTCAAGGAAGGCGACATTGTAAAGGCAGTTATCGTCCGTGCGAAGAAGGAAACCCGTCGTCCGGACGGCTCCTACATTCGCTTTGACGAGAACGCTGCAGTTGTTCTCAAGGGCGATAGCGAGCCCCGTGGTACCCGTATCTTTGGACCGGTTGCTCGCGAACTTCGTGACAAGCGTTTCATGAAGATCGTTTCTCTCGCACCGGAGGTGATCTAGTCTTATGAAGATCCATAAGGGAGATATGGTGATTGTCATTTCGGGCCCAGATAAGGGCGCGAAGGGCAAGGTCATCGAGGCATACCCAAAGCGTGACAAGGTCCTCGTTGAGGGCGTTAACCGCATTAAGAAGCACGTCGCAAACTCTGCTGCCGAGCGTGGCGCCGAGTCCGGCGGAATCGTTACCCAGGAAGCTCCGATCCACGTGTCCAACGTTGCGATCGTTGACTCCGAAGGCAACCCGACCCGCGTGGGCTACCGTTTCGACGAGAACGGCAAGAAGGTCCGTATCGCGCGTAGCAACGGGAAGGACATCTAAAAATGAGCGAGAACTACACCCCGCGTCTGAAGACTCGCTACCGCGAGGAAATCCGCAAGTCCCTGAATGACGAGTTCAACTACGACAACGTCATGCAGATCCCTGGCGTCACCAAGGTTGTTGTCAACATGGGTGTTGGCGAAGCCGCACGTGACTCCAAGGTCATCAACGGCGCACTCGAGGATCTGACCGCTATTACCGGTCAGAAGCCGCAGCTGCGTCGCGCTAAGAAGTCCATCGCGAACTTCAAGCTCCGCGAGGGCATGCCTATCGGTGCACGCGTTACCCTGCGCGGCGACCGCATGTGGGAGTTCCTTGACCGCCTGCTGACCATCGCGCTGCCACGTATTCGTGACTTCCGCGGCCTGTCTGATCAGCAGTTCGATGGCCACGGCAACTACACCTTCGGCCTGTCCGAGCAGTCCATGTTCTATGAGATTGACATCGACAAGATCGATCGTCCTCGTGGTATGGACATCACCGTCGTTACCACCGCTACTAACGACGACGAGGGCCGCAAGCTCCTGCGCGAGCTTGGCTTCCCGTTCAAGTAAATAGAGCGCTAAGAAATCCCAACTCCCCGGAAGGGGCGTTGGGATTTTCTAGTTTTACCGAGCAGCTTGACTTCAAAGGTGTGCAGGCGCTGGCTTGTGCGGGTGTGGCTTAGGCGCTTTCGGCGTTGGTGTGCGTGGTGCCCTCATACTGCCAGCCGACGACCGCGTTACGCACCGCTGGCTCCAGCGGATTCGCAGGTTGAATGCAACTGATGGTGAGAAGGCGGCCGGGCATGGGGCCTTCGCCCCAAATAGAGGCGTCGTCAGAAAGCCCCTGTTTATCTGGGTCGTGCAAGTCGGTAGCAGTATAGATGAGCCAGTTCTGGCCGGAGTTCTGTGTACGCACGTAGAGCTTGTCCCCCAGATGAACCTTGTGCTCATTCGCGGAACCATCGTAGAGGTTATTGAAAACGCCTGGCACGCCCGCACCGGTATGGCCGGCAATGACCACGATGTCCTGGGACGTCGTGCCCGGCAGAGAATAAGGGCGGTCTTCGGCAGTATAGGTGCAGGCCTTATTCATGGAGTCCGGATTGATGGCACCGTTGACTACGCGGCAGGAGCCGTCTTGAAAATCGGCATGAACCTCAATAGCTGGGATGAAGAGCTCGACTGCAGGTGAAGGGTCGATGGCAGGTGCCTCTTCTGCAGTGACTTCATTGGTCTCTAGACCCTCTGGTGGGTTGACCACCCGGTTAATCGTGCTGGCGAGTAACACCGTGGCAACGATGCCGATAACCACGCGAAGGATGCCGGAGGACTTCCATACCTTTTTGATCCGCTCCCACAGCGTGGGCTTGCGGCGGTGTCGGGGAAGTGAGGTGTCCTCAATGCGGCGCGGTGGGCGGCGGCGCTGTTGTTGGCGGGTGCGCGTTTCGGTCTGGCGCCATTGGCGATCAGCATCTGTGCGGTCGGATCGCGATGGAACGCTGCGGTGCCCGTTAGCGGGAAGCCGATTCGGTTCCCTCCGCGGCCGGTAGTGGGAATCCATGCGACCTCCGAAGAGAAAATACGGGTAATAGGAAAGTTCTAGCTTACAACGTAGTGTTATGCATACCCGGAATTGACGCGGAATCAGGTGGTCAGGATAAGATTAGAAGGGTTTAATACTCTTTGATTAATGAGGTAGAAATGTCTCTCAATGATGCCGCCAAGGCGGCGGCCGTCAAGAAGGTCACCTTATTAGATGAATCCTTCGCTCGCTTTGCAGTTCGCGCTACCTTGGCGGGTGTGTACCTGTGTATCGGTACCGCCTTCGCCGGTGTGGTAGGCCAGGCCGTCAACGGCGTTGCGCCGGGAATGGGCTCCGTGGCTTTTGCCCTATTTTTCGGCGTAGGCCTGTTCGCCATTCTGCTCTTGGGCGCCGATCTGGCTACCGGCAACATGATGTACATGGTCTATGCCGCTAGCAATAAGCACGTGGCGTGGGGCAAGGCCCTGTACCTGCTGCTCATCACCACCATTTTCAACCTGGTCGGTGCGATCATCTTTGCCGCGATTATGGCGATGTCTGCCAAGTTCGCCGACCTAGATCCCTCGCACCTTTTGGTGACGGTTACTGAAGGCAAGCTCATCAAGTCCCCGCAAGGCATGCTGGTAGAGGCCATCGCCGCGAACTTCGTGGTCAACATGGGCATTGTCGGTGCCATCTTTGCCAAGGATGCGGCTTCGAAGTTCTTTGTCATCATCCCGATTATTGGTGCTTTCGTGGCGTTAGGCCTAGAGCACGTTATCGCGAACTTTTGCCTGTTTAGCATCACGCTCTTCGCTTCCGACCCGTTGCCGGCCACTCTCACTGTTGGCAACGTAGCGCTCAATTGGATCCTGGTCTGGATCGGCAACTTTATTGGCGGCGGCCTTTTGGTTGGCGGCGTCTACGCGTGGCTCAATCGCGGCCCTGAGGCCTACCGCGACTAAGCGAGCTCGCCGGAATAAAGGTTAAAGCGGTCGCCGCGGGCGAAGCCCACGAGTGCCATGCCAGTTTCGCGGGCCGTCTCTACCGCTAGGGAGGAGGCGGCGCTGACGGCAACGAGCATGCCGAAGCCCGCCATCGCCGCCTTTTGGACGAGCTCAAAGCTGGCGCGCGAACTCATGACCAGAATGAGGTCATCCGCAGGAAGTCGGTTCTCTAGTAGTAAGTGGCCGATGACCTTATCGGCGGCATTGTGGCGGCCAATATCCTCCCGGATGACTACCGGTTCACCGTCTAGGGTGAAGGCACCGGCGGCGTGAATGCCGCCGGTCTTTTTAAATTGCTTCTGCTCAGCCCGGAGCTTGTCTGGCAGCTTGGCGACGACATAGGGATCCACCGGCACCCGGGGAATCCGGTAGCGGGTCTGTTTGGTCAAGGCCTCGATAGAAGAGGTGCCACATACGCCGCAAGCAGAAGTTGTGGTGGTCAAGCGCAGATCGCTGAGGTCGAGCACATTCTTTTTTGTAAGTTCGACGTCGAGCAGGTTGTAGGTATTCATGCCGTTGACGGTGGCACCGGCGCAGTAGCGGGCCTCGGTGACGTCGCTAAGCGAAGCAATATGGCCCTCTGAATGCAAGAATCCATGCGCCAGCTCAATGTCATGGCCGGGAGTGCGCATGGTGGTGGTGATGGTCTGGCCACCCGCGCGGATTTCGAGTGGCTCTTCGCCGGCGACGGTATCGGCGCGGGTATCGACCTGCAGGCCAACTCCCAGGCGGACCTTGGTGACGGCAAAGGTGGAGTTTTTGCGGCCGGCCATTACTGCAACACCTGCTTCAGGGCATTGATATTGCCGCGGGCTTCCTCTACATCGCTGGAGGCTAGGCCCACGAGGAAGGCAGTAAGTGGGGCCGCGGGGCGGGAGCGATTGTGTGCGACGTCCTTGGTGAGGTCTAGGATTTCGCGGGTGAGTGCGGTTGCCTCCTGAGGATCAAGGCCGAGGAGACGGGCGGCTTCTTCGAGCCACTCGTGTGCGGATTGGATGGGGTCCTCGTGTGTTTGGCTCATCACCATCTCCTTATTTACGTTCGTGCTGGTCTCGACTCTAATGAAGGTGCCAGACTATTTGGAAAACCGCAGGTTATGGCGTAGCATAGTACCTCGTGCTTGCGCCGAGGCGTTGGCGTGCCCCAATCATTGTGGATTTTGGCACGCTGAGCTGCAGAAAGCGCTGAGCCGATGCAAGAACTGAACATCAACTTTGTTGTAGGCCCCTCGCCGTAGATAGCGGACCGTTGTCTGAATCAAAGGGTGGCGAGCGCCTTACGGTATTGACCGTAGGGAGCGTGAGTAGCCCGAAATCACACGGAGAACGCTTTGGTGAGCACGGGAACCGCAACGAGAAAGGTACACGGTCACTCATATGACTATGACTGATCCTATTGCCGACATGCTGTCGCGCGTGCGCAACGCAAGTAATGCGCACCATGACACCGTGTCGATGCCTACCTCCAAGCTGAAGGCAAACATTGCCGACATCTTGAAGCAGGAAGGCTACATCGCTGACTACACCGTCGAGGGCCACACCCTGTCCCTCGAGCTGAAGTACAACAACCGCGAGCGCTCCCTGTCTGGCCTGCGTCGCGTGTCTAAGCCGGGTCTGCGTGTGTACGCAAAGTCCACCGAACTGCCACAGGTCTTGGGCGGCCTGGGCGTGGCTATCATTTCCACGTCCCACGGCGTGCTGACTGACCGTCAGGCTGAGGAGAAGGGCGTAGGCGGAGAAGTTCTCGCCTACGTCTGGTAAAGGGAGGTTTGACACATGTCTCGAGTCGGTCTAGCACCAATCGCCGTACCGAACGGCGTCGAAATCAAGATCAACGGCCAAGACGTTGAGGTTAAGGGCCCAAAGGGCACCCAGAGCGTTAACGTTCCAGAGCCTATCGCCATCAACCTGGAAGACGGCGTACTGTCCGTCTCCCGCCCTGATGACCACCGCAAGCACCGTGCTCTGCACGGTCTGTCCCGCTCCCTGCTGAACAACGCCGTTGTTGGCGTGACCGAGGGCTACACCATCAAGATGGAAATCTTCGGTGTCGGCTACCGTGTCCAGCAGAAGGGTAAGGACCTGGAATTCAGCCTGGGCTACTCCCACCCGATCCTCATCGAGGCTCCGGAGGGGATTACCTTCGCAGTGGACGGCGCAACCAAGCTGTCCATTACCGGTATTGACAAGCAACTAGTCGGACAGATCGCCGCAAATATCCGTCGTCTGCGTAAGGACGATCCTTACAAGGGCAAGGGTATTCGCTACGAGGGCGAGCAGATCCGTCGCAAGGTCGGAAAGACGGGTAAGTAAGCAATGGCAAACACTGAAAACACCAAGCGCACTCCAGTCGGCAAGGACATTTCCTCTCGTCGTCGCGAAGCACGCGCACGCCGTCACTTCCGTATCCGTAAGACCCTGCGTGGCACCCCTGAGGCACCACGCCTGGTTCTTCACCGCTCCTCCCGTCACATGCACGTACAGGTCATCGATGACCTGGCAGGCCACACCCTGGTCTCCGCATCCTCCATGGAGGCGGACGTTCGTGCACTCGAGGGCGATAAGAAGGCCAAGGCTGCCAAGGTAGGCGAGCTGGTTGCCGAGCGCGCTAAGGCCGCTGGCATCGAGCACGTCGTATTTGACCGCGCAGGCTACAAGTACCACGGCCGCGTCGCTGCGCTGGCTGACGCCGCACGTGAAGGTGGTCTGAAGTTCTAATGATCATCGTCAACGGAAACATCAACGGAAGGAACGCCTAATGTCGGACCGTGAACAGCGTGACGGCGGACGCTCCGCCGAGAACAACAAGAACAACCGCGGTGGCAACGGCCGCCGCAACGATCGTCGTAACCAGCAGGACAACGAGCGCGATAAGTACATCGAGCGCGTTGTGACCATCAACCGCGTCTCCAAGACCGTTAAGGGTGGCCGCAACATGTCTTTCACCGCCCTCGTCGTCGTTGGTGACGGCCAGGGGCAGGTTGGCGTTGGCTACGGCAAGGCCAAGGAAGTCCCAGCCGCAATCCAGAAGGGCGCTGAAGAGGCTCGCAAGAACTTCTTCCGCGTTCCGATGATTGCCGGCACCATCACCCACCCGGTTGAGGGTCGCGACGCAGCTGGCATCGTCATGATGAAGCCTGCCGCACCTGGTACCGGTGTTATCGCTGGTGGTGCTGCTCGTCCAGTGCTCGAATGCGCTGGCGTGCAGGACATCCTGTCGAAGTCCCTGGGCTCCGACAATGCACTCAACGTCGTCCGCGCTACCGTGGACGGCCTCAAGCAGCTGGTCCGCCCTGAAGAGGTTGCCGCACGTCGTGGCAAGTCCATCGAAGAGGTCACCCCGGCCCGTATGCTGCGCAAGCGCGCAGGTCAGGAGGCATAAGCAATGGCTCTGAAGATTACACAGGTAAAGGGCCTGGTGGGCACCAAGCCGAACCACCGCAAGAACATTGAGGCTCTCGGCCTCAAGCGCATCGGTCACTCCGTAGTTAAGCAGGACACCCCGATCGTTCGCGGTATGGTTCACAAGGTTCGCCACCTGGTCACCGTCGAAGAAGTGGCAGGGGAGTAAACCATGGCTGATATCATCAAGCTGCACGACCTGCGCCCAACCGCAGGAGCAAATAAGCCTAAGACCCGCGTCGGCCGCGGTGAGGCATCCAAGGGTAAGACCGCTGGTCGCGGTACCAAGGGCACCGGTGCTCGTAAGCAGGTTTCCGCTGCTTTCGAGGGTGGCCAGATGCCGATTCACATGCGTCTGCCTAAGTTGAAGGGCTTCAAGAACCCGAACCACGTTGAGTACCAGGTAGTTAACGTTGCTGACCTGGCTGAGAAGTTTGCAGATGGCGGCGACATCACCGTTGCTGACATCGCAGCTGCCGGCCTGGTCCGCGCTAACAAGCCGGTCAAGGTTCTGGGCAACGGCGACATCAACGTTAAGTTGAACGTCACCGCTGACAAGTTCTCCAAGTCTGCTGTTGAGAAGATTGAGGCTGCTGGCGGTTCCGCCAACACCAAGTAATCTCCTCTAGGTAGATTTCATCCCCCTCTCCGCACACGCGGGGCAGGGGGATGTTTCCGTTTTGTAGGCACCCCGGTGCCGATATATAGCGTGGCGCCTAGGCTATGCGCGCCATTGGTGGTGAAAATAGTTGACAGGAAACCGTTATTAATAAATAAGGTTACCGGTATGGTGAATTATATTCACGAGTGTTACAGTCATCCTTAGTTGATAATCATCTAACGTTAAGGAGAATCTTATGTCGGCTATTTCTTCCCTGCTCGCTACCGCTATTGCTGCCCTCATGCCATTTGCCGGCTCCACCGGTCCGGTCGATGCCCAAGACCAGCTTTCCCAGCCGGATCCTGCGGAAACCGCCCAGACCGCACCGGCCGAGGCTGGGGAGCAGCCCGCTCAGGACCAGCAGCCGGGCGCGCACGCTGAAAAGGGCCGTATCACCGGTGACAAAGAAGATGTCATCAACGGTGAGGGGGAAGGTGCCGACGAGGTCGATCCTGGCTTCAACGGCGGCAACCTGCAGAGCGGCAAGCTAGCCGTGCAGCGCGAGCTGGCACTTGCTACCCAGGAGGCGGGTCACGAGTTCATGAACATTGAGTTCAAGGACGATCACTCCGCCCACCTGACCTTCCGGGAGACCTATAACCCGGACAAGGACGAGGCGGCTGTGCAGCGCGTCATGGATGCGCTGAAGGTGAACGGCTACGAGAACATCACCGCTGCCTACTAAAGCGCGGGAATCCTAGATAAGGGCAAAGAAGAGGGTGGAACGCCTGGGAAAGGCGTTCCACCCTCTGTGTATAACAGGCCGCGTGGGGTGGTGGGTGAGGGCCTAGGCCTCGTCCACGGTCTTTTCGTACAGGCCAGGGAAGCGGTCCTCCGGATCGGTAACCGCCTTAATGGTGTCGGGAAGGTTGCCACCGTAGAGCTCTTCGAACTTTTCCCGGGAATAAAAGGCCTCGGAGTAGAGGGACTTGTGTCCGCCAAGCTCGTTGACCTTGGACTCAATGACGCGGTTGAAAGCACCATTATTCGGGGCGGAAGGATCCACGTGGTCGCCTTCTACACCGGACCAGAAGCCGACATTGACCCATGTTTGTCCTGGGTGAAGGGGGTAGAGCGGCCATGGGTCCGTGGAGTGGGAGGCAATGTCACCGGAGCCTACGAGTTCGTCGACGCCGTCGCGGAGCCGAATGGGACACAGCCAGACCGGCTGAATATCGGAGGCTTGAAAGAACCAGTGGAGGAACTCCGGCAAGTTTTCCGGGGTCACCTCGATATCTTGCACCACGCGCTCGGCGCGCGGTTTGCCGTGCGGCCTTTTGATGAAGTTATATTCCAACTCGTATTTTCGATCGAGGCGGACCAATTTCCAATAGAAAGAGCTACGGCGCAACTCGCGGGGCCACACCTTGCGCACCTTCGGGTTCTGGGCGCCGAAAGCGCGTGAGCACCAGAACCAGTCGGTATCCCAGCGCCAGATGTAATCGCGGATGGTGAGGCGATCGCGGCGGATGCCAGAGGCGTGCTGAATGCTGCGGTAGTAAATCTTGTCCCGTGTGTAATCGGAGGTTGGTCCCTCCTCATCAGTAAAGCGGGCAAAGACAAGGTACGCCTCGTCCTCGGAGAAGACTACGCCGTCGAGGCCGTGGACGGGTTCGCCGCGGTGGGTGTGGGAAGAGGCGACGTCGGCAAGCGCGCGGCTCGCTTCCTCCACGGTGTGGAAACGCTCTTCGCGCAGCTCTACATAGGCGGGCACGGGTTCCAGCTCAATCTTGAGGCGCACCGCGTAGCCCAGCGAGCCATAGGAGTTGGGGAACAGGCGGAAAAGATCGACGTTGTCTTCGCGGGAGCAGGTGAGAATCTCGCCGGTGCCGGTAAGGACATCCATCTCCAGCACGGACTCGTGTGGGAGACCGTTGCGGAAGCTGGTGGATTCCACGCCCATGCCAGTAACCGCACCCCCCAAAGTAATGGTCTTAAGCTGCGGTACGACGAAGGGCATGAGGCCGTGGGGCAAAGTGGCATCCACGAGGTCCTCATAGGTACACATGCCCTGCACATCGGCCGTGCGGGCAACTGGATCGACCTCAATGACGCCGCTAAGGCCGGATACGTCGAGGCCCTCCTGCTCCTCGCTGCGGCTGCGGAAGAGGTTGGAGGTTTTCTTTGCTAGGCGCACGCGCTTTCCGGCCGGGACGGCACGGAAGCTCGCCAGTAGCTTATCGACGCCCTCCTGGTGCGCCGTCCACCCCACCGGCTCAATGGGCATGGCATCCACTGGCCGCGGCTGGGCGGCGGCGAGGCGTTCACGCAGGTTATCAATGAGAGTCATGACACCCCTCCTTAAAAGCGGCTATCTTCCCACCAGCGGCGCTCGGGAACGCCGGCGCGGGAACCGGCCTCGCCTAGCTTGACGCCGAGGAAGTGATACAGGTTGATGATATTGCGCTCAAAGCCCCACTCAGATCCGGCCATATAAATGCCGTAGAGGCGGGCGGTGGGCAGGCCCACGGTTGCGCAGGCCTCGTCCCAATTGTCCTTCAGGTTCTCGCACCAATCGTGCAGCGTGCGCATGTAATCAAAGCGCAGAGACTCGGTGTGAATGACTTCAAAGCCATTGTCTTGCATGGCCTTGGTGACATTGCCGGAGCCGGTGAGCTCGCCGTCAGGGAAGATATAGCGGTCAATGAAGCCGCCCTTGGGAGTCTTGTGGTTATCCGGGTAGGTGATGTTGTGGTTGAGCATCAGGCCACCGACCTTCAATTTGCCGTGGAGGAACTTGAAGAAGTCGTTGTAGTTCTTCACGCCAATGTGCTCGATAATGCCGATGGCGGAGATAGCATCGAAGCCCTCTTCGGTGATATCGCGGTAGTCCATGAAGCGGACCTCCGCCAAGTCTTGGAGGCCTTCCTCCTCAATCTTGCGCTGGCCCCACTCGGCCTGTTCCTTGGAGAGGGTGACGCCGATGGACTTCACGCCGCGGCGTGCCGCGTAGCGCACCATACCGCCCCAGCCGCAGCCCACATCCAAGTGGCGGTCGCCCTCTTTGAGGCGGAGTTTGTCAAAGATGAGGCGGTACTTATTTTCCTGCGCTTCCTCTAGCGTGGCGTCTGGGGAGGGGTAGTAGGCGCAGGTGTAGGTCATCGAATCGCCCAAGAACAGCTCGTAGAAATCATTGCCAACGTCATAGTGATCAGAAATGACATCGGCATCGCGCTGTTTCGAGTGCTTGGACAGGCCGTCGTGTAGCTTGCGGCGCAGCCATGAAGCGCGCTCCACCTCGGGGACCGGCTGGATTTGGAAGGCGCCCATGGATGCTAGGGAGCGAACAACGCGCGCCAGGGTCTTGGCATCCGGCTTCTGGAATTTGTCATACATGGCATGCAGCGCATCAAAAATTCCATAGGGGTGGGCCGGGTGATCGCCATGCACCGTGATGCCGTCCGTGACATATGCACGCGCAAAACCGACATCGCCGGGATGGGTAGCAATAAAAGAGAGGCCCTCAAGGCTATTAATAGTCACCTTGTATTGGGCGTCTTCTGGTCCGGTCGCGGACCCGTCAAAGGCCTCCCAGCGGAAGGGGTTGGGGCTAGGGACAAAAACGTCGATGATCTCAGCAACGGTCATCGGCGTGAATTTCTTGCTCATAAGTACTTCTTTCGAAACATTTGGTTCACACCAATAACGGCCTCGAAGCGCAAGGCTGTGAGGTCGGAGACTATTTAAGGGGATTGCGCGGGGGCAATACCCCTCATGGTAAACCCCGGATGCAAAACGCGCGAAAGATCAAGCAATCATGGTCACACTATTGGGTCTTAATGTGGCTATGTGGGGTAAGGCTGGTAGGGTAATGGGGTCATAAGTGTTCAACCGTCCCTGAAGGAAACCTGAACTTCCCCTAAGCTTTCTGGCTCAGGGGGTGTGGTTTCCTAGGGGTAGATGAGTTTCCACCTCCGTGTGTGAACGCGAAACCCTCCCTAGATTTTGCGTTCGGCAGCGGTAGGCCAGGAGGATTTTGTAGTGTCCGCCATTGTCCAGGCTTTCAAGGATGCCGACCTACGTAAGAAGATCATCTTCACCATCGTGATGATCATCGCGTACCGCGTCGGTGCACAGATCCCGTCTCCGGGTGTTGACTATGCGTCTATTGCTGGCCGTTTGCGCCAGTTGACCGAGCAGTCCGGAGACCTTTACTCCGTCATCAACCTCTTCTCGGGTGGTGCGCTGCTGCAGCTGTCGATCTTCGCTATCGGCATCATGCCGTACATTACGGCGTCTATTATTGTGCAGCTGCTGACCGTGGTCATTCCTCGCTTTGAGGAATTGAAGAAGGAGGGCCAGTCCGGTCAGGCCAAGATGACCCAGTACACCCGCTACCTGACCCTCGCGTTGGCGTTGCTGCAATCCTCCGGCATCGTCGCGCTGGCAGACCGTGAGCAGCTGCTGGGCCAGGGCGTACCGGTCTTGGCAGATGACCGAAACTTCTTCACCCTCATTGTCTTGGTCATCACCATGACCTCCGGCGCTGTACTGGTGATGTGGATGGGTGAGCTCATCACCGAAAAGGGCATCGGTAACGGCATGTCCCTGCTCATCTTCGCTGGTATCGCAACCCGCCTGCCCACCGATGGTGCAAGCATCCTGCAGAACAATGGCGGCCTCGTCTTCGCCATGGTTGTAGCCGGCTTGGTCGTCCTAGTTGTTGGCATTACCTTCATCGAGCAGGGCCAGCGCCGCATTCCGGTTCAGTACGCAAAGCGCATGGTCGGCCGCCGCCAGTACGGTGGTTCCTCTACCTACCTGCCGCTGAAGGTCAACCAGGCCGGCGTTATCCCGGTCATCTTCGCTTCCTCCCTTATCTACATGCCGGTCCTCATTACCCAGATTGTGAACTCTGGCTCCCCCGGCACCCCGGATAACTGGTGGCAGCGCAATGTCATCGCGCACCTGCAGGCACCTTCCTCCTGGCAGTACATCGTGCTGTACTTCGTCCTGACCATCTTCTTCGCTTACTTCTATGTCTCGGTCCAGTACGATCCGGCAGAGCAGGCGGATAATATGAAGAAGTACGGCGGCTTTATCCCGGGTATTCGCCCGGGCCGTCCGACCGCGGAGTACCTTGGTTATGTGATGAACCGTCTGCTGTGCGTGGGCGCCCTGTACCTGGCACTTATCGCCATCCTGCCGAATATCCTCTTGGACCTCGGCGTAGGCAGCTCCTCCGCCAGCGGCACCTCCGCCTTTGGTGGTACGGCCATCCTGATTATGGTCTCCGTCGCCTTGACCACGGTCAAGCAGATCGAGTCCCAGCTACTGCAATCCAACTACGAAGGACTACTTAAGTAATGCGTCTTGTACTTCTAGGACCTCCCGGTGCCGGCAAGGGCACCCAGGCAGCTATCCTCAGCGAGAAGCTGAACGTTCCGCACATCTCCACCGGCGACCTGTTCCGCGCCAACATTGGCGAAGGCACTCCGCTGGGTGTAGAGGCAAAGTCCTACATCGATGCAGGCAAGCTGGTACCTACCGACGTCACCGCCCGTATGGTCGAGGACCGCCTTAATCAGGATGACGCCAAAAATGGCTTCCTGCTGGACGGCTTCCCACGTACCACCGAGCAAGCAGACATCTTGGAGGAGCTGCTTGCTAAGAAGGGCGAGAAGCTCGACGGAGTTCTCAACTTCGAGGTCTCTGAGGATGTTGTTGTTGAGCGCATGATGGCCCGTGGCCGCGCCGACGATAACGAGGAGACCATCCGCACCCGCCTCGGTGTCTACCGCCAGGAAACCTTCCCGCTTATCGAGCACTACGGCGATGCCATCATCTCCATCAAGGCCGAAGGCGCCGTGGAGGAAATCAACGCCCGTGCGATGGAAGCACTGGGTAAGTAAGCATGGCTTTTCGACGCCGCAGTAAGCGCATCCCCGCCCGCACCCCGGGCGAGCTAGACGCCATGCAGGCCGCCGGCGAGATTGTTGGCAAGGCACTGCAGGAAGTCCGCGCTGCTGCGGCGTCTGGCGTATCTACCCTCGAGCTGGATGCGGTGGCTGAGCAGACCATTCGCGATGCCGGCGCCTATCCCACCTTCAAGGGGTACGAGGGTTTCCCGGGTTCCATCTGTGCTTCCGTTAATGACGTCATCGTGCACGGCATTCCGGATAAGGAAACCGTCCTCGCAGATGGCGACTTGGTGTCCATCGATTGCGGTGCCACGCTCGATGGCTGGGTAGGCGATAGCGCTTGGTCCTTTGCAGTAGGCGAGCTCGATGCAGACGTCGCAGCCCTCAATAAGGCCACCGAGTATGTCCTCATGGAGGGCATGCAAGCTATGGTTCCGGGCAATCTGCTTACCGACGTCTCCCATGCCCTAGAGCAAGCCACCCGCCGGGCCGAGCAGAAGTTCGGCGTGGATCTTTTCATCGTGGATGGCTATGGCGGTCACGGCATCGGACGCACCATGCACGAGGATCCTTACCTGGCCAACGAGGGCCGCCCGGGGCGCGGCCCGCTGATCCAAGAAGGTTCCGTCCTAGCTATTGAACCCATGCTAACTTTGGGCACAGAGGATTCTGCCGTGCTAGAGGATGACTGGACGGTCGTTACCCTCGATGGCTCCTTTGCCGCTCACTGGGAGCATACGGTGGCCGCGACCGCCGATGGGCCCCGTATTCTTACCCGCCGCTACTGACATTTATTCCCCGATATGCCTGTTGCACTAGGCATATGCCCCTGAAAGGTTTATACTCACAGCCATGTCTAAATTTAGCTTCCGCAAGATCCGTGCCACGGTTGCAGCGCCCGCAGTCGCTGGCGTGATAGCCTTGAGCACCACCATTGCGGCTCCTGCCGCTACCGCCCAGGAGATTCCGAACCTGGATCAGCTCAGCTCCAAGGCAAACTCCGACCTCGCTCAGTTCTCTTCCCAGTCCGGCCTGGACCAGCTCACCGCTGAGGCAAAGAAGCAGCTGGATAACTTCCATGGCCAGAGCCGCGAGCAGGCCTGGAATACCCGCAACCAGATCCTGGACCAGGCAGAGAAGTTCTCCCCGGAACTGGCACCTAGCGTCCAGACCGCTGTGGACGGCGCCGTAGAATTCCTCTTCCCAGGCTTGATTGCACAGAAGAATGAGGAAGCACGCAAGGCCCGCGAGGCCGCCGCTCGCGCCAACGCTGAGCGCGTCGCTGCTGAGAAGGCTCGTTCTGAGGCTGCCGCACGCAAGGCGGAAGCACAGCGCCGCGCCAACCAGTTCGACCGTGGCCCGTGCCCGGCCGATGCCAAGGTATGCGTTGATCTCGACGGTCGCCGCACCTGGTTGCAGGACGGCGGCAAGGTGTCCTACGTGTCCCCGGCCATGTCTGCTGGCATGCGTGGACAGGAGACCCCGCGCGGCACGTTCTACGTTGGCCGCAAGGTAGAGCATGACATCTCCCGCGAGTTCAATAACGCGCCGATGCCATACTCCATCTACTTCACCAATAACGGTCACGCCTTCCACCTGGATGACCCGGCCGTTGATTCCAATGGTTGCGTTCACCTGCCGCCAGACGCTGCAAAGCGCTACTGGGATAATGTACAGGTTGGCGATAAGGTCTTTATCTACTAAGGCCCGCGCTTAAGCGAAAGCCTCATCCCCCGAACTATTCTTCCGAAGAGGAGAATCGGTTCGGGGGATTTTGCTGGCTTAGGGGGAGGGGCGGGCGAGCTAACGGGGCGTCGGAAAGTGCAGCGGTTTGGAAAACGTGTCGCTGCAGCGTATGCTGTTAAGTCGGTGTATAGCGTCAGCGAGGCTGGCGCGGATACGCCACCGCAGTAGACAACAAACATGCAGGTGACGGCACACTTGGCCGTCGCCAGAAAAGTAGAGGTTATGGCTAAGGAAGGCGCAATCGAGGTAGAAGGCCGAATTATCGAGCCTTTGCCCAACGCAATGTTCCGTGTCGAGCTCGACAATGGACACAAGGTTCTTGCACACATTTCTGGCAAGATGCGTCAGCACTACATTCGCATCCTCCCAGAGGATCGCGTGGTGGTAGAGCTGTCTCCTTATGACCTGACCCGCGGACGCATCGTCTACCGCTACAAGTAAAGACAGTAAGCCTCCTCACCCAAGGGTGAACCCACAGGTTCACTCTGTCCACCTCAGGCTACGGTGGCCTGAGCCCGCACTGGTAAGCAACCCAAGGATTCCCGGCACGGTCCGGGCGAAGCGTTGCATGGAGCGGGACGGATGGGGAGAAAACCGCCGTAACAACCCGAAAGGACACGCCATATGGCACGTCTAGCTGGTGTTGACCTCCCCCGCAATAAGCGCATGGAGGTCGCTCTCACCTACATCTACGGCATCGGTCCAACCCGTGCCAAGGAACTGCTAGAAAAGACTGGCATTTCTCCTGACCTGCGCACTGACAACCTGGATGATGACCAGCTGTCGGCGCTCCGTGACGCAATTGAGGCTACCTGGAAGGTTGAGGGTGACCTCCGCCGTCAGGTTCAGGCTGATATCCGCCGCAAGATTGAAATCGGAAGCTACAAGGGTCTGCGCCACCGCCGTGGCCTGCCTGTACGTGGCCAGCGCACCAAGACCAATGCGCGCACTCGTAAGGGTCCGAAGAAGACGATCGCAGGAAAGAAGAAGTAGTTCATGCCTCCAAAGACTCGTTCCGGCGCGCGCCGTTCCGGCCGTCGCGTCGTAAAGAAGAATGTGGCCCTCGGCCACGCATACATCAAGTCCACCTTCAATAACACCATCGTCTCGATCACCGATCAGACCGGTGCTGTTATCTCTTGGGCATCCTCCGGCCACGTTGGCTTCAAGGGGTCCCGTAAGTCCACTCCGTTCGCCGCTCAGATGGCAGCCGAGAACGCTGCTCGCAAGGCAATGGATCATGGCATGAAGAAGGTTGACGTATTCGTCAAGGGTCCGGGCTCCGGCCGCGAGACCGCCATCCGCTCCCTGCAGGCTGCAGGCCTCGAGGTTTCCTCGATCACGGATGCAACCCCACAGCCGCACAACGGCTGCCGTCCGACCAAGCGCCGCAAGGTTTAAGGGAAAGGAAGAGGTAAGAAAATGGCTCGTTACACTGGCCCCGCTACCCGCGTATCCCGCCGTCTTCGCGTCGACTTGGTCGGCGGCGATATGGCATTCGAGCGCCGCCCGTACCCACCGGGACAGGCTGGCCGCAACCGCATCAAGGAATCTGAGTACCTGCTGCAGCTCCAGGAGAAGCAGAAGGCAAAGTACACCTACGGTGTGCTGGAGCGTCAGTTCCGTCGCTACTACGCAGAGGCTAACCGCCTCCCAGGCAAGACCGGCGATAACCTGGTTATCCTGCTCGAGTCCCGCCTGGACAACGTAGTTTACCGTGCAGGTCTGGCACGCACCCGCCGCCAGGCTCGCCAGCTTGTCTCCCACGGTCACTTCACCGTGAACGGCAAGAACATCAACGTTCCTTCCTACAAGGTCACCCAGTACGACATCATCGATGTCCGTGACCGCTCCAAGAAGATGGAATGGTTCGAAGATGCTCAGGACGCCCTCATCGATGCCAACGTACCGGCATGGCTGCAGGTTGTTCCTGATACCCTGCGCATCCTCGTGCACCAGCTGCCCGAGCGCGCTCAGATCGACATTCCGCTGCAGGAGCAGCTCATCGTCGAGCTTTACTCGAAGTAAACTGTTATACCGCACGGCCTGTAATGGCCTGGCGGATAACCAGGAATCTTCAATCCCGAAGATTTTTACCCCTCTACCGGCGTCAAATAGCGGTCGCCGAAAAGGAGAATTTCAATGCTCATTTCCCAGCGTCCTCAGCTCACCGAGGAATTCATCGACTCGTCTCGTTCCAAGTTCGTCATCGAACCGCTCGAGCCGGGCTTTGGCTACACCCTCGGTAACTCGCTGCGTCGTACCCTGCTGTCCTCCATTCCGGGTGCAGCGGTAACCTCCATCAAGATCGATGGTGTTCTCCACGAGTTCACCACCATCAACGGTGTGAAGGAAGACGTTTCCGAGATCATCTTGAACATCAAGAGCATGGTGCTTTCTTCCGACTCCGATGAGCCGGTTGTTATGTACTTGAGCAAGGAAGGCCCGGGCGATGTCACCGCGGGCGATATTCAGCCGCCGGCTGGCGTGGAGATCCACAACCCGGATCTGCACATCGCTTCCCTGAATGACACCGCCAAGCTGGACATTGAGCTCGTCGTCGAGCGCGGCCGTGGCTATGTCCCAGCCGCTCCTACCTCCGGTGAGATCGGCCGCATCCCGGTCGACCAGATTTACTCCCCGGTCCTCAAGGTCTCCTACAAGGTCGAGGCAACTCGTGTTGAGCAGCGCACCGACTTTGACAAGCTGACCATCGACGTCGAAACCAAGAACTCGATTTCTGCACGCGATGCCCTGGCTTCCGCCGGCGGCACCCTGGTCGAGCTTTTCGGCCTGGCCCGCGAGCTGAACAACGCTGCCGAAGGCATCGAGATCGGACCCTCCCCGCAGGAGACCGAGTACATCGCTGCTTATGGCATGCCGATCGAGGACCTGAACTTCTCCGTCCGCTCTTATAACTGCCTGAAGCGTCAGGAGATCCACACCGTGGGTGAGCTCGCTGAATGCACCGAGTCCGACCTGCTGGATATCCGCAACTTCGGCCAGAAGTCGATCAATGAGGTAAAGATCAAGCTGGCTAACTTGGGCCTGGCTCTCAAGGACACCCCTGAGGACTTCGACCCGACCCAGCTCGAGGGCTACGACGCAGAAACCGGTGACTTCAAGGATCCGGCTGCTGAGGATTCCGAGTAAAGAACCCCGCTGACTTGCGGCAATGACCTTATTGCCGCGCGCTCAACTTTTACCGCATACGAGGAGTACACAATGCCAACCCCTAAGAAGGGTGCCCGTCTCGGCGGCTCCGCCAAGCAGCAGGCTCACATGCTGAGCAACCTGGCAGCCAGCCTGATCGAGCACGGCGCTATCAAGACCACCGATGCCAAGGCGAAGGTCCTTCGCCCGTACGTCGAAAAGATCATCACCAAGGCTAAGTCCGGCACCGTTGCTGACCGCCGCGCAGTTCTGAAGCTCATCCCGCGCAAGGATGTCGTTTCTTACCTGTTCGACGAGGTTGCCCCGAAGTTTGAGAACCGTGAGGGTGGCTACACCCGCACCATCAAGCTGGACAACCGCACCGGTGACAACGCCCCGATGTCCCAGATCTCCCTCGTTCTCGAGGAGACTGTGACCTCTGAGGCAAACCGCGCTACCCGCGCTGCTGCTTCCATGCAGGCCGAGGAAGCTAAGGCAGACGAGGCTGCTGAGACCGAGGCACCTGCCGAGGAGACCGCAGCTGAGGAGTCCGAGGAGAAGTAATTTCCCTTCGGCCCTAGCGCGTGGCCGCCGCCTTTCCCACTCGTGGGAGGGCGGCGGCTTTTTCATGTCCGCACCCAACCAGGGCTCAGCGCTCGAATGACCCAGACCCAGCGCCGGCGGGTAGTAAACACTCCGGTAGCATGAAGCCCACTATGACAGATGCAGCATCGACTTCTCCTGATGGGCCGGCGGACGGGTTCGTTCGCCTGCGCTTGGACTTGGCTTATGACGGCACGGACTTTCATGGCTGGGCCAAGCAGAAGGGTGGCCTGCGCACGGTGCAAGGCGTGCTGGAAGAGAAGCTCGCGATGATTGCGCGCACGGAGGTGCCGCTTACCGTAGCTGGCCGGACGGATGCTGGCGTCCATGCCCGTGGCCAGGTGGCGCACGTGGACGTTCCGGAAGAGATGCTGGCGCAGCGGTCGGTGGCGGGGGAGCCGGGAAAGCTGGTGCGTCGGCTAGCAAAGCTTCTGCCAGAAGATGTTCGAGTACACGGGTGCGAGTTCGCACCCGCGGGTTTTGATGCGCGGTTTTCGGCGCTGCGTCGGCACTATATCTATCGGATTACTACCAATCCGCGCGGCGCGCTGCCGACGCGGGCGCGGGATACGGCCGAATGGATTAAGCCGGTGGATATCGATGCCATGCAAGAAGCCGCCACTGCCCTGGTAGGCCTGCACGATTTTGCAGCCTTCTGTAAGGCCAAGCCGAATGCCACGACCATCCGTGAATTGCAGGAATTTTCTTGGCGCGACGTTTCTACGCCCGAAGAGCCGGAGCTTTTTGAGGCCCGCGTGAGCGCCGATGCGTTCTGCTGGTCGATGGTGCGCTCGTTGGTGGGCTGCTGCCTGCGCGTGGGGGAGGGGCGCCGCGATGCCGATTTCGCTGCGGCACTGCTGCAGGAGACGAAGCGCTCTTCCAGCATCCCCGTGGCCCCGGCAAAGGGGCTATCGCTGGTCGCCGTTGATTATCCGGCGGCTGACCAGCTGGCCGCTCGCGCTGAGGCCACCCGCGAAAGGCGCAGCGCTGACTAGCGCCCAAGTGGCAGCGGTCGCCTACCTGGGATAGCCTGTGTGCTGGGTGTACACAGACTTTTCGGGGGAAAATCATGGCACGTCCGCTGCCTACTACCAAGGCCCAGGTCTCGGGGCATAAATTCTTGCGTCGCCGCGTCGAGCATGGGCTTGTCTTAGGCGATATCCGCATGATTCACGATCCATTGGCTAGGCGCCGCAAAGCCCTCCTTTTTGGCGGGGTCGGCGTCGCCTTCCTTGCGGTGGGCTCTGGCATGTTGGCATGGCTGCAGCCGAGTCCGCAGCCGGGTGATGCGCCGATTGTGCGCTCGGAGCAGGGACAGCTCTTTGTGGATGTCAACGACACCTACCACCCAGTATTCAACCTGGCGTCGGCGCGCATAATCGCCGGGCAGGCGGCCGAGGCACAGACCATTGGGGATGAGCACCTGCAAGAAGCGCTACTGGGCTCACCGGTGGGTATCTCGGATGCCCCTGGGTACCTCGCGGCGGCAGGCGAGAATCCCCAGCAGCGATGGGTAGCGTGTTTGGCCGGCAAGGATGAGGCGCCGTCTACAGAAAACCCGACCAGCATCGGCGGCCACCAAGTAGCGTCGCAGGAGGTTATTGTCCTTGCTGAGCCCGAGCAGAAAAGCCTCGGTGAGGAGCGCGCCGCACTGGTGGAATCCGAGGGCACGCAGTGGCTTATCACAGAGGAAGGCCGCGTGGCGTTGCCAGATTCCTCCAGCACCGAAGGGCGCGTCGTGCGCCGGGCGATGGGCGTGGACGATGACACCCACACCTGGCCCGTGCCGCCTGAGCTGCTCAATGCCTTTGCGGAGCTGCCACCGCTGAACTTTCCGTCCGATCCGCCCGAGGTTGTCGATACTGGGCAGAGCCTGTGGGCGCGTACGGCCGAGGGCGTAGCGGAGCTCACGCCTCCGCAGGCGGAGATGCTCGCAGGCGTAGGCGCCAAGGAGACGACAGCCACGCCGCAGGAGATGGCCGCGCTTGCCGACGCCCCCTTAAACCTCAACCTTCCTTCCACGTCCTTCCGCTTCTTAAGCCCGGACGATGGCTGGATGTGCGCTGCTAACGAGGGCGGCGGGGTAGTGGTACCTGCCCAAGCAGGCACCGTCGCCTTGGCAGGTGAGTCGGTGGCCCATCGCTTTGGTGGGCTCAACGCCGGTGGCGTAGGCGTAGACAGCGGCCATGGCTATCACGTGGTGTCACCCACGGGGCAGCGGCACGAGGTCAAGGACAAAGAGACTTTGGAAGCCCTTGGCACCGGCGTGGGCGCGCAGGTGCCGTGGGAGATCCTGCGCTTGCTGCCGGAAGGCTCCGCGCTCAACCGTGAGCAGGCTCTGCAGGTTAGTTCTTAGGCCGTAGCCCGCGCCACACCGCCCACGCGGCAAGCGCCAGCGCTAACCCACCCAGCACCCAGGCACTGCGTGTGGGGGCGCGCGAGTCGCCTTCGTTAGCGGGGCGGATGGTCATAGCTCGGGTATCGACGTCCGCGCCCGCTTCCACGTGAGTGAGCACAGTGAGCGGGTCGATGAAGCCGTGTCCCGGTTCTGCGGCTTCCTCCAAGCGTTTGCGGAGGGCGGCCGGGCTATCGTCGGGAAAGCGCTGTGCCAAGAGGGCAGCGGTGCCGCTGACCACCGGCGCGGCAAAGGAGGTGCCATGGAACTGCGCCGTTCCGTCCGTGCCTTCCTTACCATCGGCCCATCCACCCTCAGGGTTGAGCGCAAGCGGAATGAAACCTTGCGCAGCAAGCTGGGGTCCGTCGGCCGAATTCAGCGAGTAGTCAGCGAGTTCGTGTGAATCCGCGAGGGCGCTTACTGAGAGCACCGTGGGCGAATCCGCCGGAAAGACGCGGTCACCCATCTCACAGCTGCCAGAGGACGCATTGCCGGAGGCAGCGATCACCACGGCGCCGGAGTCTTCCGCATGTGCCAAAGCGCGATCCAATCGGGAAGTATCGACCTGCGCGGCCACATCCGGCGGAACGCAGGAAACAACCGAAATGTTAATGACGCGGGCACCGGCAGCGGCAGCATCATCGATGGCGCGGGCCAAGGTGTCCAGCGAGCCGGTGGTACTGTCCTCGGCTTCCTGGCGGTAGTGCGCGCTGGTCTGGCGCACAGCGTAAATCTCTGCTCGCGGGGCGATACCGATATCGTGACCGGCAATGACACCGGCCACGACGGTGCCGTGCAGGTCGCAATCGCGATGCGGCTCTGGGGCCTCTGGCGCGACAAGGTCCGCGCCACTGCTGAGATGTCGCAGTTGATCGTGACGGGCCACGCCAGTATCGATAACGGCTACTTTGACGCCTTCCCCGGTAGCAAAGGAATGTAGACGGGCCCGGTAGTCTAGCTGCTCCTCACTTGGTTGGGGCGAAAGCGGTGAGGAATGCGCGGCGGCGCATTCGCGGTCCGGTTCGCGCGCGGCCGCGTAGGGTGCAGCAGTCAGTCCCGCAGCGAATGCAACTACTAAGGCGGTAGGTAGCACGCGCATTATCCCAGCCCCCTAATGAGCACGAAGACACCGGCAAGGTGCGCGGCCAGTGGCAGACTAGCGGCAATGGCCAGGGATTCTATGCGCTCAAACCACGCGATGGTGGTGGGCTCGAGCCCGGCCACCTTGGGTGCCCACAGCGGGGCGCTTAGCATGGCGAGGAGAACCAGGCAGGCAACAAGGATTGGCGCCCAGGCATCGGCAAGGCCGGAATCCGCCACCGCGTGGGTAGCGCACAAGCATGTAGCGAGACAGGCGGTCATCGCCAGCAGCATCAGGGCCCAGCTAGCCAACGCACGACCGTGCCGGGCGGCATGCAGGACGACGGCACCCGCGGTGGTCACGCAGAGTGCTAGGACGAAGCCCACGCCGGTGTGCTCAGCGCCAAAGAGCACCGCAACGTACTCGGCGAGAGAATCGGGCGCACCGCTAGTCGGCGTCAAGGCCGGACCACTGCCCGTCAGCGAGAGGGCGATAAGGGCCGGAATGAGACAGAGCGACAGTCCGCAGCACATTCCCTCATAGGCGCTGCCGGCGCGCCGGGCACGGATATCGACATCCGGCTGGACGGCGTCAGAAACCGCGAGGTCTTGGCCGGCCGTGGGCAGCTGCGGGACTTTGAGCCCAGCAGTGGCAACGGTCAGCGCAGGAGCTGCGGCCAGCAGGATAATGCCGGCGATCACCACGCAGGCGGCGGCCGCCGTACCGTGGCTGCCCTGGAGACCCGTCCCTGGTCCGGGCAGCAGGTAGCCCAAAGCCGCGACCAACAACAGCACTGAGACGGTGAGTGCCACGGCAGTAGTGCGAACCGTGCTCAACCCGGTGACATGGCAGGCAAGCAGCACGATGAGGAGGGCGACGCAGGCGGTGAGTGCGGCAAAGGGGGCTTCGCCAAGCGAGGGCGAAATCACCACCCAGCCACACGCCATGCCAGCTACCAGGCTAAGGTGCACCAGTGATAGGGCACGGGTCCACAAGGCGAGCAACAGGGCTCCAGCGGTCAAGGCCGCCCACGCCGCTAGGGGAAGGGTGCTAACCCACACTAGGGCGAAGGCGGCAAGGAGCCCTGCCCATGCCCAGATGGTGGGAAGGGCGGCGGTAGTATCCTCCTCAGCCGTGGCGGCAAGCGATTCCGCTGCATCCCGAATCACCGGTGCAGGCCGGCGCTCGCGCGGACTAATAACAAGAATGGAGCCTTCCGTGAGCGCAGTGGCAGCCAACGGGGCAGTGAGATCGATGGCGCGGCCGGAGACTGTACTGGCGCGCCAGGGTTCAGAAATGGTGGGCGCATCCACCAAGTCAGTGATCTCCGCCAAAAGCTCTCCCACGCTGGAGCTTAGCGGTAGCGCCACGTCCGCCTCCTTGTGGAAGGCGCCGGCATGAATGCGAACGGTAAGGCGCAGATGATGCGCCGTTGCAGTAGTCATGATGTCCCCCGAAAAATGTATGGATTGTGGGCGTCCCCCTTGCCCAATGCCACATATTGTGGCTTACTAGTGGCGACGTGTCCACCGCAGCGCGGGGAATCTTGGCAGGGGGCCAAGGGCGTTTGGCGCGTGGCTCGGGGGAGGTTATTTAGGCATGCTTGGGATCGGGGATACCCGCGTCATTGAGCCGTTGACCATGCCATTGCGGGATGCTGCGCCGCCGCTGCCCACCGGCAGCATCGAGGCGGAGGAAGTCCCGGAGGCGGTGCGCCCGCAACCGGTGCCGCTGGTGCGGCTGTTGCTTCCGGTGGTGATGATTGCGGCGATGCTCGGCATGGTCGCCCTCATGGTGTTAGGCGCTGGGGAATCCCGGCAGATTAGCCCGATGGCCTTGATGTTTCCATTGATGATGCTGGCGAGCATGGCCATGATGTTCGGGCCCAATAACAGTGGGCAGGATCCGGATGAAACCCGGCGCACCTACCTGCGCCACATCAAAGCCTTGCGGGAAAAGGCGCTGCGCAATGCTTCGGCGCAGCGTGCACATGAAAGCTATCGCCACCCCGCACCGGTGGAACTTAGCACTCTAGTCGGCTCGCGACGCATGTGGGAGCGTGGCCCGGATGACTCGGACGCCCTCGAGGTACGCGTGGGAACTGGACCAACGACGTTGTGCACCCCCATCAACGTGCCGGATTCCGGCGCCACTGAAGACCTGGACCCGGTGTGTGCGGTAAGCATGCGCCAGACAATTAAGGCGGTGGGCACTGTGCCCGATATGCCGGTGGTTATCCAACTGCAGGCCTTTCGCTTCTTGTCCGTGTCCGGTATGGCGTCGACTCGGGGCGAAGAGCCCGCAGATCCCTCCCGCGATTTGGTGCGCGCAATGGTGATGCAGATAGCGTTGGCGCATGGCCCGGAAACCTGCGGTATCGAGGCCATCGGCGGCCAGTGGGAGTGGCTGAAGTGGCTGCCCCATGCGCGCACACCGGAAAAGGCGCGCTTTCGTATCCTCATAGTCGATGGCGTGCTGACCACGGGCACCGAAGACTTTTTCCACGATGATTCCTATACCACCATCATTGAGGTTGGTGGGGCGCCGTCTTCGGCGCTGGGGGTACGCGCTGAGCACGAAGGCCTAAGCCTCGTGGCAGGGGAGCAGCTGCAGGTGGTCACCGCGGCAGGGGTGGAAGACCTTGGTTCTCCCGACGGAATGAGTGCGGCCGGCGCGACATTGCTTGCGCGCAGTATGGCCTCCTACCGCCGCCCCGATAGCACTTCTGGCCGGCGCGGCAGTGACCTTATGGGCCTTCTGGGCTATCGCGATGTGGAAGAGTTAGCGGCCAGTGGCATGTGGCATGGCCGGGAGGGGTCGGCGCGTCTCATGGTGCCCATTGGTATCGATACGGCGGGCCAGCCCGTCACGGTGGATCTCAAGGAATCGGCCCACGGCGGTATGGGCCCGCACGGACT
The DNA here is from genome assembly GCF_030229735.1 of Corynebacterium sp. MSK074. Lineage (NCBI taxonomy): Bacteria > Bacillati > Actinomycetota > Actinomycetes > Mycobacteriales > Corynebacteriaceae > Corynebacterium > Corynebacterium sp. MSK074. The sequence goes on from NZ_JASPIX010000004.1 coordinate 207,049, forward strand.
GTGCATTGGTGCGACCGGCAGCGGCAAATCCGAGCTGCTGCGCACCCTTGTCACCGCGCTGGCGGCTACCCATAGTCCGGACGAGCTTAACCTCGTGCTCGTGGATTTCAAGGGCGGCGCGACATTCTTAGGCTGCGACCGCCTGCCGCATACTTCCGCGGTGATCACCAACCTGGAGGAGGAATCTACTCTGGTAGAGCGCATGTACGATGCCATCTCTGGCGAGATGAACCGGCGCCAAGAGCTGCTGCGCACCGCCGGAAACTTTGCCAATGTCAGTGAGTACAACGCTTCTGCTACCGCCGTGCGTGAGCATGGGCCCTTGCCGGCCTTGGTTATCGTCGTCGATGAGTTCTCGGAGCTTTTGGGCCAGCACCCGGATTTTGCGGAACTCTTCGTCGCCGTCGGCCGCTTGGGGCGCAGTCTCCACGTGCACCTGCTCTTGGCCTCCCAAAGGCTCGAAGAAGGCCGCTTGCGGGGGCTAGATTCCCACTTGTCCTACCGAATCGGCCTGAAAACCTTCTCCTCAGCGGAATCCCGCCAGGTGTTGGGCGTGACCGATGCCTACCACCTGCCCGGCCAGCCCGGCGCGGGCTACCTAAAATCCGATGCCGAGGCCTTGACCCGCTTTCAAGCTTCCTACGTGTCTGGGCCCCTGCCGCGCCGGGCGCTTGCCGACGCCTCCGTGGAGCACCCAGCCCCAACCCGAGGCCGGGTGCAGCTCTTTCAAGGCTGGTCCCAGGAAGAGGACAATACTAGCGCTGCGGTGGTTCTTGATGACTCCACCACTGTGCTTACCGAGGTCGTTCGCGCCGCGGCGGAAGAGGCCCGCATGCGCGATCAATCGGCGCACCGCATCTGGCTGCCGCCGCTACCGCCGGTCATTGAGCTATCCGCGTTGCCGGGGCTTTCCGGTGCAGATGACGCGGGTGCAGTCTCGCCCACAGCGGACCAAGGGCCGCTGCGTGCGCCCATCGGCATTATCGATAGGCCGTATTACCAACGCCAGGATGAGCTGATTATTGATTTCACCCAGCACGGCGGACACATGGCACTGTGTGGTGGCCCGCAGTCCGGAAAATCGAGTGCGCTGCGCACGATCGTCTCTGCGCTAGCTCTACGGCATGACCCGCAGGCGGCACGCTTCTACGTCATCGATCTTGGCGGCGGTCAGCTATCGTCCCTAGAGCGCCTGCCCCACGTGGCCGGAGTTGCCGGGCGTGAGGAGGGCGAAAAGGTACGGCGCATCGTCGACGAAGTAGCCGGGTTTATCCGCCGCCCAGAAGGGTGCGCAACCTTCCTTGTCATTGATGGCTGGCACCACATCGGTACCTCGAATGCGGAGTTTGAAGACATAGCGGAGAAGGTCACCGAGATCGTCGCCGATGGCGCCTCCGCCCACGTGCATGTCATCATTGCCACTTCGCGGTGGACCACGATGCGCCCGGCTATCCGCGATCTCATTGCCAACCGCCTCGAGCTGCGCCTTGGTGAGGCCTTGGATTCGCTCATCGACCGCAAACTACAGCAAAAGCTCCCCAGCGCGCCGGGCCGCGGGCTCACCTTGGCGGGTGAGAATATGCTCTTAGCTCGCACCTCCAACCAGGACATAGCCCACATCTGCCGCGTGCATGCTGCGGCTGACCCAGTTCCACAGCTCAAGTTGCTGCCCGCCGTGCTTACCCCGTCCGCACTCGCGGCTCAAGGGGGCGTGCTCACCGGCGAGATCGCCTGGGGTATCGGCGGGCGCGACCTTGATACGCTGACCTGGAATCCGTCTCGTGAGCCGCACCTAGTGGCAATCGGCGCGCAGGGCTGTGGTAAGTCCACCTTCCTGGCGCAGATCATGCGCGGCATTAGCGCCTTTGCGCGGAAAGACGCCCGGCTCGTGGTCATCGACCAGCGCCGAGCCCACCTGGGAACCTTGGACCAGAACATGGTTGCTGCCTACGCCGCGACGCAGTCGAGTGCGCAAGAGACCATTGTCGATACAGTCCGGACCCTGGAATCTCGCCTGCCTGGCCCGGACATTACCCCAGCGCAGCTCGCCGCACGAGATTGGTGGCAGGGCCCAGACATTTACCTAGTCATCGATGATGCGGACCTGCTGAGCGATATTGCCCTCTCGCCGCTATTGGAGTTGCTTCCCCATGCCCGCGACATTGGTCTGCACCTTGTTATCGCTCGCAAATCCGGCGGCATCGGCCGCGCCCTATTCGGCCAATTCTTTTCCGCGGTTCGCGATCTGCAGCCGGCGCTGCTGCTTTTTGACGCCGACCGCGACGAAGGAACCATCTTCGGACTCAAGCCCTGCCACCAACCACCCGGCCGCGGTCAGTGGAGCATCCGCGGTGAAAACCTCGGCGTTGCCCAAGCGGTGTACCTAGAAGGAGAGAAGTAAATGACCACCAATCTCAGCGCGCATACGCCAACCGACACCCCGATCCCCACCGGTGGGGAGACCACCGCCGTCCCCATTACCGTCACCATCCTAGATGCGGCCACCATCTTTGAAGGCCCCGAAACGGTCTACCGCTATGACCTGCCGGGAACTGGCGTTGTGGAAGGCTGGGCCTTAGGCCAAGTCATGGATCAAATATCCAAGATGGCGGGACCGTCCTGGCCCGACGTGGAAGCCTGCGTGGTGGCAGACTCTTCCGGCACGGGAATTGCGCAGGAAGCTACCACCATCATTTGCCGGCAATTGGAAGTCACCGGGGTGCGCCTCATCGATCCAGAACCAACCATCTCTCCGCTAGTGGCCCCGGACCCACTCGGTCCGCCTCCTCACCCGGCTACTGAAGCCACGGATTCGGCGCCTCCCACTACGGTGATGGAGGCGCCTGCCTACGACGAGCCGGTAACGCCACGCTGGACCGACCGCCTGCGCGGTTGGCTCGGAGCTATCGATATCTTTCATGTGGCAATTGCCGTGGTCATCATCGCCGTGGCCGGAGCTTCTTGGTGGGCTATCGGTGCCCAAGCTTCAGGCGAAGGCGACGCCGCTTCGGATACCGCGCGCCCGCAACCCCGCGCTGCCGCGCCAAGCCGCGAGGGCGCAACGGAGTCCGCGCCGGCCTCGCCACAACCGGGAATTCCGGGCGCGTCAGATTCCGGCAGTGACGAATTGAGCCCAGGCGAAAAGCGCTTAGATGTGGAGGGAATGTCCGTAGTCGTCCCCAGTGGGTTCCACACCAAGGTAGAAGATGGCCTGGTCACCGCCACCGGGGAAGACCCAAACCTACGCATCCTGCTGGCGGCGGATGAGATGTTTAACGTGCCGGCGGATGCCCTGTTTAAAGAAATTCACGCGCAGGTTGACGAAGATCCGGCGCTTCGCGATGCCACCGATGAGGCCGGGCGACTGACCTATACCGAAGACCCTGGGGACGGCTCCTTGGTGGAATGGACTACCTGGGAAGACCGTGGGCACCAGATGTCCGTGGGGTGCCATACCCGGCATAACTCCAACGCCGTTCAAAAGGCAGCCTGTCGCATGGCCACGGAAAGCCTAGTCAAAAAATAGTCTTAAAAACTTTGCCTAGCCGGGAACCGTTTGGCGGAAAGTTCAGTCCAATAAAGGTGAGAAAGCACAGATGCGAAGCACAGCTGCTTTTTCGGGGGAAATACACACAATCTCATCCGCCCTAAGGAGGGGCGCACTCTTATGTCTCAGACTTTCAAGACACAAGCCGATGTCATGATTGCCACCGCCGGCAAAGTCGATAACACCAACGATGAAGTCCAGGGTGAGCTCACCCGCCTGCAGGGCGTCGTCGACTCCGTCCGCGGCAGCTGGGCCGGCCAGGCGCAGGTCTCCTTCGATGACCTGATGCAGCGCTACAACACCTCTGCGCAGCAGCTGCGCGAGGCCTTGGCTTCTATCTCTGACAATATCCGCAGCAATGCCCACAATTTCGACAACGTGGAAGCAGAAAACACCCAGGCCTTCTCCAACGTGGGCGGCGGGCTCGCCCTCTAAACCGCACCGCACACTTCACTACTCCGCAGCCCAAAAGCTATAGATTCACAGAAGGGAATCCATCACCACATGTCCGAGATCAAGTACGAATTCGGTGCCATTTCTTCCGCCGCAGCCGATATCAACGCCACCTCTGGTCGCATCAACAGCACCCTGGCAGACCTGAAGGCGCGCCTTCAGCCCATGGTGAGCACTTGGGAAGGCGAGTCCGCCGTGGCTTATAACCAAGCGCAGGCCAAGTGGGACAAGGCGTCCCAGGAACTCAACACCGTGCTCGCCACCATCTCCAAGACCGTCTCGCAGGGCAATGATGCAATGAGCGACGTCAACCGTCGCGCTGCCGCAAGCTGGGGTTAAATCCACACCCTGTTTGCACGGTTCCACGCTGTTCCCGTCGGGGCTGCGGTGCCACTGACCACACCCGCGTGGCAGGAGGCGGACGCAGCCGCAGCCCTGGCCAAGAAACCAGCGTGGCTATTCCTTTTCTAGTCCGTACCTACGAGCCGGCACCTCCCGTTTGAGCCGCGGAAGGTGCCGGCTTCGGTGTTTTGGTCTTTGGGCAGGTGAGCAAGTAGGGTAGGAAACCTATGTGTTCGCTCGTCGGCAAGCAGCTGGCGAAGCGCTCCCTGCAGGTCTCCACCGGCCGCTGTACGGGAGTGAATGGATGCTTAGCGCTGGCCGGCAGTTCCGAGACAGACTTTCAAGGAGTCAAATTGTCTACTTTCCACCCAAAGAGCGGTGACATCACCCGCAAGTGGTACGTCATCGACGCTACTGATGTGGTGCTGGGCAAGCTCGCTTCCACCGTTGCAGACCTGCTGCGCGGCAAGCACAAGCCACAGTTCGCACCGAACGTTGACGCTGGTGACCACGTCATCATCATCAACGCTGACAAGATCCACGTTTCTTCCACCAAGCGCGGCCGCGAGATGCGCTACCGCCACTCCGGTTACCCGGGCGGCCTGAAGTCCATGACCCTGGGTCAGTCTTTGGACGCCAACCCGGTTCGCGTTATCGAAGAATCCGTTGCCGGCATGATGCCGCACAACAAGCTCTCCCGCGCTTCCATCAAGAAGCTGCACGTCTTCGCAGGCGAAGAGCACCCGTACGCCGGCCAGAAGCCGGAAACCTTCGAGTTTAAGCAGGTGGCACAGTAATGTCTGAGCAGAACATCGACAACAACGTAGCCGACGCTGCTGACATCGCTGCAGCAAGCGCCGCTACCGAAGAGTTCACCAACACCATTGGTGATTCCATCGCGCCGGCCGAGACCGAAGAGGTCGAGGCTGCCGCTCCGGTACACGAGGGCCCGATCCAGACCGTCGGTCGCCGTAAGCGCGCCGTCGCACGTGTTCGCCTCGTTGCTGGCTCCGGCCAGATTGTGGTTAACGGCCGCGAGTTCGGCGAGTACTTCCCGAACAAGCTGCACCAGCAGGACATCCTCACTCCGCTGACCCTGCTGGAGCGCGAGAACCAGTTCGACCTCAAGGTCACCGTTAACGGCGGCGGCCCAACCGGTCAGGCTGGCGCCCTGCGTCTGGCTATCGCTCGTGCACTGAACATCTACAACCCGGCTGACCGCACCGCCCTCAAGAAGGCTGGTCTGCTCACCCGAGATGCTCGTGCAGTTGAGCGTAAGAAGGCTGGTCTGCACAAGGCACGTCGCGCACCGCAGTACTCCAAGCGTTAATCTCGCTTCTACTGCGCGCGCAAGCGCTACGCAAAGCCGCTGCTTCCTTTGGGAGGCGGCGGCTTTCGTCGTTTTGAGCTTCGGCAGAGGATAATGACACCTCTGCATGGTAGTACTATATGTGGTACTGATTAATTGTGGGTAGCAGCGTAGAAGAAATCTTGGCCAAAATGAAAAGAAGCCCAGTGAACATAGCTTTTTCGGATCTAGTAAGTGTGTGTGACTATTTTTTTGAGCGAAGAAGCAGCAAAGGCACGTCGCACAAAACTTATAAGACGCCATGGCGTGGAGATCCCCGAGTGAATATTCAGAACGCGAAAGGCAAAGCGAAAGCTTACCAAGTTCGCCAAGTTCTTAAAGCGGTACAAAAGCTACAAAGCGAGCAAGAAAGAAGATAAAAATGGACGTCAGCAAATACACCTATCAAGTCTTCTGGTCTGAAGAGGATAATGAGTTTGTGGCGACGGTTGCTGAGTTTCCTTCACTATCGTGGCTGGATTCTGACCGGAGCTGTGCAGAGCAGGAACTTCTGAAGTTGGTTGCGGAAGTAGTAGAAGATCTGCAGGTGTCAGGAGAAGCCATCCCACAACCGTTGGGGGCTCGGTCATATTCGGGAAAATTCAACGTTCGAACCTCTCCGTCGCTGCACCGCAAGTTAGTCATAGAAGCAAGGACGGAAGGAATTTCACTCAATGCCTTGATAAACCAGAAGCTTGCCTCCGCCTAAACCGCCCCAACATGTAATCGATGGGCACAGGAGTGCATAATTGACTGCATGACTCGACTTTTTGGAACCGATGGCGTTCGCGGCCTCGCGAACAAGAAGCTGACCCCGATTCTGGCCTTGCAACTAGGCCAGGCCGCTGCGGAGGTATTCACCGCCCAGCGGGAATCCTATGAGCGTCGGCCGTTGGCCATTATCGGCCGCGACCCGCGTGTTTCCGGTGAGATGCTGGACGCGGCGATTGCCTCCGGTTTGGCCTCCCGCGGGGTTGACGTAGTGCGCGTGGGTGTGCTGCCGACCCCGGCGATTGCCTACCTGACAGATGACTACGGCGCGGATCTCGGCGTGATGATTTCTGCTTCCCACAACCCTATGCCGGATAACGGCATTAAGTTCTTCTCTGCCGGCGGTAAGAAGCTGCCGGACGAGGTAGAAGATCAGATTCAGGCCACGATGGAAAACCTCACCGAGGATGGCCCGACCGGCACCAAGCTGGGCCGCATCATCTCGGAGGCCCCGGATGGGCGCGAGCGCTACCTCAACCACTTGAAGGAAGTGGTCTCCACCGACCTCAGCGGCATCAAGGTGGTCGTAGACACCGCCAATGGTGCGGCTTCCAAGGTTGCTCCGATCGCTTATGAGGCGGCTGGTGCAGAAGTTATTGCTATCCACAACAAGCCGAATGCCTTTAATATCAATGAGGACTGCGGTTCGACGCACATTGAAAAGGCACAGGCGGCCGTCGTCGAGCATGGCGCCGATCTGGGCTTGGCACACGATGGCGACGCCGACCGTTGCCTGGCTGTGGACGCCGAGGGCAATGTGATTGATGGCGATCAGATTATGGCACTTTTGGCCGTGGGCATGAAGGACGATAATGACCTGCGCTATAACACTCTGGTAGCAACCGTCATGTCTAACCTGGGCCTGAAGCTAGCCATGCAGGAACAAGGCATCGAGGTCCGTCACACCGCAGTAGGCGACCGCTACGTGCTGGAAGAGCTCAACCGCGGCGATTTCTCCTTGGGCGGCGAGCAGTCTGGCCACGTGGTGTTGCCAGATGATTGCACGACTGGCGACGGCACGCTTACTGGCCTGTCCATCATGGCGCGCATGGCCAAGTCCGGAAAGTCCCTAAAGGAATTGGCATCGGTAATGACCGTGCTGCCGCAGGTGCTCATTAACGTGCCGGTTTCTGATAAGGGTGTCATCATGGACGCCCCCGAAGTACAAGAAGCCATTGCCCAGGCCGAGGAAGAACTCGGCGAAACCGGCCGTGTTCTGTTGCGCCCCTCCGGCACTGAGGAGGTCTTCCGCGTCATGGTGGAGGCCGCCGATAAGGAGCAGGCACGTAAGGTTGCCGGCAGGCTTTCCGCCATCGTTTCCTCGGTCTAGCGCGATCGCCGGGTGCGGAAGAATTTTGGCATCCTAGGGAACCATTTGGTGCAATCCCCAGTCCAATGAAGGTGAGAACTTTTACCGCATATGGATTTGGGGGAATACACCAGTGTCTGAGGTTTTTCTTCGCCCCTCGGAGGCGATGTCCGCACTACGGCAGGTCGTAGCCGATAACGACGAACAACGCGATGCTCACCGGGCTGAGGTACCGGATTTTCCGGTGGCCGCGGCTGGACGCAACTTTGACGGCCACGGTGAGCGCATTCGTGCTGTCTTGGCGCGCATCCATGAGCGCGGCGGGAAGAGGTTGGATAATTTATCCGCCACCGCCCATGCCGCCCATGAACAGGTGCGCGCCTTTGCTGATTTTGATGAGTCCTTCGGCAGCTCCTTTGCGCGCGGCGGGGAGGCGAACAGCAAGTGAGCACGCTGACAAAATCCCTGCTGGGGGACTATTCCAACGCGATTTCCCAATTCCAATTCGCATGCTTGGGAAGCTACTCGGGACCCAGCATGCCGATGAACCTACTGGGGGAGCTAGTCGGTGCGGTGGACGGCATCGCGCCCGAAAACTTGGTGAAAAACACCGTTGCGGCCGTGGGCGGCAACCGCCCGAAGGGAGGCGGTGCTGGACTAGCGGGCTATTTGCAGCAAGATGATTCCGAGGTTGCTCAGGGCGCCATGCGCGAGCACCTGTGCGGCGTGCAGGAAGACTTCGACATTGACCGCCAGGATGCCGCACATCTCACCAGTTCGGCGGAGCAGTGCTCGGGCGCTATTGCCGACGTCGTCGATGTTTCCGACACCGCCCTAACCGAGCTCATCTCTGCGGTCATCCCACTGCTGAATATCTTGTCCATGGTGGCCACCAAGCACCCGCTGGCCAGGTTTATTATCCCGATTCTTTCCACCATTGGCGGGCGCGTTATCGAAGAGACGAATCACAACATCGCTAGCACCTGCCGCGACCGCGATGATGCGATTGAGTCCTGCTATAACGAGTTTGAATCGCGTTGCGAGTGCGTCTGTGAGCGCCCAATGCCAGAAGAATGCCCGACGCCGGCTAAACCTACAGATGATGCCTGCCCCGCACCGGTAGAGCAATGCCCGGAGACTCCTACTCCCACTAAGCCGATGCCGAAGGAAGAATGCCCACCTCCGCCGTCGCAGCCCACCGAGCCGGCCCAGGTGGAGTGTCCACCAGAGCCCAAACCCATGCCGGAGCCTGACTCAAAGCAAGAATCGAGCCAGACGACTTCCACGCCGCCACAGCCGATGCCTCCTTCGCCACCATCCGTCCCGCCAAAGGAATGCCCCGAGCCCGAGCCTGCAGCCAAGACGGAAGTGCACACGGAGACCACTGCCGAACACGGTCTCGGCTGCCATTGCCAAGAGTGCACCGAACAATCATTAACTGAGCGTCCATTACAGTCCCAGCGCGACGTAGAGATCACCAGGCCGGCACAGGCGGAGATCATTCCGCCGCAGGAGCCGCCAGAACAGCCACAGCAAGTAGAAGAACCGTGCCCGGAACCTGAGCCTCAGCCAGAGCCGAAACCTAAGCCAGACACGGATGCGGATCCCGCTGCTGAATCGGGCGCAGGCGAGGAAACGCTCTGCCCGGAAAGTACCGCTGAAAGTACCGAAGATTGTGTGGAAACGACCCAAACCAGCTCAGAAGGCTGTGGAATTGAATCTTCCTGCAGTGGCAGCCTCGGCCTGGTAGGGGCCGGAATCGCTTTAGTAGGCGTGGGCCTCATTGTGGAAGGTGCCGCGCAGTGCCTGGAAAACATGTCCGAAGCGGATTGCCCAGTGCAAGAACCCGAACCGGACCCCGTCCCTGAGCCTGATCCTGAGCCAGAACCTGATCCCTGCCCGGAACCTAAGCCCGAACCCGAACCCGAGACGGAGCCGGAGCCATGCCCCGAACCGGAGCCAGCTGGTGATGATGGCGTCATGGCGCCACCTCCTGAGCTGTCTCAGGTAGAGGAGCCAACGCCGCCACCAGAGAAGGTGGCACACCTCCAGGCAGCCGGTCCAGCGGAGGCGCTGGCACCGTCACCAGCACCGCAGCCGGCTCCAGAAGAAGCGCCAACACCCGCACCGGCACCGGCACCACAGCCGGCACCGCAGCAGGAGGCAGCACCCGCGCCAGAAGAACCAACCATTAAGGCACGAAAGGCAGGTCAGTGGTAATGAATAACGACTTCGCAGAATTTGCGCAGGGCTTTCGGGAAAGGACGGCTAAACGCCTGCTGGAATTTGAAAAAACGCTGGCGAAAGCGCAAGACGAGCTAGAAAAGTCCACGGATAAAGCCATGCAGGAGGCGCGAAGGGAGAAGGGGCAGGTGGGGCGTCGGCAAGCGGCGGCGATGCCAAGGCCCCGATATGGCGCTGCCCCGGCGCGCTCAAGGAACGCGTCGGGGCAGGTGCAATCTGTGCTGCGGCGGGGTTAATACCTTAGGCGTCGCGGGTGACGCCGGCGCGCTCGGCCAAGTCTTCGCCTACGAGGCTTTGGACCTTCTTGGCGCTTGCCTCTGGATCCGCAAAGGCGTCATAGGTGGAATCGCCGTTTAGGGTGGCCAGCAGGAAGCCGGTGACCAAGCCGCGGGCGATTTCGGTGGGGCCGGACTGGAAAGCGGCGGTGCCGATGGCCAGCTTGCGCAGGCGATCTTCGGTAAAGCCAGCGTGGCTGCCCTTGTCGATGGCGCGGAAGCAGACTGGGCCATTCCAGTTATGGGCCAGCTTGGCGGGGTTGCCGGCATTGAAAATATCTTCCTGGCCAGCGCCAATGACCAAGCCCGGGCTAGTAATGCGGCGGGCCGCCTGCACCGCAGACGGCGCGGTGATGGAAGGGTAAATGGCGGCGACGGCGGCGACCTTCTGGTTATCCAAGGCGCCAAGCACGGCCGTGCCGCCGCCCATGCCGTGGCCAATCATGCCGAGCTTGCCCGGGGAGACCGTAATATTTCCGGCGCCCAGCCTGACCCCAGCGGCAATCTGCAGCGCGGATTCCATATCCGCGGCCAGGTTGCGGTGGTTGGGGAAGGGGCCGGTCTCGGAATCGGGGGCTACCACCACGATGCCCCAGCTAGCTAGGTGGCGCAGGGTGGCGTGGTAATCCTTAATCTTGTGCATCCAGTCATGGCCAAAGGCCACGGCGGGCAGGCTTTGGCCCTCCGCGGGGGTATAAACCTTGCCGGTGATTCCGGCATAGTCAAGGTCGCCAACCAAAACTCGGTTGCGACCGCGCTTCGACAACGTTGCTAGATGTTTATTCAAATTCGCAGACACGCATTCCAGGATAGAGGAAGATCACCCGCTAGGCGGGAAAGGGTGAGGGTTTATCTGAGAAATGTCTGCGCAGTATCCAGCCGAACCACGGGTGTGGTGGAAAGGCTTTCCTAAGCCCCTCCTAACTTGCGCGCCTGTGCGCAGGGGAGTGCAATGTGTGGGCAACTGCATACTCTATTTTTCTGGGAAGGCGGGCTGCGGTACATGACTACCGGCGTCGTTGATGTGGAAGAACTTTCTACTCGTTATGGGATGGAGGTAAAGACCGAGGTTATTGACCGCGTGGCACATGCCTCCGATGCCTCGCACTACCTGTACACCCCTAAGGCAGTCATTGAGGCCCGCTCGGCTGAGCACGTGGCCGCCATCTTCCGTGCGGGCCGACAGCAGAATGTTCCGGTAACCCTGCGCTCCGGCGGCACTTCCCTTGCCGGCCAGGCCTCTGGCGATGGTTACCTGGTGGATGTGCGCAAGCACTTCCGCGGCATCGAGGTATTGGATGAGGGTAAGCGCGTGCGCGTCCAGCCCGGCGCGACGGTGCGCCAGGTCAACGCTCGCCTTGGTCTGCGCAATCGCAAGCTTGGCCCGGATCCGGCCAGTGAATCTGCCTGCACCATCGGTGGCGTGGTAGCCAATAACTCTTCCGGCATGGCCTGCGGTACCGAGCTCAATACGTATAACACCCTGGAATCGCTGACCTTCGTGCTGCCTACCGGCACCGTGATCAATACCGCCGATCCGGATGCGGACCGGCAGTTCCAAGAGCAGGAACCGGAGCTGGTGGAAACGCTCACCCGCCTGCAGCGCCGCGTGCGCGATAACCAGGAGTCCGTGGACATTATCCGCCGCCACTTCCAGCTGAAAAACACGATGGGCTATGGCCTCAATTCCTTCCTGGACTTTGATAGCCCGGTCAAGCTCTTTGAGCACCTGCTCATCGGCTCGGAGGGAACCCTGGCCTTCATCGCTGAGGCGGTATTCCGAACCGTGCCGATTTCTAAGCTGACCACCACCACGGTGGCTGTCTTTGATGACCTCACCGCCGCCACCAAGTCCCTGCCGGCCCTGCTAGATACCGGGGCGGCCACCCTGGAGCTAATGGACTCTGCCTCGATCCGCGTAGGCCAAGGCTTTGATAAGGTCCCGCAGGCCATCACCGGTTTCGATGTGGACAAGCAAGCCGCACTGCTCATTGAGTACCACGCCGACGCGGAAGAAGAATTGCGGGAGAAGGAAGGCAAGGGCTCGCAGCTTCTGCGCGAGCTGCCGCTGCAATCGCCAGCTGCCTTCTCGGCCGATGCCTCTTCGCGCAATACCGCATGGAGCTTCCGCAAGGGCCTGTATGCCCAGGTTGCTGAGGCGCGCCCGTCCGGTACAACCGCGCTTTTGGAAGACATCGTGGTGCCCGTGGGGGACTTGGCTGATACCTGTTCTTCCCTGCAGGAACTCTTTGCCCGCTATGGCTATGACGATGCCGTGATCTTCGGCCACGCCAAGGACGGCAATATCCACTTTTTGCTTACGGACCGCTTTGAAGGCGATGACGCCATCGGTCGGTATAACGATTTCAACGAGGGCATGGTGGACTTGGTTCTCTCGGCTGAGGGCAATCTCAAGGCTGAGCACGGCACCGGCCGCGCCATGGCGCCGTATGTGCGCCGCCAGTACGGCGACGAACTCTACGCGGTCATGCAAGAACTCAAGCGGGCCTGCGATCCCACCAACACCATGAACCCGGGCGTCATCTTGGACGATGACCCCGATGCGCACATCAAGAACATCAAGCTCAACCCCACCGTGGAAGAGGAAGTGGACCGCTGCGTGGAGTGCGGCTACTGCGAGCCGGTCTGCCCGTCGCGCGATCTCACGCTGACCCCACGCCAACGCATCGTCGTGCGCCGCGCCCGCAAGCGCGCGGAAGAAGCCGGCGATAGCCAGCTCGTAGCCGAGCTGGATGAGGCCTATGAATACATGGGCATCGAGACCTGCGCGGTGGATTCCATGTGCCGCACCGCCTGCCCGGTAGGTATCGATACCGGCAAGTTCATCAAGCGCCTGCGCCGCGAGGAGGCCCAGCCGGCGCAGCAGAAGCTGTGGGGCACTGCCGCCAAGAACTGGCAGGTGGTTAGCCAAGGCGCCGGGCTGGCGCTGACCGGCGCGCACCTGCTGCCCACCGAGCTGGTCAAGAAGGTCACCGACGTGGGCCGCAGCCTCATCGGCACCGATAACCTGCCGCAGTACCAGCCGGAGCTGGGCAAGGGCGGCAAGTCCCGTGGCCGCTGGGCCGGGCGCGTGGGAGACCGCTACGCGCAGACCACCGGCATTTATCTGCCTGCCTGCGTGAACACCATGTTTGGCCCGCAGGGCGGCGGCAAGGGCACGACCGATTCCTTCGTGGCTCTCTTGGAGCGCGCCGGGGTAGCGCTGGAGGTTCCAGAGGGCATCGACAAGCTCTGCTGTGGCACCCCATGGGCTTCTAAGGGCATGCAGGCCGGCCACGATGCAATGGAACAGCGCGTGCGCGATGTCGTCATGGAGGCCACCGATGGTGCGCGCCTGCCGGTCATCGTGGACGCCAGCAGCTGCACCGCCGGATTCAAGGACATGCTGGAGTCGGTAGGCATTACCGTCATCGACGCCATTAGCTTTACGGCCGATACCCTCCTGCCGCAGCTTGCGGTCAAGAACCCCGCGGCTTCCGTGACCGTGCACCCCACCTGCTCTGCCTTCCAGCTGGGCATGATGGAAGACGTGGAGAAGGTAGCCCGCGCCGCTGCGGCCGAGGTACACATTCCTACTGACTGGAATTGCTGTGGCTATGCCGGCGATCGCGGCATGCTGCATCCGGAGCTAACCGACGCCGCAACGCGCGCCGAGGCAGCACAAGTCAAGGAAATCGGGGCGCAGTATCACGCCTCGACCAACCGCACCTGCGAGCTCGGTCTGACCCGTGCTACCGGCGAGGATTATCACCACATTCTGGAACTTTTGGAGCAGGCGACGCGCTAGTTTTCCCAGCGCACTAGCGGGTGGGGCGCTATGCCCCGCTTGCCGACGCCCCGCCCGCCTAGAGGTTTCTTCCCCGTGCTGTAAAATCAGCAACCATGTGTGGAATTGTTGGATATATTGGTCACGCTGGTGGTGACCGTGATTACTTCGCCCTTGACGTAGTTCTGGAAGGGCTGCGCCGTTTGGAATACCGCGGCTATGACTCCGCTGGCGTAGCAATGTACGCCGATGGGGACATTAGCTGGCGCAAGAAGGCCGGTAAGGTCGCTGCGCTGGATGCTGAGATTGAGGCCCGCCCGTTGCCAGACTCCGTGCTGGGCATTGGCCATACCCGCTGGGCTACTCATGGTGGCCCCACCGACCTGAATGCGCACCCGCACGTGGTCGATGGCGGCAAGCTGGCCGTGGTGCACAACGGCATCATTGAGAACTTTGCCGAGCTCAAGTCCGAGCTTTTGAACAAGGGCTACAACTTCGTTTCCGAGACCGACACTGAGGTTGCCGCTACGTTGCTGGGCGATGTCTTCCACAACGAGGCTGCTGGTGACCTCACCAAGGCAATGCAGCTGACCTGCTCCCGCTTGGAGGGCGCGTTCACCCTGCTGGCCATCCACGCCGAGCAGGCCGATCGCATCGTTGCCGCTCGCCGCGACTCGCCGCTGGTTATCGGCCTGGGCGAGGGCGAGAACTTCCTCGGCTCCGACGTATCTGGCTTCATCGATTACACCAAGTCCGCCGTGGAGATGGACAACGACCAGGTCGTGACCATCACCGCCGACGAGGTAGAAATCACCGATTATGCGGGCAACCCTGCACAGGGCAAGCCTTTTGAAATCAAGTGGGATGCCGCCGCTGCCGAAAAGGGCGGCTTCGATTCCTTCATGGAAAAGGAAATCCACGATCAGCCTTCCGCTGTGCGTGATACCCTGCTCGGCCGCTTCGATGAACAGGGGCAGCTGACCCTCGATGATTTGCGCATCGATGAGACCGTGTTGAAGTCCATCGACAAGATCATCGTCATCGCTTGCGGTACCGCCGCCTACGCCGGCCACGTGGCACGCTATGCCATCGAGCACTGGTGCCGCATTCCTACCGAGGTCGAGCTCGCCCACGAGTTCCGCTACCGCGATCCGATTGTGAACGAGAAGACCCTCGTCGTCGCCCTGTCCCAGTCCGGCGAGACCATGGATACCCTGATGGCCGTGCGCCACGCCCGCCAGCAGGGCGCCAAGGTTATTGCCATCTGCAATACCCAGGGCTCGTCCATTCCGCGCGAATCCGATGCCGCGCTCTACACCCACGCCGGTCCGGAAATCGCCGTGGCCTCCACCAAGGCCTTCCTGGCGCAGATTACCGCCACCTACCTGCTCGGCCTCTACCTGGCTCAGCTGCGCGGCAACATGTTCGCCGATGAAATCCAGAGCGTTCTTGCTGAGCTGCGCCACATGCCGGACAAGGTCCAGAACGTCATCGATGAAGAGGACCAGGTGGCCAACCTGGCCAACTCCATGAAGGATGCGGAATCCGTGCTCTTCTTGGGCCGCCACGTCGGCTTCCCTGTAGCTCTTGAGGGCGCGCTGAAGCTCAAGGAGATCGCCTACCTGCACGCCGAGGGCTTTGCCGCCGGCGAGCTCAAGCACGGCCCGATTGCACTGATTGAGGAAGGCCAGCCGGTCTTCGTCATCGTGCCGTCCCCTCGCGGCCGCGACTCCCTGCATTCCAAGGTCGTTTCCAATATCCAGGAGATCCGCGCCCGCGGTGCCATCACCATCGTGATTGCGGAAGAGGGCGATACCGCCGTGGAGGATTACGCTAACCACGTCATCCGCATCCCGAAGGCGCCGACCCTCATGCAGCCGCTGCTGGCCACCGTGCCGCTGCAGATCTTTGCCGCCCATGTAGCAAAGTCCAAGGGTTACGACGTGGACCAGCCACGTAACCTGGCCAAGTCCGTGACCGTGGAGTAATCCACGGCGGATTCTAGTTGTCGTGGAAACACTTCCTATGTTTCGGTTGAGTTTATCAGTGCTGCCATTTTCTCGGCTGGTGTTTGAAAGCCCAGGGTTTTGCGGGGGCGGCGGTTGAGTTGCATGGCGACGAATTCTAGGTCCGCTGCACTATGGACGCTTAGGTCTGTTCCTTTAGGGAAGTACTGCCTTAGTAGTCCATTGGTGTTTTCATTGGTGCCCCGCTGCCACGGCGAGCCAGGATCGCAAAAGAACACGGGACAGTTTGTCGCTACAGAAAAGGCCTTATGGCAGGCCATTTCACTTCCCTGATCCCAGGTAAGTGA
>NZ_JASPIX010000050.1:0-221 GCF_030229735.1 Corynebacterium sp. MSK074
AGGGAGATCCGCCGGCGTACCGATGTCGTAGGAATCTTCCCAAACCGAGACGCTGTTGTGCGCCTTGTTGGGGCGGTTTTGGCCGAACAGCACGATGACTGGATCCAACAGAAGCGTTATATGTCACTGACCAGCCTGACACAAACCAAAGAGATCATCGCCGCTGGGGTCATCGACGAGGACCGCGACAACAACCAGGAGATCGCCGCGTGAATACCCTC
>NZ_JASPIX010000051.1:0-216 GCF_030229735.1 Corynebacterium sp. MSK074
ATGCACCAACATACAAACATTATTTTTTAATCAACTGTGCATGGACAACGTGTGTCACAAAGCGCCATTCAAACACTCGGCTTGCCTCATCAGGTGTGTGTTTCACCCGGACAATTTTTCAACAATAAAAGTTGGCAGTATGACACTCGCATACTCAACCAACCACAGGGTGCAACTGCACCCACAATAAAGCTCCTTAGAAAGGAGGTGATCCAC
>NZ_JASPIX010000052.1:0-211 GCF_030229735.1 Corynebacterium sp. MSK074
TGAGAACTCAATAGTGTGCCAATGTACTTTTTATTTTTTGTGTGCATGGTTGTGTGTTGATTGGTTTGTCTGCCAGCGGACTTAGTGGTTTGTTGGTTGGTGTGTGCCGGTTGGGTATGTGGAACACGTACTTATTTGAATGCTGTTTGGTGTTTCGGCTGCATTGAGATGGATTGGTTGGCATGTGATTGTGTTCAACTTTTTGGTTTCC
>NZ_JASPIX010000053.1:0-207 GCF_030229735.1 Corynebacterium sp. MSK074
CTACCGTCATCGCCAACTTGATACCCGAGTCGGCAGCATTGATGTGGCAATCCCGAAGCTACGCACCGGCGCATTTTCCCTGACTGGCTGCTAGAGCGCCGCAGCCGCACCGAGCGTGCCCTGACCACAATCATCGCCACCTGTTACCTGAAAGGAGTCTCCACTCGCAGGATGAACGACCTGGTGGCCACCCTTGGGATCAACAAC
>NZ_JASPIX010000054.1:0-203 GCF_030229735.1 Corynebacterium sp. MSK074
CCAGCAGAGCGCTGAAGACGCCGAGCTATCTCACGTACACCTTTGCCTTGCCGGTCAAGATCAAAGATGAGCTCGCGTTCTTCTATCGATAAGTAGCGCGAAGAGATACGCCTATCGATACGCTGTTTGAAGCGTCCTGGGTTTAGTTCCTACCTCAGCTAAGGAAGGATTGAACTATGCCTAGAAAGTATTCCGTCGAGTTC
>NZ_JASPIX010000005.1:0-163503 GCF_030229735.1 Corynebacterium sp. MSK074
ATCATCGAACCAAGCCCGTACAAAATTCGCAAAGAAGTAACCTCCCGGCTACCTCGCGGCGACTTGGATTAATGTAGTCCACCCGCTTCAACAATGCCAAATCCCCAGCACACAACGGATAAAGGTGTGCTGGGGATGTCGTTAAAAGAGCTCTTCTTCTTGAGTTCTTTCAATTGTGGCACCGAGGCGCTGCAGATTTTCTACAAAGTTGGGATATCCGCGGTCGATGTGGAAAACATCGTGGACCGTAGTGGTCTCATCCGCACATAGTGCAGAAAGTACAAGACCGGCACCCGCACGGATATCGGAACTCCACACGTGAGTAGAAGAGAGTCGTTCTTTACCGCGGACTACTACATGGTGGCCGTCAACCTGGGCGTCGGCACCCAAGCGCAGCATTTCATCCACAAACCGGAAACGGGATTCAAAGACATTCTCCGTAATGACGGTCGTTCCGTCCGCAATAGCAGAGATGCCAATAGCCATCGGCTGCAGGTCGGTGGGAAATCCCGGAAATGGGAGGGTCTGGTAGTCCACAGCCTGTGGTCGCTGGTCCATGCGCACGCGGAAACCATTCTCATAGGTCTCTAGTTCCGCGCCGGCGGACTTCAGCTTTTCTAGCGGCAGGTGCAGGTGGCGCGGGGAAATTCCACCCACGGTGATATCACCCTGGGTCATGGCTGCAGCATACGCCCACGTGCCTGCCACAATTCGGTCACCAATAACCTCATGCTGGGCGGGCTGCAGCTTATCGACGCCGCGGATGGTCACCACTGAGCTTCCCTCACCCTCGATGTCGGCACCCATGGACTTGAGCATGGTGCACAGATCGACGATTTCCGGCTCGCGAGCTGCATTATGGAGGACGGTTTCGCCTTCGGCGAGAACCGCAGCGGTAAGGATATTTTCGGTTGCGCCTACGGACGGGAAGTCTAGGCGGATATTCGCACCACGCAGGTGCGTAGCCTCTGCCACGACGGCACCATGCTCAATACGGGTGGTGGCGCCGAGCTTCTCTAAGCCGGTCTGGTGCATATCGAGCGGACGGGAGCCAATCGCGTCACCACCGGGCAACGCTACTTTTGCGTGGCCACAGCGTGACGTCAAAGGCCCGAGCACGCAGACGGATGCGCGGAATTGGCGGACCGCGTCGAAATCCGCGTTGGATTGCGGCTGTGCAGGGGTAGTAATCCGGACCTCAGAGCCCTCGATGACTACCTCGCAGCCGAGCCCCTCAAGAACCTTCTTCATGAGGGGGACGTCCAGAATTTCTGGGCAGTTGGTCAGCGTCGTAGTGCCCTCCGCCAGCAAGGATGCGGCCATGAGCTTCAAGACGCTATTTTTTGCGCCATCTACTTTAACGGTGCCCTCAAGGCGGGCACCGCCGGAAACAATAAACTGATCTTTCACAACTGCCTACGCTACCGGTTCTTAAGGCAACGCGCCGATGCGACGGGCGGCATTAACCGCCTCGTAGCGGGTATGCGCACCGAGTTTGCGCATTACCGAGCGCAAATAAGACTTCACGGTTTCTGCGCCGATCCCCATTTCCTCAGCTGCTTCTACGTTGGTGTGGCCTAGGGCCACACAAGAGAGCACGTCGAGCTCGCGGGCGGAGAGCTTGGTGGATTGCTTCACGCGCACCGGCGAGACCATCTGGTCACACAGCGTCTCTAGCTCCTTGCGCAGTTCTTCGTCTTCTACGCGGTTGGCCAACATGCGCAGCTTGGAGTGGGTGGAGCGGACCTGTTCCCACTCGGCACCGTTCATGACGTGGCCCCGAGCCGCTCCACCCTTGG
Organism: Corynebacterium sp. MSK074; assembly: GCF_030229735.1. Lineage (NCBI taxonomy): Bacteria > Bacillati > Actinomycetota > Actinomycetes > Mycobacteriales > Corynebacteriaceae > Corynebacterium > Corynebacterium sp. MSK074. Next base: position 1,800 of record NZ_JASPIX010000005.1, read on the forward strand.
ACCCATCGGCACGTCGCATGGCGGAATTAACGGCCAGGTCTTGCTCGAGGGTGCGCGCGGTCATCGTCACTTCTTCAATGACCTTATCGCCCAAACGAACTGGGGAGTGCACGCCTACGTAGAGGACGCCGCGAATTTCGCGCTGCACCGTAACGGGCACGGCCACGATAGAGTGCAGGCCTTCGTCTTGGATCACGCGGTCGTTCTCGTGCGAAATGGTGGTGGCACGAGTGTAATCGGATACACCTACCGCGCGGCGAGTGCTGACCACTCGCCCACCTACACCGACGCCAGAGTCAATGATCAGATTCTGCAGCGCTGGGGTGCGTAGCCCCACCCACTGTGTAATCTGCAGGCGATTATCAGGCAGCAGCGTGGCGTACATCGTCACCGGAATACCTGTAGCGGTCTTCAGGGACGACAGGGCCGCGCGTACGGATTCTTCATCATCTTTGAGGCGATGCGACTCCATGAGACTCTTTCCTCGTCGGGGGTAACCAAGCAGGTGTACCCGTCCTCCCCCGGGAATTTGGGGACCAGCGGGCAACTGAGTGGAAGTATAGACAGCATGTGGGGGTAATTCGAAATCGCCCTCGCCTTATCCGGCGCTGCAATCCCACATGAAATGCCCGAATGCCCGGTCTAGAATTTATATACTGACTGGTCTACTTGTGTAGTGTACGCTTGCGTTGTACGCGATTTGAACCCAAATCTGATTCCCAAAGGAGTCCACAAAATGGCTGTCTACAACAACATCATGGAAACCATCGGCGGCACCCCACTGGTCCGCCTGAACCGTCTTACCGAGGGCAAGGGCGCTACCGTGCTTGCCAAGGTGGAGTCTTTTAACCCGGCAAATTCCGTCAAGGACCGTATCGGCAAGGCCATCGTTGAGGCCGCTGAAAAGTCCGGCCAGCTCAAGCCGGGCGGCACCATCGTGGAGGCCACCTCCGGCAATACCGGCATCGCCCTGGCGCTGGCTGGCGCCACCTTGGGCTACAAGGTCATTCTGACCATGCCGGAGACCATGTCCAATGAGCGCAAGGTGCTGCTGCGCGCTTACGGCGCAGAAATCGTACTGACCCCTGGTGCGGCTGGCATGCAGGGAGCCGTCGACAAGGCGAATGAAATCGTCGCCGAGACCGATAACGCCATCCTTGCTGCACAGTTCGCCAACGAGGCAAACCCGAAGATTCACGAGGAAACCACCGGCCCAGAGATTTGGGAAGACGCCGAGGGTAAGGTTGACGCCTTCGTTGCTGGCGTAGGCACCGGCGGCACCGTTACCGGTGTGGGCCGCTTCCTGAAGTCCAAGAACCCAGACCTGCACTTGGCTGCGGTTGAGCCGTCCGATTCCCCTGTCCTGTCTGAAGGCCACGCTGGCCCGCACAAGATTCAGGGCATCGGCGCTAACTTCGTTCCTGAGGTACTTGACCGCGAGCTTCTCGACGAAGTCTTTACCGCCACCACCGAGGAGTCCATCAAGGCATCCCGCGACCTGGCTACCCAGGAAGGCCTGCTGGTTGGCATCTCCGCCGGCGCCAACGTTTCCGCAGCTCTGAAGCTGGCGGAGCGCCCAGAGTTCGAGGGCAAGACCATCGTGGTTGTCCTGCCGGACTTCGGTGAGCGCTACGTCTCCACCATCCTCTTCGAGGACATCCGCGAAGCTTAAATTACTTCGCTTGAATAAAAGCACCCGCCAACCTTGGCGGGTGCCTTTTTTATGCCAGTACTATGTGGGCATGAACATTATGAGCTACATCCGTGAAGACTTAGCAAATGCAAGAGATCACGATCCGGCCGCACGTGGCGACGTCGAAAATGCAGTAGTTTACTCCGGTCTCCACGCGGTGTGGTCTCACCGCATTTCGCACTGGATGTGGAAGCGCGGGCTGCGCGGGCCCGCGCGCATCTTGGCGCAGATTAACCGCTTCTTTACCGGCGTGGAGATCCACCCTGGCGCCACTATCGGCCGCCGGTTCTTTATTGACCATGGCATGGGCATCGTCATTGGTGAAACCGCAGAGATTGGCGATGGCGTCATGCTCTACCATGGCGTCACCCTCGGCGGCCAGGTCCTTACCCAGACCAAGCGCCACCCCACTATCGAAGACAATGTCACTATCGGTGCGGGCGCCAAGGTGCTCGGCCCCATTACGATCGGTGAAGGTTCGGCCATTGGCGCCAATGCCGTGGTGACGAAGGATGTTCCCGCCGAAAATATCGCGGTGGGCATTCCGGCCAAGAACCGTCCACGCAACCCGAATGAGCGCATCAAACTGGTTGACCCCGACTACTACATCTAAATTCTCTCCCAGCGGCTCACAGGCAACTGTGGGCCGCTTTTTATATGCCTTCTGGGCGCAGTAGGTCGCGGTATTCGGGATTCTTTTCTATAAAGTGCGCCACTGCGGAGCAGGAAGCAATGACTTGCTTGCCGACGCCCCGGGCGTCGTCAAGCGCGGCCTTAATCAGCGGCGCGGACAATCCTTGGCCACGGAAAGCATCCTTGATGACCGTGTGGTTGAACTCGCGGGTCGTGTCTGCGTCTACATAGTGGCACGAGCCTGCCTCGACACCGTCCACGGTAAGGACGTAACGGGAATTATCGGTCTGGTGTGCAATAGCGTGTTCCATGTGCCCATACTAAAGCAAAAATGGCCCCTCTTACGAGGAGCCATTATTGTGGCCAGAGCCAGGATCGAACTGGCGACCCCACACTTTTCAGGCGTGTGCTCTACCGACTGAGCTATCTGGCCAGAAACCCGAAGGTTTCCGCGACCCTGACGGGACTTGAACCCGCGACCTCCGCCGTGACAGGGCGGCGCGCTAACCAACTGCGCCACAGGGCCATTTTTAATTATGTGTGTGCTCTTGGGCACGGATAGATACTTTACAGAAGACTCCCAAGACTCACCAAATCTGCACGTCAGAACGCTATTTAGGCGGTGAAAGTGGATCCTTTCCGCCCAAGTTCATCTCGAAGCGCTCGTAGTCTTCCAGCGCGGAAAAATGCCGCGAATAGAGGTCACAATCTCGATCCACATGGCCGTAGAGGGTGGGCGCGACGTCGACAATGTGGCGCAGCCACAGGCCCTCATATTCTTGCTCATGGGCCCGTGCCTCGACCTTCCGGTACGCCTCCTCATCCGAGTCCGCATAGACGAGAAAGAAATCCTCTCGGAAGAAGCTAGAATGCTCCGAGCTTTCGGAGGCAAGTTCAAAGACAGCAATTCCCACGTATGGCTCCATGGCGCCAGCCTAACAAAACCAAAAGCAGCAACCGCCGAAGCGATTGCTGCTCATTCTGCGACCTTGACGGGACTTGAACCCGCGACCTCCGCCGTGACAGGGCGGCGCGCTAACCAACTGCGCCACAAGGCCAATCGAATATTTAATTCGGACCAACACTTTCGTGTTGGTACCCCCAACGGGATTCGAACCCGTGCCGCTGCCGTGAAAGGGCAGTGTCCTAGGCCGCTAGACGATGGGGGCCCGTCGCGCTAAGGCGACTTCTAGAAATATACTGGAGACCTCACCTAGTTACAAAATCGCTCCCCCAGAAAGATTAGGAACCATGTCTGACCAGCATCAAACGTGCTCCTGCCACGAGCCGCACGTACACGGATATAACGCGGATTCTAAGAGCAAGGATCGCTACCTCGCCAGGCTCAAGCGCATTGAGGGGCAGGCGCGCGGCATCCACCGCATGGTCGAAGAAGACCAATACTGCATCGACATCATTACCCAGATTTCGGCGGTGAAGTCGGCGCTGGAGAATGTCTCACTGGCGCTCCTAGAAGACCATATTGAGCACTGTGTGGCCGGTGCCGCCGCCGAGGACGGTGAAGTAGCCACCGAGAAGCTAGAAGAGGCCATGCGCGCCATCAAGAAGATGGTGAAAAACTAAAAGGAGCCACCCGAGAAGGTGGCTCCAGTTGTGGGCCCTGTGGGGATCGAACCCACGACCTGCGGATTAAAAGTCCGTAGCTCTACCAACTGAGCTAAAGGCCCAACGTCGCTCCAGTTTAGCTTGCGGTATTTGCAAAGTCCTAATTAGGGGGGGGCGTCGGCAAGCGAAAGGCGCTCAGCTCGCCACTGAGCGCCTGCCGAAGCGTGGCTACATTAGCCGCGCATATCGCCCTTCTCCATGAAGCGGACCTGGAAGTCAAAGGCAGTCTTCAAATCGTGTGGGGTGTGCTGGAACTTGTTTTCCTTCGCACGGTTGAAGTAGTCCTCGAGCAACGGACGGTAATCCGGGTGTGCCACGGAGATGACCTTCTCCACGCGCTCCTTTGGAGCCAGCCCGCGCAGGTCAGCTACACCGTACTCAGTAATGATGACCATGGTGTCGTGCTCGGTGTGATCCGTGTGGGACACGAACGGAACCAGCGCGGAAATTGCGCCGTCCTTGGCCACGGACGGGGAAACGAAGGTGGAGATATAAGCGTTACGGGTGAAGTCACCCGAGCCGCCGGTGCCGTTCATGATGCGGGAGCCGGATACGTTGGTGGAGTTGATGTTGCCGTAGATATCGGCCTCAATCATGCCATTGGAAGAAACCAGGCCTACGCGACGGATGACCTCTGGATGGTTAGAGACCTGCTGTGGGCGCAGAATAATGTGCTCGCGGTAGCGCTCTGCTTCCGCATTCATCTTCTCCGCGTAGTCTGGGGACAACGCGAAGGAGGTAGCGGAAGCCATGGTCATCTTGCCCGCATCGATGAGATCGAGCATGCCATCCTGAATGACCTCGGTATAGGCCTGAATATTCTCAAACTTGGAATCCAGCAGGCCGGCCATCACGGCGTTGGGGACGTTGCCCACGCCGGATTGCATGATGAACTTGTCATACTCAAGGCGACCCGCAGCGACCTCGCCCTCGAGGAACTCGATGAAGTTGGCGGCAATCTTCTCGGAGATCTCGTCCGGTTCCTTGAATGGGGCGTTGCGGTCCGGGGCATCGGTCTTAACCACTGCAACAACCTTGTCCTCCGGCACCTCCATGTAGGTGGTACCGATGCGGTCGCCCGGCTTAGTGATAGGGATGGGCTGGCGATTAGGCAGCTTTTCAATGCGGTAGATATCGTGCATGCCCTCGAGGTTGATGGACTGCCACTCATTGATCTCGATGATGATCTTATCGGCAGCCTCGATGAACTCGAGGTTATTGCCCACCGCGGAGGACGGCACCACGTGGCCTTCTTCGGTAATGCGCACGGCCTCAATAATGGCCACCTGGAAGTCACCGTAGAAGCCCTCTTCTACCTGCTGGCCCGAGTGAGACAGGTGGATATCCTGGTAAAGCGCGGTGCCATCATTGAACTGCTTACGCAGCGTGGGATCGGAGTTATAAGGAGAGCGGAAGCGAATCGCCTCAGCTTCCGCCAGAACGCCATCGCAGTCCGGGGCGGTGGAAGCGCCGGAGAAGACGTCGATCTTAAATTCCTCGCCCTTTTCATGTAGAGCCTTGGCCTTCTCTGCAATGGCGGTGGGCAGGCCCTTGGGGTAGCCAGCACCGGTGAAGCCGGAAATGCCCACGCGGTCACCGTGGTTAACGTGCTGAGCAGCCTCTTCTGCAGAAACCACGAGCTTCTCAAATGGGGCGTACGCGATTCTCTCGGACAAGGGTAATCCTCCTTCATTAAGGGGCCAGCCAAAATAACGGCCGTTCTAATTAGTTACACAGCCCACATTAGCGAATCTTTGCAAGATTTCCACCACTTTTGTGTGACCCCTACCCCATAAAACAGAAATAGGGAACGGCGCCACTGTGGACCCAGTTGCTATTTTCCCCCGTTAACTAGCACAATTGGGGCGTGAATTTGCGCATTGGACACTACGATCTCTCCTCCCCCGTCATCCTCGCCCCGATGGCGGGGGTAACCAACGTTGCCTTCCGCACGTTGTGCCGAGAGCAGGAGCTGCAGCGCACCGGCACGGTGTCGGGCCTTTACGTCTGCGAGATGGTCACCGCCCGTGCACTGGTAGAGCGCAATGAAAAGACGCTGCACATGACCACCTTTGCGCCGCAGGAAGATCCTCGTTCCTTACAGATCTATACGGTGGATCCGGAATATACCTATAAAGCCGCGAAGATGATCGTCGACGAAAACCTAGCGGACCACATCGATATGAACTTTGGTTGCCCGGTTCCGAAGGTGACCCGCCGCGGTGGCGGTTCCGCGCTGCCTTATAAACGACGCCTCTTTGGCAATATCGTCTCCGCCGCGGTCAAGGCCACAGAGGGCACCAATATCCCGGTCACGGTAAAAATGCGCGTGGGCATTGACGACGAGCACCATACGCATCTCGACGCCGGGCGCATCGCCGTCGAGTCCGGCGCCGCTGCCGTTACCCTGCACGGCCGCACCGCCGCTCAGCGCTACTCTGGCGAAGCACGATGGGACGAAATCGCGCGCCTCAAGGAGCACTTGGCGGATACTGGGGTGCCAGTGCTGGGCAATGGCGATATCTTCCGTGCCGAGGATGCCCGCCGCATGATGGAACAAACCGGCTGCGACGGCGTGCAGGTAGGCCGCGGCTGCCTTGGCCGCCCGTGGCTTTTTGCCGAGCTCGGCGCCGCACTGCGCGGCGAGTCCATTCCGGCAGAGCCCACCCTGGGCGAGGTCACCCAGGTAATCCTCCGCCACGCGGAGCTATTGGCGGAGCACGATGGCGAGGACAATGCTTCCCGCGATATCCGCAAACACATCGGTTGGTACCTGCGTGGTTTCCCAGTTGGCGGCCAGGTCCGCGCGGGCTTAGCCAAGGTCAATTCCCTCGATGCCTTGCGTGAGCTCCTTGCACCTTGGGCAGAGTCCGATGCCCTAGCTGCCGACGCCGACGGAGCCCGCGGCCGCCAGGGCTCGCCATCCAAGGTGGCATTGCCCGATGGTTGGCTCGACGATCCCGAGGATGATTGCGTTCCCGTTGCTGCGGACATTATGAATTCCGGCGGATAGCCTGACAGCAATATAAGAGCAGCTAAATACATACAGGAATCGTGCATTTAACCCCTTCTTAAGTTGCGCAAAGACGAAAAGTTTTCGCTATTATCTTTGGCATGCGTGCCGCCTACAGGGAACACTTAGATAACTTCTCCCATGACCTCATCGTGATGTGCGATACCGTGCGCACCATCTTGGATAAGGCTTCGCAGGCACTACTGCAAGGCGCCTTGGACTCCGCGGAAGATGCCCTCACCATGACTGAGGAGCTAGATGAGATCCGCGTTAGGTGCTCTGAGCGTGCTGTAACACTTTTGGCGCTGGAAAACCCCATGGCGCAGGACCTCCGTCAGGTGGTCTCCTCGATTTATATCGTGGAGGATCTCTACCGCATGGGTCGGCTTTCCCAGCACATCGCGGACTCCGCGCGCCGCCGCCACCCTGACGCCGTGATACCGGCGAATTACATCGGCTACTTCGAGGAGATGTACCGCCTCACTGAAGAAATGGGGTCGGTGCTGCACGATATCCTCGTCACCCCTGATGCGGATTTGTCCGTCAACCTCCGTGCCGACGATGATGCAGTGGATGATATCAACTCCCATATTCTGCGCATCCTGACTCAGCGCGAATGGGAAGGCAGCGTGCGCGAAGCCGTTGAGACCTCACAAATTACGCGCTACTACGAGCGCTATGCGGACCACTGCGTCTCCGTGGCCGGCCACATCATCTATCTGACCACGGGTCTTTTGCCCAATGACTATGCCAAAAAGCTAGAGGAGGACAAAAAGGACGCCGAATTTGAAGCACGGATGGCAGAACTCGAGCGTCAGTTTCGCCGTTAGAAGGATTTAAGCGCCAAAGAAGGGGGCCGGTTCAAACCGGCCCCCTTTCTCTCGGACAATCTCTCTTACTCTTTAGCCAAAGCGGCCAGAGATGTAATCCTCGGTCTCCTTCTGAGAAGGATTCTCGAAGATCTTGGTGGTGTCGTCAAACTCCACCAGGTGGCCCGGCTTACCGGTTGCTTCTAGGGAGAAGAAGCCGGTCTTATCGGACACGCGGGCTGCCTGCTGCATGTTGTGGGTCACGATAACGATGGTGAAGTTTTCCTTCAGCTCATGGATGAGGTCCTCCACGGCGAGGGTGGAAATCGGGTCCAGTGCGGAACAAGGCTCGTCCATGAGCAATACCTCTGGCTCCACGGCGATAGCGCGGGCGATGCACAGGCGCTGCTGCTGACCACCGGAGAGGCCACCGCCTGGCTTGTCCAAGCGATCCTTAACCTCATCCCACAGGTTGGCGCCGCGCAGGGACTTCTCCGCAACTTCCTTGAGCTTCTTCTTGTTCTTTTCACCGGACAGCTTCAGGCCTGCCACCACATTGTCCTCGATGGACATCGTGGGAAATGGGTTTGCCTTCTGGAAGACCATGCCGATGGTGTTGCGTACGGATACCGGGTCAACCTTCGGTCCGTAGATATTGGTGCCATCCAGCAGGATTTCACCCTTCACGGAGGCGCCAGGGATGACCTCGTGCATACGGTTGATGGTGCGCAGCACGGTGGACTTACCACAGCCGGAAGGGCCGATGAATGCGGTCACGGCCTGGGCCGGGATCTGCATATTCACGTTCTGCACGGCGTGGAAGTCGCCGTAAAAAATGTTCACGTCATTGAGCGCGAGCTTAGACATTTGGGAGTTTCTCCTCTAGCAAGTGTATGGCGGAATCGAGTGGTACGGCGTTTACTTCTTAACCGAGAACTTCGCGGAAACGATGCGGGCCGCAATGTTGAGGACGGCGATGAGGATAACCAGCGTCAACGCTGCTCCCCAGAGCTTGTCCAGCACGGCGGGTTGTGCGCCGGCCTTATACATATCCAGCATCATCAGCGGGAGCGAGGACTGAGAGCCCTTGAAGGCATCCCAGTTGATGACGGAGGAGGAACCAACCAAGACCAGCACCGGCGAGGACTCACCCATCACGCGAGCAATCGCCAGCATGATGCCGGTGACGATGCCGGACAGTGCGGTAGGCAGAACGATGCGGGCGATGGTCTTCCACTTCGGAACGCCGAGTGCGTAGGACGCCTCACGCAGATCCATGGGGACCACGCGTAGCATCTCTTCGGTATTGCGCACCACAATTGGAATCATCAGCAGCACCAGGGACAGCGCCACGGCGAAGCCGGAGCGACCAAAGCCGAACAGGGTGATCCACATGGCAAAGATGAACAGGGCCGCAACGATGGAAGGCACACCGGACAGGATGTCCACCATGAAGGTGGTGATGCGGCCGAGCCAGCCGCCCTTGGAGTACTCCACCAAGTAGATGGCGGTAAAGATGCCGATCGGGATAGAGATAATGGAGGCCAGAATGGTCTGGACAAAGGTACCCACGATGGCGTGAGCGGCACCGCCACCAGAAGAGCTATTCATGATGCCGCGCTGGGAAGCGGTCCACCACTCAGGGTTGAGGATGACGCCACTGCCGCGGGCGATGAGTTCCCACAGAACCCATACCAGCGGAACCATGGCCAGAATCATTGCGCCCCAGACCACCGCGGTGGCGATGTTATTGGTCATCTTGCGGGAGCCGGAGATGTCCAGGAAGGTCGCGCCGCCTTGGGAGGCAGGCTTGGCATTAGTAGTCGTAGTCATTGATCCTCCCCTCCTTACTTATTCTTCACGATGGCGCGGGCAATGGCGTTGACCACGAAGGTCAGCAAGAACAGCATGAGGCCGGCGGCGATGTAGGCACCAGCGCGCATCTCGTTACCGAACTCGGCAGATGCCAGGGCGATGGCCGTGGCGAAGGTCGTGCCGCCGTCGAAAAGCGAGAAGCGGAAGTCAATCAGCGGGGAGACAACCATGTACAGCGCCATGGTCTCACCCAGTGCACGGCCCAGGCCGAGCATAGAGCCGGCGATGTAGCCGGACATGCCGAATGGAAGAACGGTCATGCGGATAACTTCCCAGCGGGTAGCGCCCAGAGCCAGGGCGGATTCCACCTGGCCTGGAGGGGTCTGCACGAAGACCTCGCGCGCGGTAGCAGCGATGATCGGCAGAATCATCACGGCAAGCACGATGCCACCGGTAAACAGGTTGCGGCCAGTTGCAAATGACGGCGAGTTATCGAAGACGTGGAACAGGAAGAATCCACCCGCCCAGGATTCCATCCAGGAGTAGAAGCCGGACAGTGCCGGGCCAAGAACCTGCCAACCCCACAGGCCGTAGACGATGGACGGAACTGCAGCGAGCATGTCCACGAGGAAGCCGAGCGGCTTAACCAAGCGGGCAGGCGCGTAGTTGGACAGGAAGATGGCGATGGCTAGGGCCACCGGCATAGCCAGCAGGAGGGCGAAGACGGAGATGAGAACGGTGGTACCGAACATGGTCGGGATACCGAACTTCATCGCAGAGGTATCGGTGGTCTCCCATCGTCCACCATAGGTGAAGAAGCCCATGATGCCGCCGTCGTTAACGCCTAGGGCGGGAACCGCACGCCACAGCAGGAAGGCGGCAATGGCGGCAATCATAACGGTGATGAGGGTTGCCGAAGCAGTGGACAGGAATTCAAAGACACGGTCGCCTGGGCGCTTAACGCCGCTATTGGAGCTGGTGGTAGCTACCTCGTCGTGTCCGCTGTTGGAGACTCGCTCGGCAGAGGTGGCGTTTGCATCCGTCTGCTCTGGAGCCGTGGTGAGATTATTGTCTGCCATGAGACTGTTAATCCTTTTCAGCGTTAAAAATGGAAAATATCGTTACATACCTGCGCCCCCAAAGCGCGAATCGTGTGCGGCAGTGGGGGCGGGAGGTATTAAGCTTTTACAGCTTTAGCGCTTACTGCAGAGCGTCAACAGCAGCCTTCAGCTTGTCCAGGTGAGCACCCTCAACTGGGATGAAGCCCTGCTCAGCCAGCTGGTCATCCTGGTGATCCAGGACGGTGGTGAAGAAGGACTTGACCAGCTTGGAGGTCTCCTCGTCGTAGCCCTTGGAGCACACGATGTTGTAGGTGGTCAGGATGAGCGGGTATGCACCCTCGTTGTCGGAGGAGAACAGTGCCTCGGAGTCAACAACCATGTTGTGCTCGGAGTCGGTCTTCTTGAACTCCAGGTTCTCCAGAGCCTTGTTGACGGACTCGGTGGACAGCTCAACCGGGCCGTGGCCGAAGTCGATCTTGGCCTTCTTGACGCCCTCGCCTTCCTTCTGGTCTGCGAAGCCGGCCTCGACGTAGGTGATAGCACCATCGATGCTTGCAACCTGGTCAGCAACGCCGGAGGAGCCGTTAGCACCCTCACCAACAGCGTCTGGGAACTGCTTGCCCTCGGAGTCCCAGTCACCGGTAGCGGCCTTCAGGAACTTCTGGAAGTTTGCGGAGGTACCGGACTCGTCAGAACGGAAGATGACGGTGATGTCCTTGTCCGGCAGGTCGGTGCCCTCGTTGTCAGCAGCGATGGCCTTGTCGTTCCACTTCTTGATTTCGCCCTTGAAGATCTTGCCCAGGGTTTCGGTGGAGAGGTTGATCTCGGTGTCACCCAGGTTGTAGGCGATGGCAACCGGACCGATGGTGGTTGGCAGGTGCCATGCCTCGTTGCCATCGCAACGCTTAGCGGCAGCCTCGACCTCACCCTCGTCTTCCTTCAGAGCGGAGTCAGAACCAGCGAAGTCAGCCTGGCCGTTGGTGAAGGCCTCAACGCCGGCGCCGGAACCGGAAGCGTTGTAGGACAGGGAAGCGTCTGGGTGATCCTCGGAGAACGCGGTCTGGAAGTAGGACATTGCGTTCTGCTGGGAGGATGCGCCGTCGCCGACGAGCTCGCCGGAGACGTCCTCGCCGCCAGCGGAGTCGGAGGAGGAGCCAGACTCCTCAGAGCAAGCTACGAGAGCGGTGGAGGTTGCGGCTACGATGCCGAAGATTGCGGCAGTGCGCTTGAAGTTGCGAATCACGGGAAAACCCTTTCCGGTGCAGATCAGAGATTGATTGTCCGAGGAAACCGCATCTCCTAGAGAGATATTTCCTGCATCCCGCTCCGCCTTCTGGGGCGAGATGCAGGCGCACAGGTGCGGTTAACTCACAGGGTGTAAAGCTATCCGCAGGATCTGACCAAAAGGGTGCCAAGAGGTAAACACTGGGTGAACAAACACAGCTCAACCCATGACGTTAGTCACACACGCCCCATACGACGTGTTCTTCATCAACCTCAAAGCTTAGGCGCTCGTACGCCTTCAGTGCCGGATCATTATCCGCTTCTACATAAAGAATTACCCGCTGAGCTCCCTTTTCCACCATGCGGCGCAGGCCAATCTGCAGCAGCGGACCGCCCAACTTCTTACCGCGGTAACCTTCCGCCAAGCCCACCACGTAGACCTCACCGAAGCCCGGAGTTTCCTCCGCATGCCACTTAGTCCAGTGGAAGCCGGCCAGAGCCGGCTCATCTGCCGTATCCCACAGGAAAAGCAGGTCTGCGGGGTCGAACCAGTCTGCCTCCATGCCGCGATGCAGGCGATCGAGATCCCAGCCGCCCTGCTCGGGATGCCAGGAAAAGGCCTCGTTATTGACCTTGAGCCACTGCTCTTCCACAAAGTCCTTGCCCCACTTATCCACCGCCTCGGTGTAATTCAAGGCGGTCAGTGGCAAACCTTCGGGGTGGGCGGCCGCTGCGAGCTCTTCTCCCCCGATACCCATGACCACCAGCTTGCGGGTGACCTGTAGGTCGCGGGAGTGCGCGAGCGCCTGTGCCGCGGGCAGGTTCCCGTGGGCCCAAGCGTGGAGGTTGGGGGTCTTAGCGGCGGCGTCGTAAAGCGCGGCACCATAGCCCTGCCCGCGGCGATCGGGGGCGATGAATAGCTCGGCGGTAGAGCCCTCCAGACCGGCTACGCCGCACGGCTCCTCCCCTACCCAGGCCACCAGGTGGCGGTGCTCCAGGCGGGAATCGCTAAGACCGTTGAGGAATTGCTCCGACAGAGGCGCCATCCCATCCTGGCGTTCAGCCTGCTCAGCCAGTGCTTCTACGCGGCGAGCCAGCTCCGGGTCGTCCGGCAGGGTTTCTTCCGTAATCTTAAAGGCATTGCTAGTCATAGGGCCCAGAATACGTAGGGTAAGAATGAAAGGGTGAGTGTTCTAAAGATTGACCGGCGCATCGTGCACGTCCTCCTCGTGGTGTGTGTACTCCTTGCGGCCTGGGTGGCGGACGCCTGCGTGGCAATGCACACGGAACACAAGGTGGCACAAGCCGTGAAAGCCAATTCGCGGCTGGATAATACGCCGGATGTTTTCATCGGCGGTACCCCCTACGTGTGGGCGGCGGCCTCGAAGGAAATCCCTTATCTCGAGGTCAAGGCGCTGGACGTGGAGGTGCCCAAGCTGGGCATGGTCAATGCTTCCACCGTGCTGCGCGATATCACCGTCACCCCAGAACAGGTAATGAATGGAGATATTGAGGGCGCGCCCGTTTCCACCTACTCGCGCGGCATTTCTTTGGATGGTGTGGCGCTGGGCCGCCTGTTGGGGATTACCGATCTCTCGATTGCTAACCCAGACGATATTTCCCCCTCCGGTGGCACGTCTGCTGAAGCAGAGCTAACGGGCACCCTGCCTGGCGACGCCCACAAGTCCACCGCCAAGGTCACCCTCCGCCTGGTTGGTCCGGAGTTTCGAATGCAGGTCTATGGCACGGACGATGAGCGCCTGCAAAAGGCCTTTTCCCTCAACTTCGATACCCGGCAGCTACCGCTTCCGGCCCAAGCGACCGCGGTAAAGATGCAGGGCGGCACCATTTCCTTCGAGGTACAGCGCCGCAATATTAAGGTGCAGCTGGCCCAGCTCTCCCCGCTAGAGATTGAAGGCTCGGAGCAAAAGGCCGTGGAAGAGGCGGAAAAGAAGGCCGCCGATACCAAGCACCGGGTCGGCCCCGCGCCGCAGACTAGCGCAGGCGAATAAAGTCCCGGAGAACTTCCTTCATCGTGCGCTGATGGGCCTCCCGCCTATCCTGCGGGGCGAATACCTCGATGGCGTCCTTCACGGAGGCCAAGGTAACCGCGTCAAAGCGCCCCTCCGATTCTCCATCGGCTTGGAAGCGCTGCGGTTCGCGGCAGACTAGCTCTACCCGCATGGCGTCGTCGAAGGCCACCGTCTTTTCTTTGGTGAGCTTATTGAGCCATCCGCGCTTATCGGCACCGAAGAGGTGCAGCAGGCCGACGACGCCGCCGAGCCCGCTAAACTCCTCCAGCCCAAAGAGGGCAAGGCCCTCATCAAAGGAGTTGCGCGGATTTGTCACCACCGGCAGCGGGCCCAAGAATGTCCACGGGTTGGTATTTGAGGTAAACATCAGCGGCACATCATCCTTCTGCAGCCGCTCACCATCACTGGACTCGGCTGTCACCGCAATATGCGGTGGGTTCTTCCGCGCACGACTCCAGGCCCGAATGGCGACGTTGAGGTAGCGCAGCGGGGTGGCGGCAAAACCTTGCTCGCGGGCACGATCCACTCGCGCCAGCACGTCTGCGTCCAAACCGAAGCCAGCATTGACGGCAAACCACCGCTCGTTCCACGTTCCTAGGTAGATGGTGCGGCGCAGATCCCGGTCGAGCATGCGCGCCAGCACATGGGTAGCCTCCACCGGGGTATTGGGAAAGCCTAAGGCGCGCACAAAGACATTGGCGGAGCCGGTAGGAATTACGGCCAGCGCCGGAATGGAGTGAGGATCGGGGCGCTGCCCATCAGCCGGGCCGAGTAGCCCGTTGACCACCTCGTTGACGGTTCCATCTCCGCCCACAGCAATGATGACGTCGTAGTCGTCCCTGGTCATTCCCTTGACCATCTCTTCTGCATGGCCAGGGTAATGCGTAAATTTCACTTTGAGGTGCAGGCCCTCTACCGCTTGTAGGGAAGGAACGATTTGGCGGAAGAGGGCGTTGGTTTGTGAGGTCGAGTTTGGATTCGAGATCATCAATGCGTGCACGAGGTCCAAGTCTAGTAGTTAAATAGGCGGGTGCACGACTAGGCTGGACGCCCATGAGCGAAAATAATAATGAAACCACCCCTGAAAACATCGAAACCACCGCGGCTTCCCACCCGGAAAACGATCCAGGAAAACTGAATGGCAACGATGCCGTGAACCAGGCTGCCGAGCAGTGGAAGGACGCCGCTAGCCGCAATATCCCCGCCCTCGAGCTGGGCGATACCCCGGTACCGGACGATACCGCGAACCTGCGCCAGGGCCCGTCGCTGCACGACGGCCTGCTGGGTCTACTCCCCCTTGTTGGCGTCTGGCAGGGCGAGGGCCAGGCCCACGATACGAAGGGTCAGGAGTACACCTTTGGCCAGCAGCTGGTCATCGCCCACGATGGCGAAAATTACCTGACCTTTAGCTCCCGTACCTGGAAGATCGATACCGAAGGCAAGCCGGAAGGCCCGTCTGTGCGCGAGACTGGCTTCTGGCGTATCTCGGAAAAGGATGAAATCGAGGTCACCTACACCTCTTCTACCGGCATCGTGGAAATCTTCTACGGCGAACCATTCAATGACCGCGCATGGCAGCTGGAATCCGCCTCCACCATGGTCACGGAAACCGGTCCGAAGAACTTGGGCCCAGGCAAGCGCATGTACGGCCTCATGCCCAATAACAACCTGGGCTGGGTAGACGAGCGCATGGTTGATGGCGAGATGCGCCCTTACATGTCGGCGGAGCTCACCCGCATCGCCGGCTAAGCCCCAAGCGCTGCATCAATGAGGTCTCGGATGACGTCCGCGTTGTCCGGGGCCTTTAATTTTTTGTCATTAAGCCTAGTTACGCGCGCGGCAACGCGCACCGAGGACACCAACCACACCGAGTCCGCTTTTTCCAGATACTCCACGGTCAGCGGCTTGGCCTTGCAGCGATAGCCTTTCTCTTTGGCGTGCGCGAAGAGCGCCGCTTGCGTGGTGCCGGGCAGGATGCCGCGGCCGGCGGCGGTGCGCAGTTTCTCGCCCTTGACGGCCACCACGGTAGAGGTGGCGCCTTCAAGAATTTCTCCGGTGTCCGGATCGGTGAGGATGAGATCCTCAAAGCCCTTCTCCCGCGCCATGCGCAGCATCGCCATGGTGGCCGCGTAATTGAGCGTCTTGGCGGGCAATTCCTCCGCCACGTGCCACAGGCGGGGGCTCGTCATAACGGCGACGCCGTGGGCGCGCTGCTCTAGCACCTTGTCCTCAATCGGCTGCACAACAACCCATGCGCTCGGCCGCCCCGTAGAGGCGCGCCCGCGGGTATAGGTCCACGTGCATTTAGCATCGCCTTGCTCGTCCCCACAGAAGTCCGCGATGGCGAGCCGGGTGGCTTCTTCCCACTTGTCCATGGGCGGCTCCGGCAGGTTCATCGTCCGGGCTGAATCGCAGAAGCGCTGCGCGTGGCGCTGCAGGTTAGCGGCTTTGCCTCCGCGCACGAGCAGGGATTCAAAGATGCCATCGCCGCGGGTGACCGCGGCATCATCGGCGTAGACAAGAGGCAGCGCGGGCATGTGCCTGCGTACCGACCCTCCAAAGGGCTCCACAACGTAGATGACCGGCTCTTTTCGCGGCGAAAACTTCATACTTTTGATTATGCCCTACCATCGGTAGTTGTGAGTTATTCTTCGCCTCTTCTGCAGCGCGCCGGTGCCGCGGAGCACCAGGACGCGACCGTACTCGATGCCCAGGGCGTGGCCTGGCACTATGGCAATCCGCTGGGCGAGCAACGGGCCGCCGATGGCGGCACCGTCGTCATTGACCGCTCCCAGCGCCGCGTCATTCGCGTGAGCGGCAAGGACGCCGCCGAGTTTCTGAATAATCTGCTTTCACAGAAGCTTGACGACGCCCCCGTGGCTTTCACCGCCGGCGCCCTCGACCTGGACATCCAAGGCCACATCCTCCACCACATGGATATCGTGCGGACCGACGATGCCTTTCTTATCGACGTCCCTGCGGCGCAATTCGACTCCCTCTTTAAGTTCCTCACCATGATGGTCTTTTGGTCCGAGGTCACCGTAGAGGAAGCCGATATCGCCATCCTCACTCTTCTGGGTGAGGCCGATGTTTCACTGCCACCCATGGTGGAGTTTTCCCGTCAGGTCCAGTGGCCGGGAATCAAGCGCGTTGACCTGGGCATTCCGCGCGAATCCTTGGTCGAGGCAACGAAACACTTGGAGGAATCCGGTGCCCGGCTAGCGGGGCTCATGGCGTTTACCGCCGAGCGCGTGCGCGCCCGCGAGCCGGAGCTGGCAGCGGATCTGGATAATAAGTCCATCCCCCACGAGGTACCGCAGTGGATCAGCCGCAGCGCCGCCAATCCGGCCCACGTTCACCTCAATAAGGGCTGCTACCGCGGCCAGGAAACGGTGGCGCGCGTAGAAAATCTGGGCCGCTCCCCTCGCCTATTGGTGCAGCTGCACCTCGACGGCTCCGCACCACAACGGCCAAATGTGGGCGATGACATTACTTTCAATGGACGTAAGGTAGGCCGCATCGGCACGATAGTGGATGACTGCGATTTCGGCCCCATCGCCCTAGGCCTAGTGAAGCGCTCTGCGCTGGACGTCGGCGCCCTAGAAGTGGGCGATACCGCGGCGTCTATCGATCCTTCCTCCATCCCCGAGGATGAGGGCCCCAAGGCTGGGCGCGAGGCAGTAAACCGGCTGCGCGGGCGCTAAATCTCCCACTAGCTAGGGGGCGGTGCGGAATTTTTTCGTCACACAGGCTATTGTGTCTTACAGGAAGATACTCAATAGACAAGTCGATGGGGCGCCCAAGAATCCCTGGCGCGCCCTACTAACCCAAGGGGGTCATGCACATGGGACGCGGACGCGCAAAGGCAAAGCAGACCAAAGTTGCACGCCAGCTCAAGTACAACTCACCCGAGATGGATATCGAGTCCCTGCAACGGGAACTCGCCGCACAGCAAGAGGGTGACTCCCGCGATTATGAAGAGGATGACCCATACGCCGACTACGTCGACGAATGGGATGATGCCGACCGCGACGAACGCTAATCTTCCGCTCGCCGCCGGATAGCTCAAGGGCCCTAGGAAATCTCCTAGGGCCCTTCCTCATACCCTCCCCTGACAGGGCGGCAGGCCCTGCTAGAAGTTGGGGTGTTCGCCGTGCATGACCACGCGCGGCTCCTCGCCGGAGGCGGAGCGGACGGTGCCCAGCTCCCACGCATCGATGTGGCGTGCGGTAAGCATTGCCAGGGCACGGTCGCGGTCTTCGGGATTGACTACGGCAATCATGCCGACACCCATGTTGAAGGTCTTCTCCATTTCCGCCAGCTCCACCTTGCCCACAGACGAGATGAGCTTGAAGATCTGGCCCGGGGTCCAGGTGGCGCGGTTAATATCGGCCGCCAGGCCTTCTGGGATGACGCGCTCGAGGTTGCCAGCCAGTCCACCACCGGTGACATGGCAGAAGGTGGATACGGAGCACTCGCTAGCCAGCGCCAGGCAGTCCTTGGCGTAAATGCGGGTGGGCTCCAGCAGCTCCTCGCCGAGGGGGCGGCCAAGCTCTTCCACGTGGCCGTCGAGAGGCATGCCAGCCTGCTCCAGCAGGACGTGGCGGGCCAGGGAGTAGCCATTGGAGTGTAGGCCGGAAGAGCCCATGGCGATGAGTACGTCGCCATCACGGACCTTGTCTGGGCCGAGTACACCATCGGCCTCAACGACGCCGACCGCGGTGGCGGAGACATCGTATTCGTTTTCTTCCATCATGCCGGGGTGCTCGGCGGTCTCGCCGCCCAGCAGCGCGGCGCCGGCCTGCACACAGCCCTCGGCGATGCCCTTGACTACCTCGGCTACCTTTTCCGGCACGACCTTGCCCACGGCGATGTAGTCCTGCAGGAAGAGTGGCTCCGCGCCGCAGACAACGAGGTCATCCACGCACATGGCGACGAGGTCGATGCCGATGGTGTCGTGCTTATCCATGGCCTGGGCCACGGCCAACTTAGTGCCGACGCCGTCGGAACCGGCGGCGAGGATGGGCTCCTTGTAATCGCCGAGCTTGAACAGGCCGGCAAAGCCGCCAAGACCGCCCAGAACCTCAGGGCGGGTGGCGCGCTTGGCGTGCGGGGCGAAAAGTTCCACGGCACGGTCGCCCTCTTCGATGCTGACGCCGGCTGCTGCGTAAGTATTGTCACTCATGGTTTCAGGTGTCCTTTGTTATTCGGTGCCGAGCAGGGTGCGCACGGCGTCTGCATTGGAGTTTCCGGCGGGCAGGCCGAGTGGGTACTCGCCCGAGAAGCAGGCGGTACACAGCTCGGAACGGGGCTGCTCGGTGGCGGCCACCATCTCCTCAATGGAGACAAAGCCCAGGGAATCGGCGCCGATGGTGTCACAGATAGTGGCGCAGACGGTTTCCGGATCGTCGGAGGGGCTGGCGTTAGCGATCAGCTCGCCCGGAGAGGCGAAGTCGATGCCGTAGAAGCACGGCCACTTCACTGGCGGGGAGGCGATGCGCACGTGCACCTCGGCGGCGCCGGCCTCGCGCAGCATGCGGATGAGCGCGCGCTGGGTATTGCCGCGGACGATGGAATCATCCACCACGACGAGCTTCTTGCCGTTAATGACTTCACGCAACGGGTTAAGCTTCAAGCGGATGCCCAGCTGGCGCAGGGTCTGGGTGGGTTGGATGAAGGTGCGGCCCACGTAAGCGTTTTTGACCAAGCCGTGGGCGAAGGTGATGCCGGATTCGCGGGCATAGCCCACGGCAGCCGGGTTGCCGGATTCGGGAACCGGGATGACCAGGTCCGCGCCCTCAGCCGGATACTCACGGGCCAAGCGGCGGCCGATGTCCACGCGGGAGGCGTTGACGGAGCGGCCCTTGATATCGCTATCCGGGCGGGCCAAGTAGACGTACTCGAAGACACAGCCGTGGCGCTTGGCTGGCGCGAAGTTCACGGAACGGATGCCGGCCTCATCGATGGCGACGAGCTCGCCGGGTTCAATCTCGCGGATGAACTGGGCGCCGCAGATATCGAGCGCACAGGTCTCGGAGGCCACCACCCAGCCCTTGGCCAAGCGGCCGAGGACCAGCGGGCGCACGCCGTGCGGGTCGCGCGCGGCGTACATGGTGTGACCATCGGTAAAGGTCAGGCAGAATGCTCCCTTAACGCGAGGGAGCAGGTCGCGGGCGGAGTCGAAGACGGAGGTGTCTTCATCCACGCCGTCGGCAAGCAGCATAGACAAGCACATGGAGTCAGATACGGACTCCTCATGGGGCTTAATCAAACCGCGCTGCACGGCCTCCTCGCGCAGCTCCAGGTAGTTGACCAGGTTGCCGTTGTGACCGAGGGCGATGTCTACCCCGGTGGAGGAGGTAGAAAACATCGGCTGGACATTGGACCATTCCTTGCCGCCGGCGGTGGAATAGCGCGTGTGGCCCACCGCCACGTTTCCTTGGAGGGCAGACAGGGTGGACTCATCAAAGATATTAGCCACGAGGCCCATGTCCTTGAAGACGACGATGCGGTCATCATCGCCTACCGCAATGCCGGCAGCCTCCTGGCCACGGTGCTGCAGGGCGAAGAGACCAAAGTAGGTCAGCTTGGAGACTTCCTCCCCGGGAGCCCAAACGCCATAGACGCCGCACTCTTCGCGGGGCTCCTGCTCATTCTGATCGTCAAGATTGGTGATACTAGGAGTATGTACTTCTACCACGGCGTTTATATTAGCCTGTCGCGCCGCCGGAAACTAACGGAATAAGCGGCAACCACTGCGCAATTTCGCCCGCGCGGGAGCCGGAAGCATCGACGCGACCAGTGTTTACGGCCTCTTCCCAGTCCGCCAATCCGGCGGCAAGGCGCAGCCAGGTTTCCGGGTCGGTCTCCACCACATTGGGTGGGGTGCCGCGGGTATGGCGGGGCCCTTCAATGCATTGCACCGCAACAAATGGGGGTACGCGCAGCTCCACGGAATGGCCCGGCGCGTCGGCCTCGAGGGTGCGGGCGGTGCGGCGGACGGCGTCGGCAAGCAGGGCCCTACCAGGCTTATCGTGCTCCGCCGGGGCGGCAATCCAGTCTTTGATGGCCATGATGGCCGCGCGGGTGGCTGCGGGATCGACGGGCTTTTTCATAGCTACATCATAGCTACTGTTATCTTGTTGTTTATGTCACCTACGCCTTCCGTTGCGGAAAATCAGAAATCGCCGGCGCTGACGCTGCGCTTTATGGCATCGCCAACCGACGTCACCATGGCCGGCGCCACCGGCATCAGCGGTGGCCGCGTCCTGGAATGGATTGATAAGGCCGCCTATGCCTGCGCCGTGCAATGGTCCGGCCAGTACTGCGTGACCGCATACGTGGGCCATATCCACTTCACCCGGCCGATCCCTTCCGGGCACATCGTGGAGGTGCGCTCCCGAATCGCCATGACCGGCCGTTCCTCCATGCACATCGTCAACGAGGTGCTTTCTGCCGACCCGCGCGAAGGCATTTTTACCCGCGCCTGCGATTGCCTGGTTATTTTCGTGGCTAAGGACCCAGCGACCGGTAAATCCACCCCAGTGCCTTCCTTCGTGCCGGAGACTGATGAGCAACGCCGCGTGGAAGAGGCTGCCAAGTCCCGCATTGAGCTGCGCAAGGCCATCGAGGAAGAGATGGAAAAGCAAACCTATGATGGGCCTTCCGACGCCCCGCGCATGGTCAACCGCTTCCTAGCCAAGCCCACCGACGTCAACTGGGGCGGCAAGGTCCACGGCGGCACCGCCATGCAGTGGATCGATGAAGCCGGTGCAGCTTGCACCATGGAGTGGTCCGCCGAGCGCACCGTGGCCGTCTACGCCGGTGGCATCCGCTTCTACAGGCCTATTTCCATCGGTGATCTCATCGAGGTCGACGCTCGCATGATGCGCACCGATACCCGCTCCATGCAGATGTCCATCCACGTCCGCTCCGGCAACCCTCGCGGCGGCCGCGATAACCTGCAGACCGCCATTCATGCCACCGTGGCCTATATCGCCCTGGACCACGATGGCCAGCCGCAGGTAGCCCGCCCCTTCCACCCGCATACCGAGGAAGACAAGCGCCTGGCCGAGCACGCCACCCTCCTGCGCGGACTGCGCGCCAAGTACTCGCCGAAGCCGCTAGTGGTGGCGCCGTCGAATCAGCACATCGACTAAGCAGCCCCCTGAACCACGACCATCCACACCGCTACAAGGTGCACCACCGCCGCCGCGATGGTCGCGGTGTGGAAGTGCTCGTGGTAGCCGTAGTAGCGTGCGTTGCGGCCTGGCCACTTAAAGCCATAGACCAGCGCGCCGAGCGAGTAGACCACGCCGCCGGCGAAGAGCAGCCAGACGACGGCCGCGCCGGCTTGCGTCCACAGCGTGGGTAAAAGCGGCAGCACCAGCCAGCCCAGCGCTAGGTAGACCACCACGTCCAGCCAGCGCGGGTGGTTGATCCACACCAAGTTGAGCACCACGCCCAAGACGGCTCCACCCCAAGCGACGGCCAGCATCCACGCCGCTTGCACCGGCGAAAGCACAATGAGACACAGCGGTGTATACGTCGCCGCAATAAACACCGAGATGGTCGCGTGATCCGCCCGCCGCCACCATTGCACGGCACGCGCGCTCGCCCACGGGTAGCGGTGGTAGAGCGCCGAAACACCAAAGAGCCCCACCAGCCCCACGCCGTAGATGGTTACGCCGAGCCCCTGCCACCATTGCAGTGTCATCCACGCATAGGTAATGAGCACAGTAGAGGCAATTACCGACAACAGCGCCGCAATCGCATGCCCCCAGCCACGGCTTAGCGGCCTGGGCCCGCGATCGGCCATCCAATAGGTGCGCTGCACCAAGCCTTCTTTCAAGGGATACTCCCCCGCCTCTTTTGTTCCTTCAGCATGTATCTGAGCCACAGCGATACTTCTTTCTCTCACCAGGGCTAAGTTACGTTACCGTAAGTCTACTGAGAGGCGTAAAGAGCTTCAAGAGACAGTAGCGAGCATTTTAAGTAATGCACCCCACCGACCCGGCTTTCTGCAACTGATTAGTTCTGAGCATCCATACTTTCGATGACGACGTCCTCTCCATCACCGTCGCCACGCAAGTGCACGCCCCACTCCACAACTTTGCCTGCCCCATTTACAGCCTCATGCGGGGAGTTAAACGCTAGAGCCAACCCTACTTCTCCTTTGTCCCAACGCGGCGGAGTGTAGGCGCCATCACGTTCGCTTTGTGCAACCTCGTCTTGGTTCCGATCGTCAAATAACGTAACGAGAACAGCTCCACGCCTCTTCGCATCAAAAGAGTTTAAATCAAATGGCTCTTCCCCCTTGATCTTTTTAAATTTTCCACGAAGGAATTGTGCGTTTTCTGCCATGTCAATAAACCGCGGGGCAAGAACGGACTCACCGCTAGCCACGCTTTGCATGATGTACGTATTCTTTCGGTCAGTACCGGTAATGTCATGGCGTTCTTCACGGCGACTACGCTTTACAAGCGGCACTGGAAACGGCACACCTGGAACCTCAATGGTTTTGGGATTTTGCGACAAGATTGGCAACATTACTGCTACTTCACGAAAATCAGAACCCGAAACACTTGCGTGTTTGCCGTCCCCCATCAATCCGCGAAGATAACGGACATGCGGTGCAACGATGTTCCCTTTGTAGTTCGATCCTTCGTACCACTGCATGGTCTCCAGAAGATCCACGAAAACATCGGCCGCGATAGTTCCTACATGGAAGTTTTTGTAGCCCGCGTGTGCAAATGGTTTACCACTTCTCAAACCTTCCAAACGGAAATATGCCATTTTCGCGATATCTGAGTCGAGGCTCTGCAACAAAGGTATACCGACTTCTTGGAAATTCCATTTCAAGGCCTTTTTCTCTTGACGGTCAGGAATGGAGTTCAACTCCACTACATTCGGCGCAGCCGCAGTAGAACGAATATAAGCATTAAACATTTTATTCGAACTTGTGGGCTTTAAGTCCGGCAACGATTGACGGACCAAAGGAGCAATACGGCTCGGGGTCAGACGCTTATCAGGGTCTTGAGACTCTTCTGCATAAATCTTGATATTGTCGCGGAAAACCTCCTCATCATGCATCGCCGCCTCAAAAAGTTCCACAAGATCAACAGGCGCATAAAGACGAACTAGATCTTGGTAACCCTTACGGAAGCCAAACCAACGCCCAGTTTGCATCAGCGTATCCGCACTTCCTGCGCGCCGACGGAAATAAGAAATCGTCAGTCCTTCAACTGTATAGCCACGAGAAAGCTTTGCCCCTCCGACAAGAACCTTCCACACACGCCCAGATTCAAAGTTTGGGCTTTGCTTGCCTTCAGTATCTACCTGCAAGATTGGTGACTCTCCAGATTGAACCCCTACCATCATTTCTGCATAGGCTTCATTGATATACGGCAAGAGTTCTTCATAGGTCCGTGGGATCGCGAACCCTTCCCTGTAGCGCTCGATATTCATAACATCGAGAAGATCATCTTCAAATAGTCGCTTCATTTCTGGAATTGGTCGCGCAAGATTATATCCGCGCTCTCGCCAAATTTTCTCCAGTATTTTCTTTCCATCTCCGTGGATCGCAGTACCCGTGCCTTCGTGCACTAGCATGGTGTGATGCTTAAACGTATGACCTGGATGCTTAGCTTCCCGGAATTTCTTAATCGCACCGGTTAAGACAAACATGTCAAGGGCTTCTTTTAGTTCTTCCGCCCGCTCATGCTCAAATACATCATCATCCAGACCCCTAGAATCAACGATGTCCCGAATAAACGCCTTGCTCTGGGAGTTTTCACGAGTCGCTTCCTCTGGGGCATCGGCAAAGTCCATGCGGTCATGGAACCACTTCGCCCCGCGATACGCGGGCGGCTCGCTAAGCATCAAAACAAAATTCTGCGGGTAAAGATCTACCGGATCGGAAGGATCAACAAAGACGTTAGCGAAGGGCGTAGCCGTATAACCGACATACTGCGCGCGAGGACAGTTACTGAGCAGTTCAGTAATCTGCTCATTAACCGCAGTACGCTCACGTTCTTCTTTAGGCTCTTCCTTCTTTTGCTTTTTGGTATTGATAGACGCCTGATCGGACTCGTCATCGATAACCAAGACCGGCAAATGCTTCAAGTCCCCATTAAGACGGGCCGCACGCCGTAAATCAGAATTGAGGTTTTTGAGTACGGAGGAATTCTTCTTGACCACTGCAACCAGACAAGGCATGTTATCGAGGTTGTCTGGATGATGCACGGGCTTCGATTTATCCGGGCGTTCAATTTCAATCGCGCTAGTACCAGTCCTGCGGTAATCACGAACTGAAGTCGTCACGCGCTTAATACGCGGGAATCCCTTGGAGCCATATGCAGGACCATGACTCAGGAACGCGCCACCATTCTCTCCCCAGTCACGATCCCATTCTTCGTCACCATTGAAATAAGTCTCATCTTTGCGTTCTTTTTCAGTGAGGTTTTCTTCATCGAGGCCGCTCAGCACCGACTCTTTGCCGCACAACTCTTTATCCAAACGGCGTTGTGTTTGATCACGCAGATTGTCCATCGTGCCGGCAAGAATGATGATGAACCTGTAACCAGCGTCAATGGCTTTCGCAGTAACTGCGGTAAAGTTTGCAGTCTTGCCGCTTTGGACGTAACCAACCACCAGGCCGCGAGAAGACACATCGTGTGGCTTTTTAGGATCGTCTATGCGTCGAATAACCTCGGTAGCCTGCGTACCCACGGTTTCGATAGATTCAGCGTCCCAACGATTTCTGCTGAGCACCTTCCGATAATCATCCCAGTAGTGAGTATTTTCTTGTTGCCTTTCCGGCGTATACCACTCAGTAAAGACTTCTTGGATAATGACCGCAGGCTCGGGCTCAGGCATACGCTGCTCCAATGCTGGAGCAAAGTCAGACAGCCCTAGCTGCTCAATAACCCATTGCAGCCGCTCGTTACTTTCGGAAGGCGTCTGGGTCTCTGGTTTCAGAACGGCTTCATCAGCATCCTTGGCCGCGACAATGAAGGTTATTAGGGGCTGGATATCGTTATCGTCGGCTTCCTCGATGTATTTAAGTATCGAATCAGCATTCACGTCCATCCCTTCCATCAATTTGAGCCTGTCCTGCAACGAGGCGTAAAGCTTTAAATCCGATGGATTAAGAACGTTGCTTATAGCTTCCTTAAGGGGCTGAAAGCCTACTGTCCGACTATCGTGACTGCTGGTCAAGAGATTTTCTCCTCGGGTTCATGCATCTTTATCAATGCTTGACACAGGAAATAATGTGCCTCACATCAATTGAGCCCTACAGTACAGCATCACACAGGCACGCATTGATAGATTCGACCCAAAAGCAAACATATATTCGATTAGTGGGGTCATTCGAGCCCTAGGCGTAGGTTTTCTTGGCGCTCCTGCTCTCTGGCGGCGGCCGTAAGTAGCTCAGCCCACAAGGAAGCGTTTGCCTTGGATTTTCTTGTCTGCTTTGAAGTAGCAACATCATTGAACAGCAGATATAGAAGCGTTTTTAATAATGGTGCATCGTGGAGCGAGCCTCTACCGGGGTTTACCATCTTTCGATACTTCCGATTGATCTTGATAGTGCTATCCCGCGGAGAAACCTCTACGAACTTATCGCCTTCCAGTTTTGTCCACACAACATTGACTGGGTCACCCTTTTTTAAATTTGCCTCATCCTCGATTAATTCTTTGATGACCGGAGCAATTCCTTGCCCTGCCTCCGCAAGCACGTCCGGGTTGCCAGATTTCTTATTGGAATTTCGGAGGACTGCGATGGAATCGCTACATACCGCATCAAAATTCTTTTCCGACTCTCCACATACTCTTAGCCGATCGATAAATCGGTGAAAGCCCTCGCCCAATCTCACGGACCCTTTTTGCGGACTAATAGTGATGTACTCATTAATCACTCGTGGATCGTCGATGACCACCCGGAGCAATTTATAGTCTTTTCGGGGTTCCTGAAATCCACACCACCCGCCCTGGGTGATCAAGCGGTCTGCGATATATATGTAAAAACCCTGATGCCCTAGCTCATCCTTGCCTTCCAGTATGAATTCATCCGACTTGGACCTGTTATTCCAGATGTGCGCCGTCACCCCAGGACCATCTTCTCGTCCATGTTCAGCTAAATATAGGGGATATAAGCGGTCACCTGATTTCCGGTAGCCGCATGGATCAATGGGTTTGATGGACGGGGCAGGCACGGGATCAAATGCGTCATAAAGCATAAAAATTTTAATGCTTACCCGTTTGTCCTGAAGGAAACGGTGATAGCGGATCCCTAAGTGGCGGCGCAGTTTCTCAATTGTGCCAGACAAGAAGGCATCAGCTTCCCGCGCGTCACTCCCCTCATAAATTCCCGTCAGGTCATTCCAGAGAATAGAGGTACCTCGCTTGAGAACAACGAGCCGGTCTCTTAGGTTCCACGCCGCAGTTGTTGCCTGCTGATTTAATACATCGGCGGTAAAGCTTTCCTTGTGTAACTGAATACCTGCTGGAAATTGCCCTTTCACTCGGGAAAGTACTGTGACGGTATCGGCATTCGCATACGAACCTTCCTTTAGACCCATTCCGTAGATACCGATATTGCTTCGTGACTGAGACTCATGCCCTCCCAGCCGTAAGACACGTTCCATGGTTGCCGCATCCATGCCACGACCATCATCATGCACCGCAATTTGGGTCAGTTTGTTTCCATCAACATGGAAGACAATGGAAATGTTTTCCGCCTGGGCGTCAATGGAATTGTCCACTAGCTCATCGATGCCCGAGCGAATATCGTGATTGGCTCCCAGCGCATGCTGAATAGACTCAGTCGGCGCTAAATGGATAGTCTTTTCGATCTCAAAAGAACTCTTATTCTGTGTCACTTGTCAACCAGACCTATTCCTCAATTTCCAGCCCATCTACGATCCGCACCGTCTCCATCGCCACGCGCGTTACCTTGCCAATTAGGTCCACAATGTAACGCGGGTTTCCCACCTCATCGGCCCAATCGTTCGGGTCGTTGACAATACCGGACGCCTTGTCTTTTTTGACCTGGTAACGGTCGATCAACCACGCCACCGCAGAGCGCGAGCCCAGCATGTACTCATCCCCCTCCGCGGGAATAGCACCGATGGTCACCTGCTTGTTGTAGATCAGCTTGGTCACGTCATTGACGTTCTTGCCCGTCTCCGGATCCTTGCGTTTGGCCCATTTCATCTTCTTTACGCGCCAAGTCTCACGATCAGATTCATTACCCTTGACGTGAATATCTAGCGGCCATGGCTCCACGGATTCATAGTTCACGTGCAGGTCCATTAATTCTTTACCGGCCGCAGCAAACTTATCGAACTCCGCTCGCGAGGATGGCGTTTCAATATGCGGCAGCATCTTCTTCAAATCTGCCGCGTACTTCGTGCGATAGCCAGGATCATGCAGCTTGCCATAGACAAAGTGGAAGATGTCATCACCTGTGACATCAGCGCCCAAAGCATCGCGGTACAAGGCTTTAATCTCATCCGTGATGTTGTCCACGCGAACATACCCGTCAACAACCTCACCGACCTTGCCATAGATGCTGGATTCGCCCTGCTTGACGACGCCTCCCTCACCAAACAAGCCACCATCGTCGGCCTCAGCTGGGCTCCAAGTGAAGCGGGGGAAGTACTGGCCGGTGTAGGTAAAGAAAGACAAATCCGGCATCAAGTCCGTCGCAAGCAGCGCGAAATTGGCTGCATCGCGCGGAGCCATAACAACGAAGCCAATATTTCGGTGTTGCAGAGTTGGAAACATTGATGGGAGTTGGCTGACCCTATGATTTAGCGCATCATCAAAGTAAGCAAAAGTCCTTGTAAAGGGTCGATAACTACCAGTTCTAATCTTAAACTGCGCAAAATCCTCAAGAAGTTTGCGTTGTTTTAGCCGGCTAGTAAGACTAGATGACCACTTAATCCGGGTCGGATCAACAAAGTCCAAATTCTCTGCAAGGAATTCATCAACAAAGTCCGAATCTCGAATTTGTTCCAAAGCATTGTTGTATGTCCGACTATGAGTTTTGATGTTGTCCTCAAGTTTCGAGGAAGAAAAACTATAGACCCACGTATCTCTTCCTGTCTCCAACCCACGGGTGAAAGACTCAAAAATCTTCGTTGATGAGCCCTTCTTTTCACCTAACACTGGCCAGGCCGCGAATTCCCTCGAACGCTGATTCAGCCAGTCCCCCTCTTTGTTTGGAACAATTGACTGCCAATTCAAATTACTGATAGTTGCATTAATCACATCTTCAACCTTCTGCGCCTTGGAGGCATAGTCAGGCGAAGCTGCATAATGCAATGCAAAAGACTTCTTATTTGCGCTCTTCACGCCGATAGCAATAGAAATCCCTACCCGGATATCAAATACATTTCCTCCTTCCCGTTTCGCGAGATCTCCGGCAGTGCGAGAATTACCCCTTAGATTGAATATGTAAAGGTCAGTGAAATCCTCTGCCATGGACAAACGAATACCGGCGCCTGTGTTTCCATCAATCCAACCATTATTCGTAACAAAAATAACTACACCCTGATCTCCAATTCTGTCAGTCGCCCAACGGAAGGCTCGCAGATAGGAATCATAAAGTGAGTTCTTATTTGTTGCGGTGGACCTAGCGGCGTAAGTTTCCGCAATGCGCTTATCCAGGCTCGGATATTTCTGGTTGGCGTTCAGGTCATTCGCAGACTTTTGACCCACTGAGTACGGCGGGTTACCAATCACTACGTTGATGGGTGCTTTCTTTTGGCGTTCAATGGTGGCGTTGTTTTCGCGGAAGACGTTGAGGTCCGGAATGTCGCCGTCTTCGTGG
Source organism: Corynebacterium sp. MSK074 (assembly GCF_030229735.1). Lineage (NCBI taxonomy): Bacteria > Bacillati > Actinomycetota > Actinomycetes > Mycobacteriales > Corynebacteriaceae > Corynebacterium > Corynebacterium sp. MSK074. The sequence continues at coordinate 31,545 of NZ_JASPIX010000005.1, forward strand.
ATTTGGAAGGTATCCGCTAGAGCGATGTTGGTGAAAGGTACGTAGTCCGGAACTGGTTCCCCGTTGCGCTGCGCAGCCTCTTCACGCAGGGCGTTGTAGGTGGTCTCAATGTTGACGGCGGAGACGTAGTAGGCCAGCAGCATAATTTCGGTGGCAAAAAGCTCGTTGGCATACTTGCGCGCGAGGTCCTCCGGCTTGATGAGGCCCGATTGCAGCAAGCGGACCATGAACGTCGAAGTGCCCGCGAAGGGATCAAGGATGCTTACGCCTTCATCGCTCAGGCCCCTGCCAAAGTGCTTCTGGGAGACCTCGTCAGCGGCGCGCAGGATGAAGTCCACGATTTCCACTGGCGTATAAACAATGCCGAGCGCCTCAGCTTGTTTCTTGAAGGCCTTGCGGAAAAAGCGCTCGTACAGCTCTTTGATGACCTGCTGCTTGCCTGAAGCGGAGGTCACCTCAGAAGCACGCACTCGCACGGACTCATAGAACTTCTCCAGAGACTCTGTTTCCGTGTCGAGGTTGGCCTTGGACAGAGCGTTAACCATTTTCTCCATCACCTGTGCCACGGGGTTATGGGTGATGAAATCATGGTTTTCAAACAACGCGTTAAATACTGGTGCGGTGATGAGGTGCTGAGAGAGCATCGAGATGGCGTCGTCATCGGTGATGCCATCATTCAAGTTATTGCGCAGGCCTTCAACAAAGTCATCAAATTCCTTGCGTAGGTTGCCATCCGCGCTTTCAAGCAGCGATTTGATGCGGGTGATTTGGTTCTCCGCAATGGTGGCCACGTCATCGGCCCAATCTTCCCAGTAAGTTCGGGTGCCAACCTTATCCACCAGCTTTGTGTAAATTGCCTCTTGCCATTGCTCTAACGAGAACAATGCAATCTGCTGCGTCATGGCGCTAGCATCGTCGAATGCCTCAGCGGAATTGGCGTTATCTGCCCCATCCAGCTTTTCTTTATCGCTTTTCTCTTTGTCACCAGAAACATGGTTGACGTCAATGGGCAGTTCATCTTGCGCATTCGCTCCGTTAAGCGCAATCGAATTCACCTTGGCGTTAAAGCGATCATCGTGGGCGCGCAGCGCGTTGAGAATCTGCCACACCACCTTGAAGCGCTGATTATCGTTAAGCGCTTCCGAAGGCGGAACATTCGGTGGCACCGCCACCGGCAAAATGATGTAACCGTAATCCTTGCCCACAGATTTACGCATCACTCGACCAACGGACTGGACTACGTCCACCATGGAGTTGCGTGGGTTAAAGAATACGACCGCATCCAACGCCGGCACATCCACGCCCTCGGACAGGCAGCGGGCGTTGGTAAGCATGCGGCTTTCGTTTTCATCCGCCGGGGATTCGATCCAGGAAAGTTTGGTGCCACGCTCCATGGCGTTCATACCGCCATCAACGTGCTGTGCAGCAACGCGCAAATCAACGTTAGTCAAGGAGACATCGTTCAACACTGCCTTATCCTTAAGCAGCTCTTGGTGGGTGGCAATGAGCGAAGGATAGGTATCAGCGATGAGCTGTGAGGACTTAATGTCTTTAGCAAAGGCGACAGCGCGCTGCATAGGCTGGGCGTTTTCCTCAAAGCCGCCTTTCTTGCCCTGCAATTCACCAGAGCGCTTGGCCAAGCCATTCCAAGCACCTATCATCGCCGAGGCCGTGGTGAGGTTTATCTGGTTGTCGTCGCTGCGGGCCATCGCTTCCGCAGCCACCGACTCATCGACCGTCATGACAAGAACTTTGTAATCAGTCAATAAGCCCTTATCAACGGCTTCCCCAAAGCCAAGGCGGTAGAACTCGGGGCCATAAATTCCCTCATCATCCATGGAGGTCAACTCGGCGGAGTGCTCGGCTGCCTTGCCCTTTACCGCGTCGTCATAAAGTCTTGGCGTGGCGGTCATATAAAGGCGTTTTGCCGCCCTGATATAGCCAGCATCGTGGATGCGGACAAAATTGCTGGCATCCTCACCGGCCAGGGTAATACCAGTGGTGCGGTGAGCCTCATCGCAGATGACCAAATCAAAATCGTCTAGGCCCTGCTGCTGCGCTTCATGGACCGCCGGCAGGGACTGGTACGTAGAAAACACGATATTGAGGCCCTTAGCGCGCTTGCCAGAAGCAAAGCGCTGCGTAATCTCCTCACCGTCCGTAGATACAGGGACCTCGAGGTCATAGACCGCAATGTCTTCCGCTTTCTTTGAGACCTTGGAATCCGAGCACACCGCGAAGGCACGCATGTCTAGGCGACCTTGAGCGGTCCACTCCTTTAGTGTCTGCGACAACAAGGAGATGGAAGGAACGAGGAACAGAATCCGGGCTTTGCCACCATTTTCTTCTGCTACGCGCTCCGCCAGGCGCAGCGCGGTAAAAGTCTTACCGGTACCGCAGGCCATAATGAGCTTGCCGCGGTCATGGGTCTTAAATCCCTCAATAGCCTTATCAATGGCCGTTTGCTGGTGCGGGCGTGGTTCGAAAGTTTCGCGCTGCGAAAGGTTAATTTGGATACTTTTGTCCCGGACCTCAGAGCCTGGGAACGCCACGTCCCAGTTAATCGGGGACTCGGCAATGGTAGAAATTCCGATGCGGCTGGTGGGAATCATCTGGTTGGCCAACGCCGCTTCCGCATGTGACGACCAATGATCCGTGGTGGAAATAATCATGCGGCTGCCAAAGTATTCGCTGCCGTTTTCGGTCTCAAAGGAATGCCCTGAGGCCTCGAAGAAGGAATCGAGGTGGGATTTCTGGATACGCGCGTTGGAAGCGTAGAACTTGCACTGGATGGCCATCCACGTGCCGTCATCTACGCGGTGGGCGACCAAGTCAATTCCCGTATCCGCCTTGCCGCCGTTATAGCGCCAATCAACCCAGCGGGTGACCTCATCGAACTGTGCTTTCAGCGTGGGATCGGTCTTGAAATAGTTGACCATTAATTTTTCAAAAGCTATGCCATACTTCGCCTTTGGTTGGTTTTCGCGCAGTTGATCCAGTACCTCGGAGAATTTTGACATACCAGCATTATGCCTGACGGGCTAGCCATCCTCTGGATAATTCCGGCTAATTTAACGCCGAGCCGTCAGAGCTACCCCTTATAGGTCTTTTCTGCAGCACGTGGTTGTTCCGTATGCCGTGTGCATTCAAGAAGGGACATACCATTGTCATGGGGCGCACATATTCTGTAGGGTCCACATCTAGTTCCTTTCCCGCTGGCAGAAATTATCGTCGCTGGTCGGGGGACTTTACGGACATGGTTGCGGCGCACGAGAGCGTGGGACTGTCAGGGAAATCGAAACTTTCCCGCCTGCGTGATTAGGCCAACAACCAATCAAAGGGATTATCCGTGTTTCATCTCTTGGTCAAAATCCTAGGCGGTCTTCCCCTGCCCACGCGTTGCGCTGCGGACATACTTCAAGGTCGAAATCCGAAAGGACGACACACACTAGGCCCAGCCGAGCAATAAAGGCTGCAATGGCGCTAGACCTAGAGCTGTAGCGAGCCTGCTTGCGGTTCCATTGAACTGTGGAAACCATATGGGAGGCTGTACCTTTAGGAAGTCGCCACTAAACGGTGATTCGAGGAGAACTTCCCAGTTTGTCGCCCCTCAGTAAAATCTTGCCGCTGCTAAAAGGGAAGTTGGATGCCGAACTTGTGTAGAAGACTTTCTATCTGCTGCCGGTTGAAGTACACCGTTCCCACTGCAATAGTCAGTACGCTGACGAGGGCACCAACTACCGCCCACATCTTCGGCTGTGAAGAGGCAACGCTACTTCCTGATTGTGGCTTGTACCCGCTGTCCGCTGTGGAATCAATATGGGCTTGAGAGTGGTCAGAGATAGAACCAAGCGGCAGACAAGCGGACAGCTCATCGATGGTATAAAACGTCGAGCCCTCACTTATTGGCTCACACCCCTCTTTGAAGGGAATTTCCTTCTCGTTGTACAGCATGCGCACGAGGGTCTCGCCATTGTCATTCTGGAAGGCATCCCACTGGATATTTGCTCCCATCGGGGAGACCTCGTCACCACGCCAATCCGAGTTCTGCCAGGTGTAGAGCTCTCCTGCGGGAACTCCCTTCTCTGAGCCAGGTGTTTTCAGCAATGCGGCGAGCGGAATGATGGTTTCCGCGTGACCAAACCTATATTCCGCAGCTATATCACCACCGGCGGCGCGATCCTGTACGCCCTCAATCATTTCCTCAAGCAGTGGCTCATAATTGTCGTAAGAAACAGTGCGACCCTCGATAGCCGGCCCCTTCTCATAGAAGTCTTCTACATCCAATAGGTATGCAAAGGTAGGCCCGCTCGCATCGTCCATGTACTGATCAAATATCCACCCCTCAGCAGGGGTTTTCTCCTCATGAGCAAGTGCTGGAGCAATGATGTACAGGTTGTAGAACTGCAGCGCGGCGTCCACTATTCCTTCTACTGTCTTGCCATCCTTTTCACGGGCGCTAAAAGAAATGGATCCATCTTTTAGCTCATCGATAAAATCCGAGGTGAAAATCTTGGACAGCAACTCCTGCGAAGCTTCTTGGGAGGCCGGCTTGGAATATGCTTCCTGGATCTTTTCCTGTAGCTGCGGTGAGTCTTTCCACGCCGAATATTTTTCGTACGACGGTGACTTCTTATCTTTATGCGCATACATCAGATCAGTGCGTGGCTCGATGGTGACATGCCCATCGTTGGTTCCGTCCACGAGGTTGTCAGCAAGAGCGGGAGCTTCCTTCAGCCATGCCTCACCGAAACTCCAACCAGAGTCATTAGCGCGGTCCTCACCCGAAGAGATGAATTTCACCTTGGAATCATCCCTGTCGATGCTGTGCATAAGCTCGGCATTGCGTTGCGCATTGCGCTGACCAATCCCCCGCAGTTCTTCCCGCCCAACGGCGGTGAGGTTTCCGTATCCGGCGTCTTGTCCGGCGCCCCCGGGCAATTCCTCATTCACGGAAATCATCGCTTCTACCTGCGGAATGAGCTTTTCTCCTAGATCCGTGAGTTCACCACGCTCCTGAGCATACTCCAGCATCTGCTGCGCGAGGTCGTCATACTTAAAGCTAGACAAGCCACGCGAGCCATGCCGGTCCACCGTGGAGGTATAGATCTGTCGGAATCCTGCGGGAGCTTCGGAGTACTCCCGCCCCTGCGGTTCATAGTGCTGCTTGGTGGAGTAATAGGAACCATTCTCGGCGGCGGTGGCGGGCACTGTTACACCAGCACACGCAACGGCAGCAGTAAGAGCGAGAGTACGAATGCGCATTAGACGTTGGCTTCCATGAGTAGTGGATATTTTGTAGAGGGACACACCCACGGTAGGCCGTTGACGTTAAGAAAAGGTTGCCTGAAAGGGAAATATTTGAAAAGAACTCGTCCCGACGCTGTTCTTTATAAGGCCGAGCCTTGTCCCTGCTCCTAACGAGCTAAAAAGCCCGGCCGAAGCCGGGCTTTCCGCATTGTCGCTTAGTTGCGTTTGTCCAACGCCGGGAGATTTTACTCCACTACGGAGTTAGCGCCCACGGCGTGGTCGAAGAGGTCCGGCAAGGTGGCGGACCAGGCGGCGACCAGCTGGGAGATGGCGACGGACTCGCCGCCGAGGGTGAGGGCACCGGTTTCGGTGGTCTCGCCAACGATGGCGGCTGGGATGCCCAGCTCGCCGGCGCGGGCGAGTACCTGATCGGCGCGGTCGGCGGTGGTGGCCACGAGCACGCGGGAGGCGGACTCGGAGAAGGCGGCGACGAACTCGTCCTCGTGGACCGCGGTGAGGTCCAGGTTGAGGCCGAGGCCGGCGCCGTCGGCAGTAGCACCGGCGCGCTTTGCCATCTCAAAGGCGGTGACGGCAAGGCCACCCTCGGAGATATCGTGTGCGGCGGTGAGCAGCTCATTGCCGTGGAAGAACTCGGCCAGGCGCTTCTCGTTGGCCATGTCTACCTGCGGGGGCAGGCCGTTGAGGGAGGAAGCATCGGAGGTATCGGCGCTGACCTGCTGCCAGATAGAGCCGCCGAACTCATCCTTGGTCTCACCCAGGGCGATGAGCACTTCCTTCTCGCCCACGGTGCCCAGCTCGTTGCCGATGGCCTTGTGTACGTCATCGATAACGCCCAGCACGCCCACAACAGGGGTGGGCAGGATCGGCTCTTCGCCGGTCTGGTTGTAGAAGGAGACGTTGCCGCCGGAGACGGGGATGGAAAGCTCCACGGCGGCGTCGGCAAGCCCATGCACAGACTCGCGGAACTGCCACATCACGTCGGGGTTTTCCGGGGAGCCGTAGTTCAGGCAGTTGGTGATCGCGACGGGCTTGGCGCCGGTGACGGCGACGTTGCGGTAGGCCTCCGCCAGCGCGAGGCGGGCGCCCATATTCGGATCCAGCTTGGTGTAGCGGCCGGAAGCATCGGCGGAAACAGCCACGCCGCGGCCGGTCTCCTCATCGACGCGCAGGACGCCGGCGTCCGCATGGTGGGACTGGACGGTATTGCCGCGCACGTAGCGGTCATACTGGTTCATGATGAAATCGCGCGAGCACAGCGCCGGGGAGGACACGAGCTTCTGCAGGGACTCAACCAGGCCACGCTTGTCGGTGCCCTGGTATTTCTGCAGCTCGTCCTGCCACTCCGGGCGGGCATACGGGCGGTCATACTCCGGAGCCTCGTCCGCAATGGTGCCGGCTGGGGCATCCACGACGACCTCGCCCTGGTGGCAGATGACCAGGTGGTTACCCTCGGTGACCTCGCCAATCTCGGCACAGGTGACGTCCCAGTGCTCGCAGATTTCACGGAACTTCGCCACGTTCTCCGGAGCTACAACGGCGCACATGCGCTCCTGGGACTCGGAGGCGAGGATCTCGGCCGCGGTCATATTCTGCGCGCGCAGCGGCACGTTATCGAGGTTGACCTCCATGCCGCCATCGCCAGAGGCAGCCAGCTCGGAGGTGGCGCAGGCCAGGCCCGCGCCTCCCAAGTCTTGGATGCCTACGACCACGCCGGCGTGGTAGAGGTCCAGGCAGCACTCGATGAGGACCTTCTCCGCGAAGGGGTCGCCCACCTGCACGGCCGGCAGCTTGCGCTCGGCGCCGTCCTCGAAGGTATCGGAGGCCAGCACAGACACGCCGCCGATGCCATCCAGACCGGTGCGGGAGCCGAAGAGCATGACCTTGTTGCCCTTGCCGGACGCAAAGGCCAGCTTGAGATCATCGACCTTGAGGGTGCCCACGCACAGGGCGTTGACCAGCGGGTTACCGGCATAGGTCTCATCAAAGACGGTCTCGCCGCCAATATTGGGCAGGCCCAGGGAGTTGCCGTAGCCACCCACGCCGGAGACCACGCCGGGCAGGACGCGCTTGGTATCGGGGGCGTCGGCAGGGCCAAAGCGCAGCTGGTCCATCACGGCAATCGGGCGAGCGCCCATGGCCATGATGTCGCGGACGATGCCGCCCACGCCGGTAGCCGCACCCTGGTAAGGCTCCACGTAGGAGGGGTGGTTATGGGACTCCACGCGGAAGGTCACCGCGTTGCCGTCTCCGATGTCCACCACGCCAGCGTTCTCACCAATGCCGGCGAGGATCTTCTCCCCCATCTCCTCAGTCATGGTCTCACCAAAGTAACGCAGGTGCGTCTTGGAAGACTTATAGGAGCAGTGCTCGGACCACATGACGGAGTACATGGTCAGCTCCGCGTCGGTGGGGCGGCGGCCCAGGATGTCATGGATGCGCTGGTATTCGTCATCCTTCAGGCCGAGTTCCGCGTAGGGCTGCTGCTCGTCCGGGGTGGACTGCGCCTTTTCTACGGTGTCATTATGAACGGTCATGAAAATGGCCTCCTTAAACCGCCGGCGCCTGGGCGACGGCCTTGATGGCGGATACGAAAAGTCCCAGTCCGTCGGTGGATGGGCCGGTTAGCATGTCAATGGCGTGCTCGGGGTGCGGCATAAGGCCGACGATGCGGCCGGACTCATCGCTGACACCGGCAATGCCGTTGACGGAACCGTTGTAATTATCGGTATAGCGGAAGACCACGCGGCCCTCGCCCTCGATGCGGGCGATATCATCATCGCCGGCCTGGAAGCGGCCCTCGCCGTGCTTGGCCGGCACCAGTATCTTCTGGCCCTGCTCAAACTCGCTGGTCCACGCGGTGGTGGAATTGGCCACCTCGAGGTAGGTATCGGTGCAGTGGAAGTGCAGTCCCTTATTGCGGGTCAGCGCGCCTGGCAGCAGGCCCGCCTCGGTAAGGATCTGGAAGCCATTGCAGATGCCGAGCACCGGCATGCCCTGCTTCGCGCGATCGATAACGGACTGCATCACCGGCGCGAGCGCGGAAATCGCGCCCGAACGCAGGTAGTCACCATAAGAAAAACCGCCCGGCACTACTACCGCATCCACGCCGTGCAGATCGGTATCTGCGTGCCAGAGGCTTTTCACCTCTGCGCCGGCGGTGCGGGCAGCGCGAGCGGCATCCACATCATCCAGGGTTCCGGGGAAAGTGATTACTCCGATTGTGGCGGTCACTTACTTGACCTCCAGCCCAACAACCTCGTAGTCCTCGATGACGGTATTGGCCAGCAGCGTGGCGGCTACCTTCTCCAAGTCCTCTGCGGTGACGGAGTCATCGACCTCGAGCTCGAAGCGCTTTCCCTGGCGCACATCGCTGACACCGGATACCCCGATGCGACCCAGCGCGCGGACGACGGCTTGGCCCTGCGGATCCAGAATCTCCGCCTTGGGCATGACATTGACAACTACACGAGCCATGAAATATTTGCCTTACTGTATGGGGCTTTGGTCTGCGCGGCTTAGTTTAGTTGGCACCCCCGCCTTTTACCTAGACTCACCCCCGCAGTGTGGGTTTCACCCCGGTTGGGCAAACTCTACGTGAACCCCAAACGACGCTCTGGCAAACTTCGGCGTGCGCTCCAGCCTGGCCCGGCGCGGCCCTCTACTAATAAACAACGCACACTGTCGCTCTCTTTTTAAGGTTGAATCTATGTCTTCTCGCCGCCTCGGCGCGCTGGCACTTGCCACCGCCTTGTCCTCCGCCGCCCTTGCCGTTCCTACCGCCACGGCCGCCACCGACGGCTCCGCCACAGTCATCTCCGAGGTCTACGGGGGCGGTGGCAATAAGGGCGCTGCCTTCACCCATGACTTCATCGAGCTCTATAACCCCACCGATGCCCCGATTGACCTGACCGGATACACCGTGGAGTACTTCTCCGCCTCCGGCAATACCGGCGGAAAGGCGGAGCTTTCCGGCACCATCGCGCCGCACGGCTACTTCCTAGTGCAGGGCGCGGCCGGCAATGGCGCGGGCGAAGCCCTGCCTGCCCCAGATGCCGAGGGCAGCCTCAACATGTCCGGCTCCAAAGGCTCCGTGCAGCTTGCCGACGCCACCGGTACCCCCATCGATGCCATCGGCTACGGCGCCGCTTCTATCAAGGAAGGCACCGCCGCCCCGGGCCTGTCCAATGCCACGTCCGCCGCCCGCGACGCCGAGGGCACCGATACCGATGACAACGCCGCCGACTTCACCACCGGCGCCCCTACCCCGACCAACTCCGGTAACGAAGCCCCCGCCCCGCAGCCTGAGGAGCCGGCAGAGCCCGAGCAGCCGACCCCCGAGGGCGTCACCGCCATCGCAGATATCCAAGGCACCGGCGCCGAATCCCCGCTCAAGGACCAGACCGTGGCCACCGAGGGCGTCGTCACCGGCGTGTGGTCCGAAGGCGGACTCAATGGCTTCACCATTCAGACCGGTGGCACCGGCGCCGAGGCCACCGACGCCTCCCAGGCCATCTTCGTCTACATGGGCGATAAGCCGGCCGACCAGTACCCTGCCCTTGAGGACTCCGTCGAGGTAACCGGCAAGGTCTCCGAATTCTATGGCTCCACCCAACTCACCGCCTCCACGGTCACGCAGCTCGATACCCCGCTGGAGAAGGTCACCCCACTCAAGGTGGACCAGCTTCCTGATGGCACCGAGGCCCGCGAGCCCTTCGAGCACATGCTCATCCAGCCAGGCGAGCACACCGTGACCAATAACTATTCGCTCAACCAGTACGGCGAGGTCGGCCTCGCCCCGGGCAAGGAAGCCTTCCGCCAGCCTTCCGATATCTTCTCTCCCTCCACGGATCCCAACTCCGATATCCAGAAGCTCACCAAGGACAACGCCGATAAGCTGGTCACCCTGGACGATGGCCGCACCCGCGACTATCTCAAGACCGACCAGAACACCCCACTGCCGTACATCGCCCAGGATGATGGCCAGACCATCAAGTCCCTGCGCACCACCGATACCGTGTCCTTCCAACACCCGGTCATCGTGGGCTTCTCCCACGACCAGTGGCGCTTCCAGCCCACCACCCCGGTCACCGGCAATACCAAGGGCGCGGACCTGCCCATCTCTTGGGAAGATTCCCGCGCGGCCGAGCTCCACGCCATCGATGACGTCAAGGGCGAGTACACCATCGGCGCCTTCAATGTGCTGAACTACTTCACCTCCTTGGGCGAGGAATTCGGCGGCAGCGCCTACACCGACCGCGAGGGCAATAAGGTCACCGTCAATCGCGGAAAGACCCGCGGCGCCTATACCCAATCCGCGCTGGAAGACCAGGAGCGCAAAATTGTCGCCGCTATCAACGGCCTCGATGCCGATGTCATCGGCCTTTCCGAAATCGAAGATGGCTACGCTGTCACCGGTGACTTCGCCCAGCGCGATAAAGCTCTGAAGCACCTGACGGAAAAGCTCAACGAGGCCGCCGGCTCTGACAAGTGGGCCTTCGTCCCCTCCCCTTCCGAGGACGCCGTACCGGACTCCCCGGATGTTATCCGCACCGCGTTCATCTACCACAAGGATGTGGTCAAGCCCGTTGGCGAATCCCGCATCTTCCAGGATGATCGCTTCACCGGCACCGCCCGCGAACCGCTTGCCCAAGAATTCCAGCCGCTGAAGGAGGGCGAGGAATCCTTCGTTGCCGTGGCCAACCACTTCAAATCCAAGGGCTCGGTAGCCAAGGGCGACGCCGATTCTGGCGACGGCCAGGGAAATAACCCAAACGTCCGCAATGCACAGGCCCAGGCCGTGCTCGATGCGCTGCACAAGCAGGAGGACTGGAAGGACAAGCCGCTATTCGCCCTGGGTGATTTCAATACCTACACCCACGAGACCGCGCTCGATGTCTTCCGCAACGATGGCTTTACCGTCCCTGCCGAAAAGTACGAGGCTGACCCTTCCTACCAGTTCTCCGGCCTGCTCGGCACCCTCGATCACGTGCTGGCCAATAAGGTTGCCACCGGCACGCTTGACGACGCCCAAGTGTGGAACATCAATGCCGATGAACCCGTCGCCTTCGAATACTCCCGCCGCAACTACAACATCGTGGACTTTTACGATGACTCCCCATTCCGCGCCTCCGACCACGACCCAGTCAAAGTCGGCTTCACCCTCGGCACGGACGACTCCGCCAGCCAGCCGGATGATCCTGCGGACAATCCTGCAGACAAGCCTTCCGATGAACCAGGTAAGCCAGAGGACAAGCCCTCCGAGAACCCTTCTGAAAAGCCGAGTAAGCCTGCCTCCGGCTCTAGCTCCAGCACCAGCTCCGTGGGAGCAGGCATCGCCGCCGCCATCGCGGCCATCGCGGCCATCGCCGGCCTTGTCGCCATCCCTGGTTTCCTTGCCGTGACCGGCAATCTCCAGAAGGCCATCCCGGCCCCCATCTGGGTCATGCTGCCAAAGGAAGTAAAGAACTTCATCACTAGCCTGCAGCGCTAATTACCCGTTAGCCCTAGCCCCGCATGCTTCGGAGGAAGACTCCCTAGCGGCGGGGCCCTTTTGTCATTTCACGACTTTCGTCCATATAAACCACCGCAACCGTCGACGGAAATAGGCGTTTATATGGACGAAAATCGCGAAGCTGTGCTTGTTGCTCCGCGGAGCCTCTGACGAGGGAATGCGCGGGCTATTTTGAAAGGTAAGCGCCGTAGTCGGCAGGGGTCGCGCCGGCGTTGATGGCCCGATCGGCGGCTTTGACAAAATCATTGATTACCTTGCGGTCATCCAGGTTGCGTCCGGAAACCGAAAGGCGGACCGTATTGCCACGTTGGGCGGAGCGCTCAGCAGCGCGAATAATGTTCTTTCGCCACCACTTGGCGGAACCAAAGCCTTCACCAAAAGAAAGGTTGCGGGCCTGGTGGAACTTACCAGAATTTATCTGGAGAATACCGCGGGTGGAGGCGGCTACCTCAAACTTGAACTGCGGCAAGACCTGCAAGGTACCGGGCGACATGCGCCAGCGAGGGGGAGCAAAGATGGTGGGCTCGAAGCCGATCTTGGCCATCTGGCGGGTAGCTCCGGCGAGGCGCAGCTTCGCCTCGTGCGAATCGAGGTTAGCGAATTCCGCGCGGCGGCCCTGCACTGAACGATCGAAACCGTTCAGGATAAGAACGCGGCCGGCATCGGCTTGGTCTTGGAGCCACTTCTTGGTGTCTTTGTCTTTGGCGAGGTGCCAGTTGCCGTCGATATGCGGGGCAATCAGCAGGGAAACAGGAATCTCCTCCCGATCAAGGATCGAGAGGAGCCGGCTAGCCTGCTTCCGTGTGTCATCAAAGATGCTGGAGATAGATACCAGAAGGTGGCCATTCATAAGGAAAATTATCGCACAGGAATTCAGGATTCGCGCGTTGGCCCCCTATCCGGGTTTTACTTCTCCAAGCCGGTGGCCTTGTTGATGGTCCACGCATACTCGAAGGCGTTCTGACGCCACTTTTCATAGCGGCCAGACACGCCGCCATGGCCTGCTGCCATTTCGGTCTTGAGCAAGAACTCGCCGCCGGTGGCCGTCGTTCGCAGCTGGGCGATCCACTTGGCCGGCTCAACGTAGAGCACGCGAGTGTCATTGAGCGAGGTGATAGCCAGGATGTCCGGGTAGTCCTTAGCCTCGATATTTTCGTACGGCGAGTAGGACTTCATGTAGTCATAGACCTCTGGATCATGGTACGGGTCGCCCCACTCTTCCCATTCAGGCACCGTGAGTGGAAGCTCCGGCATGAGGATGGAGGTCAGCGGGTCCACGAACGGCACGACGGCCTGGATAGCGGTGAAGCGATCCGGGGCCATATTGGCAATCGCGCCCATGAGCATGCCACCAGCTGAGCCACCCTCGGCCACCATCTGGTCAGCGGTGGTCACGCCGCGGGCGATGAGGTCATCAGCAACATCGATGAAGTCAGTGAAGGTGTTTTTCTTCTTGAGCATCTTGCCATCGTCGTACCAGGTACGACCCATCTCGCCGCCACCGCGGACATGGGCCACGGCGAAGATCATGCCGCGGTCCATGAGGGAAAGGCGGGTAACGGAGAAAGCAGGATCCACGCTGACCTCATAGGAACCGTAACCGTAGAGCAGGGTCGGGTTCGGCTGGGTGCGGTCGAGGTCGGCCCGGTGGACAATGGAGACGGGGATATCGGTGCCGTCGGCAGCCGTGGTCCACAGACGGTAGGCCACGTAGTCATCCGGGTTATAACCGCCGGGGACCTCCTGCTCCTTGAGCAGGGTAAATTCGCCGGTATCCACGCGGTAATCAAAGAGCTGGGAGGGCTGGGTGAAAGACACGTAGCTCACGCGCAGCACCGGTGCGTCCCACTCGGGGTTGCCGGATACGGACACGGTGAAGAGTTCTTCGTCGAAGTTGAGCTCTTCGAATTCGCTAAAGCCATCGTTCACGCGCATGATGGCGGCGCGGCCGATGCCGCCGCGGCGGTAGCCCACCACAATCTGATCGCGGTAGGTGTCCACGCCCTCGATGCGAGTGGTCTCCTCGTGCGGCAAAAGCGCCGGCAGCTCGCGTAGGGTGGGCAACTCTTCCCCGGCCTTGGTATAGCCGACCTCGAAATTGGGGCCGGTAGCGTTGTGGGTGACGATCCAGTAATCCTCGCCCTTAACGACGGCGTGGTCGACGTCGTAGTCCACGCCAGATTCGCGCTCCCACAGCAGGCGGAATTCACCCTCGGGGTTGTCTTCTTCGAGAACCCATACCTCAGAAGTCACCTTGGAGCTCACGCCAAGGAAAAGGTACTTATCAGAGCGAGCGCTGCCGATGCCGACGTTGAAGTGTTCGTCTTCTTCCTTAAACACCTGCACGTCCTCGGACTGCGCGGTGCCGACCTTGTGGCGCCAGATCGCATCGGGGCGCCATGCCTCGTCGACGGTCGTATAAAAGATATAGCCGTCGCCAGCCCAAGTGGCGCCGTAGAAGATGCCCTTAAGGTGGTCGTCGAGAAGCTCGCCGGTGTCCAGGTCCTTAATGTAGAGCTCGAAGCGCTCGTCGCCGGCGAAGTCCACGGAATAGGCCAGGTAGCGGCCGGAATCAGAGATGGAGGCAGCACCGAGGGCAAAGAAGTCCTTGCCCTCGGCCAGCGCGTTGGCGTCGAGGATGATCTCCTCGCCTTCCGGGGTGCCCTCCTCTGGGATAACCGGGGCAGTCCATGGGTCAGCCCCCTCCTCTACCGGGAGGCGGCAGGAGTAGCCGTAGCTCTTGCCCTCCTCAGTACGGCCGTAATACCAGTAATCGCCGCGGCGAGAAGGCACGGACATATCGGTTTGCTTGATGCGGGACTTAATCTCCTGGAAGATATTCTCCGTCATCTCATCCAAGTGCGCGGTCTTCGCCTTGGTGTAATCATTTTCTGCGTTGAGGTAATCCAGGGTTTCCTGGGATTCCTTATCGCGCAGCCACTCGTAGTTATCCACGAACTCGCGTCCGTGGAAGGAACGGGTCACGGGGTGGACGGCGGCCACGGGGGCGGAAAGATTCTCGTTGCTCATGCCGCCCCACTGTACGCGTGGCGCCCCGTAGAGCGAGAGCTAGGCCTCGGGCGAAAGGAAGTCCGCGAAGCGCTCGCCGGAAAGCCGCTCATAGGCCTCGATATAGCGCAGGCGGGTGGCGGAAACGACGTCATCGGGAAGCTGGGGCGGGGTACCGTCGGCGGCTTGATCCCATCCGGAGGCGTCAGAAGTCAGCCAATTGCGCACGTATTGCTTGTCGAAGGACGGCTGGACCTCGCCTTCCACGTAGGAATCGGCCGGCCAGTAGCGGGAGGAATCTGGGGTCAGGACCTCATCGGCCAGCACGAGGGTGCCGTCTTGGTCTAGGCCGAACTCGAACTTGGTATCGGCGAGGATGATGCCCTTCTCCTCCGCGAGCGCGGCGGCCTCGGAGTAGATGCGGAGGGTGGCCGCGCGCAGCTCCTCGGCGCGCTCGGCGCCCAGCTTGTCCACCACGAAGTCGAAGGAGACGTTCTCATCGTGTTCGCCCTGTTCCGCCTTGGTGGCCGGGGTGAAGATGGGCTCGGGCAGGCGGGAAGCCTCAACCAGGCCCTCCGGCAGCTCGATACCGCACACAGTGCCGTTGGCCTTGTACTCCTTCAGGCCGGAACCGGTGAGGAAGCCGCGGGCCACGCACTCGAAGGGCAGCATATCCAGCTTCTTGACCACCATCGCGCGGCCAAGGCACTCGGCGGGGATGCGCTCATCATCGAGCGGGCCGGCCAGGTGGTTGGGGAAATCGATGGAGTCGAAGAAGAACTTCGAGGTGGCGGTCAGCACGCGGCCCTTGTCCGGGATGGCCGGTTCGAGGGCGTGGTCGTAAGCCGAGATGCGGTCCGAGACCACCATCAGAAGAGTGTTCTCGTCTACATCGTAGATATCGCGGACCTTGCCGGAGGCAAGATGGGTATAAGAAGAAAGCTCAGGTCGCATGACCTTCATTCTAGCGCCCAGGGGTAGCGAGCACGTTTCGATCAAATAAGCCCCGAAATCCGCGTGGGATTCGGGGACTATTTGATCGAAATGCGAAAAAGGAAGACGCACTGCGAAAGGAAAGCGCGCCCAGCGAGGCTCGCTTTAGAGGATCTCGCCCGGGGTATAGGCCGCGGCCTTGGGGTGCTCGCCTACCAGAGCGTTGATGCGGTTAAGCACCTGGCTGACCTGGGACTCGGCGGCGCCGATGAAGGCGTGCTTATCAGCCAGGGCGGCCTCGAGGTCGGACTCGTCCATGGGCAGGCGGTCATCGGCGGCGAGGCGTTGGACTAGGTCCTGCTCGCCGCCGTTTTCGCGCATATTGAGCGCGACGGCCACGGCGTTTTCCTTGATGACCTCGTGGGCGGTCTCGCGGCCCACGCCGGCGCGCACGGCCGCCATGAGGATGCGGGTGGTGGCCAGGAAGGGCAGGTAGCGCTCCAGTTCGCGGTCGATCATGGCGGGGAAGGCGCCGAACTCGTCGAGGACGGTGAGGAAGGTTTCGAATTGGCCGTCGAGGGCAAAGAAGGCGTCGGGAAGCGCGACGCGGCGGACGACGGAGCAGAAGACATCGCCCTCGTTCCACTGCTGGCCAGCGAGGTCCGCGGCCATGGTGAGGTAGCCGCGGAGGATGACCTGCAGGCCGCCGACGCGCTCGCAGGAGCGGGCGTTCATCTTGTGCGGCATGGCAGAGGAGCCAACCTGGCCCTCCTTGAAGCCCTCGGTGACGGTCTCGTTGCCGGCCATCAAGCGGATGGTGGTGGCCAGCGAGGACGGGGCGGCGCCGAGCTCCACGAGGGCGGAGATGGCGTCGAAGTCGAGGGAGCGCGGGTAGACCTGGCCCACGGAATTGAAGATGCGGTGGAAGCCTAGGTAATCCGCGATGGCCGTCTCTAGGGAGGCGAGCTTGTCCTCGGAGCCGCCCATGAGATCGAGCATGTCCTGGGAGGTGCCCATCGGACCCTTGATGCCGCGCAGCGGGTAGCGGCCGAGGAGGTCTTCGACGCGCTCGATGGCCAGCAGCATCTCATCGCCGGCCGTGGCGAAGCGCTTGCCCAGGGTGGTGGCCTGCGCGGCCACGTTGTGGGAGCGGCCCGCCATGACCAGGGACTGGTACTCGGCGGCGTGGCGGCCGATGCGGGAGACCACGGCGATGGCCTTATCGCGGATGATCTCCAGCGAGGTGTGGATCTGCAGCTGCTCCACGTTCTCGGTGAGATCGCGGCTGGTCATGCCCTTGTGAATGTGCTCGTAGCCGGCCAGCGCATTGAATTCTTCGATGCGGGCCTTCACATCGTGGCGGGTGACGCGCTCGCGCTCCGCGATGGACTCGAGGTTCACGTCCTCTACCACGGCCTCGTAGGCATCGATGGCCTTGGCGGGGATGTCTACGCCTAGATCCTTCTGGGCGCGCATGACCGCGATCCAGAGCTTGCGCTCCAAGATGATTTTATGCTCCGGGCTCCAGATATTGGACAGCTCCGCGGAGGCATAGCGGGAGGACAGGACGTTGGAAATCTTCTTCTTTTCAGCCACGTGGCTATTATTCCATGCCTGCCCCGCCGCGGGGTGAAGGGTTAGAGAGAAATCTCACCGTCTTCTGCTCGCTTGCCGATGTCCCGGCGCACAAAGCCACCCGCAAACTTGATGCCGTCGACGGTGGCGTAGGCGTCTGTGCGGGCGTCGGCAAGCGTGGAACCCTTGCCCAGCACGCTGAGCACGCGGCCGCCCGCGGTGCGGTAGGCGCCATCGGTATGCACGGTGCCGGCATGGAGGACGCGCTGCGGATCGTCCAGGGCGGCGCCGGAGATGGCATCGCCCTTGCGCGGGGAAGCCGGGTAGCCCTCGGCCGCCATGACGATGATGACGGCGAAGCCATCCTCCCACTCCAGCGGCGGAAGCTCGGAGAGGGTGCCGGTGGCCGTGGCGTTAAGGGCCTCAGCCAGCGGGGACTTGAGCAGGGAGAGCACTGCCTGGGTCTCTGGGTCGCCGAAGCGGCAGTTGAACTCGACGACGGCCGGGCCTTCTTCGCCCCAGGCCAGGCCGGCGTAGAGCAGGCCGGAATAAGGGGTGCCGCGGCGCGCCATCTCCTTGGCCACAGGGGTGCAGACCTCGTCCACGATGCGCTGCACGCCGTCCTCCGGCAGCCACGGCAGCGGGGTGTAGGCTCCCATGCCACCGGTATTGGGGCCTTCGTCGTTGTCATAGGCGCGCTTGTGATCCTGGGCCGGCAGCAGTGGGACAACGGTCTCGCCATCGACTAAGCAGAAGAGCGAGACTTCGGGGCCGTCGAGGAAGGATTCCAACAGCACCGGGTTGCCGGCTGCGAGGACGGCATCGACGTGGGCGCGGGCGGCGTCGCGGTCCGGGGTGACTACGACACCCTTGCCGCCGGCCAGGCCATCGTCTTTGACCACGAACTGCGGGCCAAAGCGGTCGAGGGCAGCTTCAATGTCGTCCTCGGTGGAGCCCGGGCGCAGCTGTTCCGCGCGGGCGGTCTTGACGCCGGCGGACTCCATGACGTCCTTGGCAAATGCCTTGGATCCCTCGATCTGGGCTGCGTCTTTGCTGGGTCCGAAGACAGCGATGCCGGCCGCGCGCAGGGCATCGGCCACGCCGGCGACGAGGGGAACCTCAGGGCCGATGACAACGAGGTCCGCGGCGATGCTCTGGGCGAGCTCCACCATGCGATCAGCGTCATCTACCTGGGAGTAATCCGGGTGGACGGTAGCGAGGGCGGACATGGCCGCGCTGCCCGGCGCGGCGTGAATTTCGGTGCTCTTAGGGTCGGCGGACAGGCCCTTGACTAGGGCGTGTTCACGGCCGCCCGAACCAATTACGAGAATGCGCATGCCCACCATCATAACCAGCGGGTAGCCTGGCACACATGGCTTCTGTATTTACAAAGATCATTAATGGTGAACTACCCGCTCGCTTTGTCTACCGCGATGAGACCTGCGTGGCTTTCCTCTCCATCGAGCCGCTGCGCTACGGCCACACCTTGGTCGTGCCCATCGAGGAAGTAGATAAGTGGACCGACCTGGATCCACAGACCTGGGCCCACCTCAACGAGGTCGCCCTGGAAATCGGCGGCGCTATCAAGACCGCGTTTGATACCCCGCGCACCGGCTACATCATCGCTGGATTCGATGTCCCGCATACCCATATCCACCTCTTCCCCACCGAGAAGATGGAAGAGTATGACTTTGCCAAGGCCTTCGACGCTGATAACACCGACGATGCCGCGATGGATGAGGCGGCCGCCCGCATCCGTCAGCACCTCGGCTGCAACGAGGAAGGCATTCGGGAGGACTAGGGCTCAGAGGGGGCGTCGGCAAGCGCGGGCAGGCGCACCGTAAAGGTGGTGCCGCGGCCGAGCTCAGAGTCGACGCTAATGCTGCCACCGTGCTGCTCCACCAGGGAGTGGACGATGGCCAAGCCCAGGCCGGAGCCGCCCGTATCGCGGGTGCGCGAGGTATCCGCGCGGTAAAAGCGCTCAAAGATGTGTGCCGCATCTTCCTGGGACATACCCTTGCCGTCATCGCTGACATCGACTAGCACGTCATTGGCCTCGCGGCGCAGGCGCAGCGTCACGGTCGCATCCTCGCCGCCGTGACGGATGCCGTTGGTCACTAGGTTGAGCAGCACCTGGTGCAGGCGGCTGGCATCGCCATTGACCACCGGGATGGACTTGGCGTCATTGGCCACCTCAATCTCGCGGCCGGGGAAGGCCGCGCGCGCGGAAGAGCCCACGGACAGGGCCAGTTCCAGTAGGTCCACCGGGCGCAGGTCTAGGCGCGTGCCTTCAGCGCGGGTGAGGGCCAGCAGGTCCTCCACCAGCAAGGACATGCGCTTGGACTCATCGTCTATCTTGGAAAAGACTAGGTCCACGTCCTTGGTGGCACCGGAGCGATAGAGCTCGGTATAGCCGCGCAGGCTGGTCAGCGGCGTGCGCAGCTCATGCGAAGCATCGCCGACGAAGCGACGCATCTGTTCCTCTTTCTCCTGCGCGCGCACGACGGAGCGCTGCAGCTGACCCAACATGATATTGAGCGCGGCAGCCAACTGGCCCACCTCCGTGTGCAGCGGCCACTTGGGCACGCGTTTGTCTAGGTCGCCTGCCGCGATTTGCGACGCCGTCTTTTCCACCACCCGCAGCGGCCGCAACGCCCTGCGGATAAACCAGAAACCCACGGCCGCAATGGCGGCCAGGGCGATGGCGGCAATGGTCACTTGGACCATGGCTAGGCCGTGCAGGATTTCCTTCTCATGGGTCATGTCCTTAGCAATGACCGTGATGACGCCCTTGGAGTCCGCGAAGGCGAGCGCGCGCCACTTGGTGTTGTTCTCGATGGAACCCACGGTGGTGGGGTAGCCGCCGAGCGGGATATTCTCCGCATTCGGGGTGGTTGACGATGGTCCCGAATAGCGGATGGTGCCATCGGGCAGGTAGTTCAACACCACGTATTCGGTAGGCGGGCGCTTGGTGTGATCGCCGATGAAAAAGTCATTGCTGATATCGCGCGCCCATGTGGTCGACGCGGCGCGCAGCTCATCATCGACGTTATTGAAGAGCACGTTGCGCATGATGGAATTCACTGCAAAGGACGAGCCCGTAATGCCGAGACCGGAGACCACGACGAGGAGGATGACCAGCCACGTCCGCAGCGGCATGGCCTGCGGAATTTGGGAAAACATCCGCCGCTTGGAGGACTTTCCTTCCCCTTCGCCTTGCCCTAGGCCCTCATGCCACATGGACTGCGGGCGGGCCGCCGCCGGTGCAGGCGCCTGGTCCTGGGTCTCCTGTGAATCTTCCATCACTTAAGCACTTTAGGAGCGCGGGGTGCGCAGTACATAACCCACGCCGCGCACAGTGTGGATCAGCTGCGTCTCGCCGGTATCGATCTTGCGGCGCAGGTAAGAGATATAGGACTCGACCACGTTGCCATCGCCGCCGAAATCGTAGTGCCACACATTGTCCAAAATCTTGGACTTGGACAGCACCACTTCCTTGTTTTGCATGAGGTAGCGCAGGAGGTTGAACTCGGTGGGCGAAAGCTCAATGAGCTCACCGGCCTTGGTGACCTCATGGGTGTCATCATTGAGCGTCAGATCCGCATAGCTCATGGTGGCATCGTTGGTGGATTCTTCCGCCGCGCCGCCACGGCGCATGATAACGCGCAGGCGGGTGATCACTTCTTCCAGGCTAAATGGCTTCGTCACGTAATCATCCGCACCGATGGTCAAGCCGTGGATGCGCTGGTCCACACCGTCCTTAGCGGTGAGGTAGAGCACCGGGCCGTCCAAGCCTTCTTGGCGCAGCTTGCCCAGCAGCTCAAAGCCATCCATGCCCGGCATCATGACGTCCAGGATGTAGGCATCAGGGTTTACTTCGCGGGCAATGCGCAGCGCCTCGTTGCCGGAATTGGCGCTGTACACCTCGAAGTTCTGGAACTTCAGCGATACGGTGAGTAGCTCCACAATATTGGGTTCGTCATCGACGACAAGAACCTTGGCGAGTTTAGTGTCTTCCATGTTCTCCTCAGATCCCCTTAAAGGTTGTGATTTTCTAACACGTCATCATGGCACGCTTGCTTTCCAGCCTACTGAAGAGTTTCTGTCTGAATCCTGTGAACGTGGATGCTCGGCATGGTCGGGGCAAAAGAAAACCACGCCCCTCCCCAGGCGAGGAAGGGCGTGGCAGCTAGCGCAGCGCGCTATTTAGAAGTCCTGCGGGCGCGGGATGTTGCGCAGGTTGGACTTTGCCATGGTGATCATCTGGCCAACGCCACCGTCCAGAACGGTGCGGGTGGCAGCCTTGGAGAAGCCCATGAGCTGCTCGATGGTCAGCGTTGGTGGCAGGGAGAGGGCGTTGGGGTCAGTAACGACGTCGATAAGAGCCGGGCCGTTATAAGCCAGCGCCTTCTTGATCTGCTCCGGTGCATCCTTCGGATCCTCGATGCGGAAGTGCTTGATGCCGGAAGCTTCTGCAATCTTGGCAAAGTTGACGGACTCGTGGTCGGTCTCGTGCTCCGGCAGACCCTGCACCAGCATCTCCAGCTTGACCATGCCCAAAGAAGAATTGTTGAACACGAACATCTTGATAGGCAGGTTGTGCAGCTTCACGGTGAGCAGCTCACCCATCAGCATGGACAGTCCGCCATCACCGGAGAAGGTGATGACCTGGCGGCCCGGGTTAGCGGCCTGTGCACCCAGTGCCTGTGGCAAGGCGTTAGCCATGGTGCCGTGGCGGAAGGAGCCGATCTGCTCGCGCTTGCCGTTAGCGGTGATGTAGCGAGCGCCCCACACGTTGCACATGCCGGTATCGACGGTGAAGATGGCATCCTCATCGGCGTTCTTGTCAATGAGGTCAGCAACGTACTCCGGGTGGATCGGGGTGTGCTTGTCCACGTTGGAGGTATAAGCCTCAACGACGTGCTCCAGCTTGCCGTAGTGCTTCTTGAGCATCTTGTCCAGGAAGGAGCGGTCCTTCTTCTCATCCACGTGCGGCAAGATGTTCTCGATGGTGGCGGCTACGTCACCGGTGACCGGGTAGGAAATCTTGGTGCGGCGGCCGATGTGGGAGCCGTTGATGTCTACCTGCGCCACGTTGGCATCTGGCAGGAAGTCGTTGTACGGGAAGTCGGTACCCAACAGGATGAGCAGGTCAGCCTCGTGGGTGGCCTCGTGTGCCGCACCGTAGCCCAGCAGGCCGTTCATGCCTACGTCAAACGGGTTCTCGTACTGGATGTACATCTTGCCGCCCAGGGCGTGGCCGATGGGAGCCTTGATCTTCTCCGCCAGCTTGAGCACCTGCTCACGGGCGTCCTTGACGCCGGCACCAACGAAGAGGGTGACGGACTTAGCCTCGTTGATGGCCTGGGTCAGGGCAGCGGCCTCGGCGGGATCCGGGAAGACGACCGGGCGGCCAGTAGAGATCTTGGACTCGACGAAGGAGTCATCCTCGGCGTCCTGCATGGAGACGTCACCCGGGATAACGAGGACGGAAACGCCATTGCCGGCCATGGTGGACTGGATGGCGTGGTGCAGGACAACGCCGCCCTGCTCAGCGGAGTTGACCATCTCGCAGTAGCCAGAGCACTCCTGGAAGATTGCCTCTGGGTGGGTCTCCTGGAAGAACTTGGAGCCGATCTGGCGGGATGGGATGTGGGAAGCCAGTGCCAGCACCTTGGCGCCGTTGCGGTGGGCGTCGTACAGGCCCTGGATCAGGTGGGTGTTGCCCGGGCCGCAGGATGCGGCACATACGGCCAGCTTGCCGGTGGTCAGGGAATCTGCCTCAGCAGCGAAGGCTGCTGCTTCCTCGTTGCGGACGTGAATCCACTCGATGGAGGAGCGACGAACGGCATCAACGATCGGGTTCAGGGAGTCACCGACGAGGCCATAAATGCGCTCGACACCCTGCTTTTCCAGGGTGTCAACTAGCTGTTCTGCATAATTACGTGCCATTAAAAATCATCCTTAACTCTTAATTGGTGTTAATACCACTGTGCTACTTAGACCGCAGGAAAGTCCACTCATCTCCTATACACTCACACACTGCGCCCAGCTGTGAGGAAGGCAATACTAACCTATCTTCGGCTGCAAACTGTAACGACCGTTCGGTACTGTTTACTGCGCTATGAGTATCCACCCGCCCCGCGCACAAGACCACACCGCTGCGGCCTCCACGGCCGCCCAGCGGTGGTCTTTCTGCGCCGTCATCTCTCTGGGGTTACTCATGGTTGGGCTGGATAATTCCATCCTCTACACCGCATTGCCGCAGCTGTCGCAGCAATTGCACACGACCGATACCCAGCAGCTCTGGATTATCAACGCCTACGCGTTGGTGCTCTCCGGCCTCCTTCTTGGCGCCGGCACACTGGGCGATCGCACCGGCCACCGGCGGATGTTCCTCATCGGCTTGGCCGTCTTCGGCGGCGCTTCCCTGCTCGCCGCTTATTCCCCCAGCGCTTGGACGCTGGTTTTAGGCCGCGCCTTCTTGGGCTGCGGCGCCGCCATTATGATGCCGTCGAGCCTGGCGCTCATCCGTCTGACCTTTCCCGATGAGGTGGAGCGCAACACGGCCATTGGCATCTGGGGTTCTGTCGCCGTCATCGGCGCGGCGGCTGGCCCCACCGTGGGCGGCTTCTTTTTGGAGCATTTCTGGTGGGGCTCGGTCTTTTTGCTCAATGTCCCGGTTGTGGTCGTGACCATTGTGCTGACCTTGTTCCTTGCCCCACCAAACGCTCCGAACCCCCTAAAACACTGGGACTTCCCTTCGTCCCTGTACTCCCTTATCACTCTCGCCAGCCTGGTGCTGGCCATTAAATCCCTGGCACACCATTGGCCGGTAAGTGCCGCCGCAGGCATCGTCTTCATCTGCGGCGCGCTCGCCTTTGGCCGCCGCCAGGCTCGCTTGTCAGATCCCCTGCTGACCTTCGATATCTTTGGCTCCCGCATCTTTAGCGGCGGGGCCCTAACTGCCGGCGGCGCCATGTTCGGCCTCGCCGGCCTGGAACTGCTGAGTACTCAAAAGCTGCAGCTTGTCGACGCCCTCTCACCCCTCCACGCCGGCCTCATCATCTCCGCCATGGCGCTCTCTGCCATCCCTACCTCCATCCTGGGTGGTGCCACCTTGCATCGCGTGGGGTTTCTCCCACTCATTAGCGGCGGATTCTTGCTCATGGCCGCCGGCATGGCCCTGGTGGTGGTGAGCCGGGGTGAGACGCTTCCCCTACTCGTCTCCGCCTTAGTGCTCACCGGCCTAGGCGCGGGCCTGGCCATGTCCGTGTCCTCCACCGCCATCATCAATGCCGCGCCTCTTCATCGCACGGGCATGGCCTCGGGTGTAGAAGCGGTCTCCTATGAATTCGGCACCCTAATCTCCATTGCACTGACCGGCACCCTCGTGCCGCTGCTCATGGCCCGTGAACTGCCGCCACACCTCGCGGAACTGGGTACCGACGCGCTGCATCGCCCCGCTTCCCACGCGGCCGCCGCTAGCGCCTACAATGCCGGATATCTTTCCACCATCGGCGGCCTAGCTTGCTTCGCCTTGCTCCTAGCCGCGATAACCGCCTGGTGTTTCCGCGATAACCCCAAATCAGGAGTTCCCTATGCCGCGACTCAACAAAAAGACCACAGCCCTTGAAGCTGCGCTCGATATCATCGCCGCCGAGGACGTCTCTGGCCTTACCTACGACTCCCTGGCGCAAGCGACCGGCATGTCCAAGTCTGGACTCATTTATCACTTCCCTACCCGCCACGACTTGCTCGTAGACTGCCATCGGTTTTGCGCCGCACGCTGGGAAACAGAACTCGAGCGCCTGGCCGGCGGCCACCCGGCAAGCGAGCTCAGCTGGGCCGAGCGCTCCCGAGCGCTCGTATTGTCGATGGGCAAGAACGACCCGCTCATCCAACTTTTGATGTGCATACATTCCCAGACCCATCCGGATTTTTCCGCCCAGTGGGCCGAGGTGGATGCGCGCTGGATGGTCGATCCTTCCGCCGCCGAGACGGACGAGGATGATCTGCTGGTCATGCTTCTTAGTACCGGCCTGTGGGTGCACGATCACCTCAACCAGCGCAAGCTCTCCCCCGCTAATCGCCAGCGCATGGTCGACCGGCTTTTTCGGCTTATTGACGCCCCCTCAAAAACCACCGAAGGCTAGGCCCACCCCTGGGCCTAGCCTCCTTTTGAGCTGGAGACGAGACTTGAACTCGCAACCTACGCATTACAAGTGCGTTGCGCTACCAATTGCGCCACTCCAGCACCGCGGGAGAAATCCCGCTCGTTGCATAGTACCCGAGCACCGCCGCCGAGGGGAAAGCCGGTCCCCCATCTATGCATTGTCAGGGTGCAGGGGCTAAAGTTCAGGCAGAATCTTTCCCACATTCCCAGCGCTTTTTCGAGGGTTATTTCCGTGTCATTTTTGTCCGCTATGCGGGAGCGCTTGCGCGCTTCCTCGGGCCAGGTAGCCATCATCGACGCGGCTAAAGCCGCACCGCCGCCATCACCACTCGCCCCGGTCGATCTGACCGACGCTGCTCAAGTCACCGGCGTTATGGAGATCGCCGCTCGCATTGGTGAAATCCTCATCGGAGCCGGCACCGCCAACTCGGATGCGCGCGCCCAGGTGCACCTAGCAGCATCGTCGTATGGCTTGCACTACTGCCACGTGGACATCTTGATGAATACCATCACCATCCACACCACCATCGGCACCGGTGAGCGGCGCCAGAACCTGCACGTCTTCCGCGTGGTGCCGAGCATTGGCGTGGATTTTTCCAAGCTCGCGGCCGTCGATAAGCTCATTCGCTCCATCCATTCCGGCCAGATGCCGCCGGCCATGGCGGAGCAACGCCTCGACGAGATTGACCGCATGCCCGCGCCCTATAGACCGTCCACGGTCATGCTCGGCTGGGGCGCGATGGGTGGCCTGATTTCCATGATGCTTGGCGGTGACCTGCTCGTCGGCGTAGTGGCTTTTGTGGTCTCCGCGTTCATCATGGGCTTGAACGCCTGGTTGGCCAATTACCGCCTGCCGCCCTTTTATCAGAATGTGGTCGGCGGCTTTTTCGCCGTCTTCCCGGCCGCCATTTTGTACAATGTCGCGGCCTCCTTCGGCATTAATTTCTCGCCCGCGCAGATCATTGCCTCCGGCATCATCGTGCTGGTGGCGGGGCTGACGTTGGTGCAATCGCTTGTCGACGGCATCACGCGCGCCCCCGTCACCTCCTCCGCCAGATTCTTCGAGGCCCTGCTGTCCACCGGCGCCATCATCGCTGGCGTGGGCGTGGGCATCCAGCTGGCCGATTCGCTGGGCTTTAACCTGCCGCCGCTGGCCACGCTGGCCCCGCCGGTTTACCACGAAATTCCGCTGCTAGTACTACTTGGCGGTACCGGTTCTGCCGCCTTTGCGCTGGCCTGCGGCGCGGCCTGGATTGAGGTCACCATGTCTGGTCTTACGGCCGCGGCCGGCATGATTTTCTATTACTTCGTGGTGGTGCCCTTCGGCGTCGGCCCGGTGATTGCCTCTGGTCTTTCCGCAGTGGTCGTCGGCCTGGCCGGCGGTTTGATGTCGCGCCGCTGGGGAATCCCGCCGCTTATCACCATGATCGTGGGCTATACGCCGATGCTGCCCGGCCTCATGCTCTACCGCGGCATGTACGCCTCGCTCAATGAGCAGATGATTACCGGCTTTACCAATATGGCAACGGCGCTGGCTATTTCCGGCGCGCTGGCCGCCGGCGTGGTGCTGGGCGAGCGCGTGGCCCGCCGCCTGCGTCGCCCGCAGTATTTCCGCCCTTACTCCGCCTTTAAGCGCATCGGCCGCTTCTCCTTCCATAAGGCCACGCACTTGGCCCGCAAGGCCCCGCGCATCCCGCGCGTGCCGATGTCCCCGTTTGCCCCGCGCGTCAATCGCCCGGAGCTACCACCGAAGCTCGGGCCGAAACCACCGCAGCAGCACCCGCGCCACGAGGCCCAAAGCCATGCGCCACACGCCCGCTCGGCCGCGGACCTGTGGCCGGAGGATTCCCAGTGGCCGGCGCAGCCGCAGCAGCGCGAGAAGACCACCTATACCGTGCCCGGAACCGAAACGTTTCAATCCCAGAAACCGGAGCAGCCAGGCACCGAATCCGGACCCGAGAGGCCCTAAACACCGCCGGTAGCGTACAATATTTGCTCTGATAGCTTTTCTTGCAAGCGCTTAAGTAGTTTCCACAACGTTCAGGAGGACACGTCGTGCCACCCAAGGTCCAAGACACCCACCCACAGGCTGACCAGAATCACGCCCTTGAGGAGGAGACCTCCCGCGCAGCCCGCCGCATCGTGGCCACCTATGCGCAGGACTTTCTCGACGGCGTGACCCTGATGTCCATGCTGGGCGTGGAGCCAAAGGGCCTGGTGCACAAGAAGGTGCTGGCGGAGCAGGCCGATGCCGCTCCAAAGAAGTCGACCAAGAAATCCAGCAAGAAGTCCACGAAGAAGTCGACTAAGAAGTCCACCAAGAAATCGACGAAGAAGTCGACCAAGAAGGCTACAAAGAAGGCCACCAAAAAGGCGACGAAGAAGGCCTCCAAGAAGGCAACGAAGAAGTCCACGAAGAAGTCTTAAGTTATTCTTGCACCATGAGTGAGCATGGCAATGACTTCGTGGTGGTGGCCAACCGCCTGCCGGTAGATCTGGAAACCCAGCCTGATGGCAGCCATGCCTGGACACCCTCGCCGGGCGGTCTGGTCACCGCTTTGTCTCCAGTCCTCGAATCGCACCAAGGATGCTGGGTGGGCTGGCCCGGTGTGGCCGATGCCGCACCAGAGCCCTTCCGCACCGATACCGGCGTGCTGCTGCACCCAGTCAAGCTCACCGAGTCCGATTTCGAGGGCTTTTACGAAGGTTTTTCTAATGCCACCCTGTGGCCGCTCTACCACGATCTCATCGTCACCCCTACCTATGACCGCGATTGGTGGCACGCCTATCGCGAGGTCAACCTGCGTTTTGCAGACGAGGTAGACGAGGTCGCCGCCGAGGGCGCCACCGTATGGGTACAGGACTACCAGCTGCAGCTTTTGCCTGGCATCCTGCGCCAGAAGCGCCCGGATCTCACCATCGGATTCTTCCTGCACATCCCTTTCCCTTCTGCCGATCTCTTCCGCCAGCTGCCCTGGCGCGAGGAGCTCGTGCGCGGGCTACTTGGCGCGGATCTCATCGGCTTCCACTTGGAGGCCAATGCCCGCAACTTCTTGGAGCTTGCCCGCCGCCAGGGCCTCGACGTACAAGGCGAGGCCAGCACCCGCGAGGTCACCGCACATATTCGCCTGCCACAGGGGCGCACCATTGGCGTGGGCGCCTTCCCCATTTCCATCGCCGCGAAGGACTTTGCCGCATTCACTGGGGAGGAGAAGGGGGACGTCGCCAAGCTGCGCGAAGAGCTGGGCTCACCCCAGCGCATTATTTTGGGCGTGGACCGGCTCGATTACACCAAAGGCATCCTGCAACGGCTGACCGCCTTCGAGGAGCTGCTGGACACCGGCGTACTCGATCCGGAAGAGGTAACGCTGGTGCAGCTAGCCACGCCGTCGCGCGAGCGTCTTGACCATTACAAGGCCACCCGCTCCAAGGTAGAAGAAGCCGTCGGCCGCATTAACGGCCGCTTTGCCCGTGTGGGCCACCCGGTGGTGCACTACCAGCACCGGGGCGTGGCCAAGAGCCTCCTGCGCTGCTACTACCGCATGGCCGATGTCATGCTGGTGACCCCCTTCAAGGACGGCATGAACCTGGTGGCCAAGGAATACGTGGCCTGCCACGACGATGGCTCGGGCGCGCTGGTGCTTTCCGAGTTCGCCGGCGCGGCCGATGAGCTCAGCCAGGCCTACCTGTGCAATCCTTTCGATATCGAGTCTGTCAAGGCCGCCTTGCTCAATGCGCTCAAGGCGCTTGACGACGCCCCCTCGGCAATGACCCAGCGCATGCTCACCATGCACCAGCAGGTCACCGAGCATGACGTGCAGCTATGGTCCCAGTCCTTCCTGGGCTGCCTGCGCCAGGTCGAAGAACAGGAGGCGGACGCATAATGTCTCGCTTTACCCGCCTGGCCGCAGCGCCCATTGCCGCGACCTGTGCCGCCGCATTACTGGCCGGCTGTGGTTCCGGCGACGAGGAGCCCCAAGCCCCCGGCGATGAGCAGATCCTGGATAAGCAGTGGCAGGTAGTCTCCATCAACACCACCCCGGACGCCGCCTCCACCATCCCGGAATCCATCCCGCAAGCGCCCACGTTGAGCTTTGGCCAGTCCACAATGGTGGGCACCACCGGGTGCGCCCAAATGGTGGGCAAGGTGACCTATTCCGCCGATGATGAGCGCCAAAACATCCGCGAAGGCAACCGTCTCCACTTTGATGAGGTGGATTATGACGAGACCGCCGAGGATTGCCACGGCGCATCCGTGTGGGCCGATAACCTGCTGCGCAACCTGATTTCCGCGGACCACGATTTCCACTACACCGTCAATTCCAATAACCAACTGGTCTTGGAAATGGTCACCGATGAGGTGGACTCGCCCTCTATCAAGTTGGTTTCCCTCGGCGGTTAGTTGCGTAGGCTATAAGCTATGACGCTTTCAACTGCCATCAAAGCCCTTGCCGCCGCCGAGCACCTCGCGGTGGTGTCGGATTTCGACGGCACGCTCTCCCCCTTCGCCACGGCTATCTATGAGGTCGAGATGAACCAGGAATCACTGCGTGCCCTGGATAAACTGGCCCACCTGCCGCACACCACCGCGGCCGTGCTCTCCGGCCGCCACCTGGAAGGCCTGCAGCGCGTGTGCCCGCTGCGAGAGCCCGTCCTCTTCGGCGGCTCCCACGGCGCCGAATCCTCGTGGGAGGACACGGAACTGACCCCCGCGATGCGCGAGCACCTCGCCACCAAGGAAGCCGAGATCCGCGCGATCATGGAGCGCTTCCCCGGCGCGGACATCGAGGTCAAGCCCTTCCAGCGCGTGTTGCACCTGCGCGCGCTCGAGGATTCCGATCCAGAAGCTGCCGCCCAAGCCTACGAAGCCGCCCTCGCACTCGATCCGGGCGACTTTCCGCGCACGGCCGGCAAGTCCGTGGTGGAGTTCTCCGCCACCCAGGCCACGAAGGGCACGTGGATTGAAAACCTGCGCGAGCGCACCGGAGCCACCGCCGTGGTCTTCTTGGGCGATGACGTCACCGATGAGGACGGTTTCCGCGCCCTGCACCAGCCGCCAGACGTTGGCGTCAAGGTCGGCGAGGGTGAGACCGCGGCCGTAGTGCAGCTTGCCGACGTCGACGCCGTCGCCCACTTCCTCACCGAACTCGCCGCCGCCCGCGCGGACCATGTCGGCCGCCCCGACAACGGCGGCGCTGCCTAACACGCCCCTGCCTAGCGCGGCGGCGCCACCGTCCGCCCGGCCGCGAAGCTGGTCTGCAGCACGCGCCGTAGCACCGCAGGTTCGCCCGCGCCCGAATCCTCTGTGCCCGCGATGAGTTTGGCAAGCATGTGGCCGGCGGCCGCGCCCTTGGCCTTATTGGGTTGGACGATCGTCGTCAAGCCAAGGCGCTGCGCCGCATCAATGCCGTCGAAGCCGGTAACGGATAACTCACCGGGGACGTCGATGCCCCGCTCGCGCGCATAGGTCATCACGCCCAGCGCCATGGAGTCGGTGGTGCACAGGACGGCGGTGAGGTCAGGGTGGGCGTCGAGAAGCAACTGCGCAGCCGCTCGCGTGGTGTGCGCATCGTTGATGTGTTGAGTAACCACGGGCACGGTCTCGGGCGCGATGCCCGCCTGCGCAAAGACGTCCATGGCACCCATGACCCGGGCGCGCTGCACGTGCATATCGGCGCCCTGCAGCTCACCCCACGAAATGGGGCCATCGTGGCGCTCGCGTTTGAGACGAATCGCCAGCACTCCAATCTTGCGGTGGCCGGCCTCCACCAGCGCGCGGGCGGCCGGGGCAATCGCCGCGCGATCATCGATGCCCACGAACGGCAGGCCCGAATCCGTCGGCTGATCGCAGACCACCACCGGCAGCCCGCGGCCGCGCGCCGCCTCGAGGTAGGCATCCCCGGCCGCCACGGAGTAGACCACAAAGCCATCCACCGCGGCCGCGCCCACCAAGCTGGCGGCCTCCGCCTCGCCCTCCGGGCCGGCCGGGATGAGGGTGAGCGTAGTCTGCGCGCCGGCCGAGGCTTCTGCCATGCCGGCCAGAAAATCCACCGAGGCCATGTCCTCGAAGGCATAGGACAGGTGCTCGGTCAGCAGCACGCCCACCGAGCCCGCGCGGCGAGTGCGCAGGCTGCGGGCCGTAGGGTCCGGCCCGGGATACCCCCGCGCCTTCGCCGCCGCCAGGATGCGCTCGCGCGTTGCGGCCGAAAGCTGGTCCGGCCGACTATAAGCATTGGATACCGTCGTGCGCGAAACACCCAGTTCGGCGGCCAGCGAGGCTAGCGTCTTGCGGGTGGGGCTGCGTTTCACCATGGCCGCAAGCATACCCCGCGGCCGTGTTTTCAATACATATTCAATTGACAATGGTTCCCATCAAACGCACACTGGAAGCTATGCATACCTCACTTCGCGCATCCGCAGCCCTCCTCGCGGCCGGTGGCCTCCTGCTGACCGCCACCGCCTGCTCCTCCGACACCGAGGACTCGGCCGCCGAGCCGGGCGCCCAGAAGCAGATTTCCATCGTCGCGTCCACCTCCATCTGGGCCGACGTCGCCCAAGCCGTGGCCGATACCGCCTCCGGCGTGGACATCGAGGTCAAGCCCATCGTCGAGGGCAACGGCGTTGACCCGCACCACTTCGAGCCTTCCGCGGCCGATATCGCCAAGGCCGAGGACGCGGACCTGCTCGTGGTCAACGGCGGCGGCTACGATTCCTGGATTTACCAGGCCGTCTCCGACCAGGACAACATCATCTCCGCCCTGCCGCTCACCGATCACGGCAAGCTGGCCGATGACCCCAATGTCATGACCATCGACGCCGCTAAGGCCACCGCCAAGAAGGACCCGAAGAAGGTCACCAATATCGAGGGCAACGAGCACATCTGGTACGACCCGGCCGCGCTTGACGAGGTCGCAGGAAATATCGCTGACCAGATCAACGAGCTCAATACCGATGCCAACGCCAGCACCGAACGCGTGGATTCCCACGTTGACCGCTTGCGCGACAAGCTCAAGGAACTGCCGGGCGACCTCTCCTACGCACAGACCGAGCCGATTGCGGACTACATCATGAAGTACACCTCCGGCAAGGATGTCACCCCAGAGGGCTACCGCAAGGCCACTATTTCTGAGGGCGAGCCCACCGCGGCCGACCTCGCCGCCTTCACCAAGGCGATTAAAGAGGACAAGGTAGACCTGCTCATCTTCAACCCACAGACCGAAACCGATACCGCCGGCCGCATCAAGTCCGCCGCGGAGGATGCGGACGTCTCTATCGTCGAAATCGGCGAGACCCCACCGGATGGCAAAGAATTCTGGACCTACTATGACGAGGTCACCGATTCCCTGGGGAAGCTCTAGTGCTCATCCAGTTTCATGACGCAGCGGTTGCCCCGCTGTGGTCCAGCCTTAACCTCGCCGTTGACCGCGGCGAGTTTATCGCCGTTTTGGGCCCCAATGGCGTGGGCAAATCCACCCTGCTCGGCACCATCTTGGGAACCCGCAAGCTCACGGCCGGCAGCGTCGACGTTAACTGCCGCGTCGGCTTTATCCCGCAGCAACGCATGTTCCCGGCCGATCTGCCCCTGCGCGCCCGCGACTTAGTCTCGCTCTCCCTGGCACACGGCGCTTTCCGACGCCGCCGCCCACCCCGCCATCGCGTCGACGAGCTGCTCGCCGAGGTCGGTGCCACCGGCCTGCGCGACCGCCGCGTCGGCCAGCTTTCCGGCGGCCAGCAGCAGCTCATCCGCCAAGCCCAAGCGCTGGCCAACGACCCCGAGCTCATCCTCGCCGACGAGCCACTGCTCTCACTCGACCCGGCGCGCCAGCAGGCCACCGTGGACAAGCTGGATGCGCTGCGCCGCGAGCGCGGCACCTCCATCATGTTTGTCACCCACGGAATCAACCCGGTGCTCAGCGTAACCGATAAGGTGCTCTACCTCGCCCCCGGCGGCCATACCTTCGGCACCGTGGATGAGGTCATGCGCTCCGATGTCCTTTCCGAGCTCTACGGTTCCAAGGTCAACGTCTTAAACGTCGATGGGAGGCTTATCGTTGTCTAGCTTTGTAGAAGACACCCAGTACCTGCTCAGCGTGGACTTTGTGCAGTCCTCGCTCATCGCCTCCGCGCTGCTGGGCATCCTGTCCGGCGTGATGACCTCGCTCATCGTGCTGCGCCAGATGTCCTTTTCCGTCCACGCCACCTCCGAGCTCGCGCTCATGGGCGCCTCGGCCGCGCTGCTCTTCGGCCTCAACCTCGGCTTCGGCGCGGTGGCCGGCGCCATCGTGGCCGCCATCATCCTCGCCGTACTGGGCTTTAAGGGCCAGCAAGACAGCGCCATCGGCGTGGTCATGAGCTTTGGCTTGGGCCTCTCGGTGCTGTTTTTGCACCTCTACCCCGGCAACGCGAATACCGCGATGACGCTGCTGACCGGCCAGATCGTCGGCGTCTCTTCGGCCTCGGTATGGCTTTTGGCCGCGACCACCGTGATCATCCTCGCCGCCGTGGCCATCCTATGGCGGCCCATGCTCTTCGCCTCGGCCGACCCGGTCATGGCCCAGGCGGCCGGCGTACCCACCCGCTTCATTTCCGTCGCCTTCGCCGTACTCGTAGGCTTGGCGGCCGCGCAGTCGGTGCAAATCGTCGGCTCGCTGCTCGTCATGGCGCTGCTCATCACCCCCGGCGCGGCGGCCGTGCAGATTACCTCCTCGCCTCTGCGCGCGGTCATGTGGGCCACCATTTTCGCCGAGGTCTCGGCCGTGGGCGGCTTTGTCTTGTCGCTCGCGCCCGGCCTTCCGGTCTCGGTTTTTGTTACCACCATTTCTTTTGTCATTTACTTGGTGTGCCGCCTCATTGGCTGGCAGCGCAATAAAAAGGCGGTGCGTGACGAGGTCGCCGCGCAGCGCTTCCACGCCGACTGCCACAGCACCGCCGAAGAGCACCACGCCGACTAGACTGGGCGGCTATGCACGTACACCGCCGCACCGCGGATGTGGATGGCCGCACCCGCCGTTTCCTCGTCATCGCGCCGGATAACCCCGGCCCGCGCCCGGACCTCTTGCTCTTCTTCCACGGCTCGCTGCAGTCCGGCAGCGTGATGCGCCGCTTTACCAACGGCACCTTCGACGAGCTTGCCGACGCCACCAATACCGTCCTCGTCTACCCCGACGGCGTCGACCGCCATTTCAACGATTGCCGCAGCATCCTGCCCGTCACCGCCCGCGCGGAGAACGTGGACGACGTCGCCTTCGCCGCCTTCCTTGTCGAAGAGATGCGGCGCGAATTCGGCACCGACCGCACCTTTGCCTGCGGCTATTCCAATGGCGGGCAGATGGTGCTCCGCCTGCTTTTCGACGCCCCCTTTAGCCTCACCCGCGCCTGCATCTTCGCCTCCACCCTGGGCGAGGGCGACAACCACGCGCCCAGTAATCCGGACGGCTACCGGCCCACGCCACTGCTATTTTTCCACGGCACCGCCGATCCATACGCACCGTATGAGGGCGGGGTCGCCGGGCTGGATGCCGAGCGCACCCGCGGCCGTGTGCTTTCCGCCCCGGCCACCGCCGAGCACTTCGCGCTGGCCAATGGCTGCCAGCCACCCCGCGACTACCACCCCACCGCGGATGTCACCGCCACCGCATACGACGGCGATTTCCCCGTCGAGCTGTGGACCATGGAGGGCCTCGGCCACGTGATTCCCTCTAGCATGAAAACCGACCCACGCATAGGCCCAAATACGGATTCCTTCCGCGCTGTGGATAAGGCCCGCGAGTTCTTCGGCCTCGACGACGCCCAGGCCTAGTTATCCACACCCGCACCCAACGCACCTCGCGCCGGCGTGCACCCGCACTTAACGTGTGGAGCCGTGAACGCGCTACAAACATTCTTGACAGGCTTGGCCGCCGGCATGGACATTATCGCCGACTGCCACGGCCTTACTAAGCGCGCGCTTATCGACGCCGGCTGTCCCGACACCACCGCCGCCCGCCTTCTCACCCTCGCCGATACCTACTTCGGCCCCACCGCCTTTCGCCGGCTCCAGCGCGAATCCATCGCAGCGGCCCGCACCAACGAGCACAGCCTCACCGCGCTGTTGGCCATCGAGCGCCACGCCACCAAGCTGAAGAATAAGCGCCAGGCTTGGGCGCTGCGGCGGGAGCTATGTGGGATGAAGGGGGACGTGTCGGACGTCGATAAGCAGGGGCGCAAACGCGTGCGCGAGATTAAAGGCCCGCCGCAGCGCAAGCCTGGAGTCAAGCTCTACCGCCGCGCCGAAGGGCCGTGGACCATGACGATTACCGGCAAGTCTGCGGACATCGCGGATATGCACGCCGCGCTTGATAAGGACGCCCCGCTCGATTCGGTGCGCAAGATTTTCCAAGGCACCGCCGCGACTTCCCCCACGTCCGTGACCACCAATGTGGTGCTGCGCCTGGACGAACTCGACCGCGTCGTCGACACCGCGGGCGATGACATCACCCTGCAACTGACCAATGGCGCCCGGATGACCGGCGCGGATCTAGTGCGCCGCGCCTTTACCGCGCACGGCTATGTCACCCTTATCCACCCCGTTAAAGGCCCGGTTAACCTGTACCGCACCGAGCGGCTCGCCTCCCCCAAGCAGCGGACCATGGCCGCTGCGGAAAACCCCACCTGCCCGTGGCCCCAGTGCAATTACCCCGCCGATGAATGCCAAGTCCACCACCTCACCGCGTGGCGCCACGGCGGCGAAACTAACCCCGAAAATCTCACCATCGCCTGCCCGTATCACAACGGCGTCAACGACGATGACCCCAACGCCCCGCCGCTGCGCGGCCGCCTGGCCAGGGTGAATGGAACCATTAAGTGGCTGCCACCCTGGGCGGAAAGCGGCTAGAAACCTCGTTGGAGGTTACTGGGCCGCGCGGCGCTGGCGTGCGAATTCGGAGAGCACGGAACCGGCCGCGACGGAAGCGTTGAGGGACTCGACCCAGTCCGTCATCGGGATGGACATGATGACGTCGCAGTTTTCGCGCACCAAGCGGGAAATACCCTTGCCCTCGGAGCCGATGACGATGACCACGGGATCCGTCGCCCCGTTATAGGTATCCAGCGTGTGCTCGCCGCCGGCGTCCAGGCCGACGACCTGGTAACCGCTCTTTTGGAATTGCTGCACGGTGCGGGTGATATTCGTCGCGCGGGCAACCGGCAGGCGCGCCGCCGTGCCGGCCGAGGTACGCCACGCCACGGCGGTTACGGACGCAGAACGGCGCTCAGGGATGATGACGCCGTCGCCGCCGAAGGCCGCCACGGAGCGGATGACCGCGCCGAGGTTGCGCGGGTCGGTGATGTTATCCAAGATGACGAACATGCCTGGGCGTGCGTTCTCGGCCGC
This sequence comes from Corynebacterium sp. MSK074, assembly GCF_030229735.1. Classification (NCBI taxonomy): domain Bacteria; kingdom Bacillati; phylum Actinomycetota; class Actinomycetes; order Mycobacteriales; family Corynebacteriaceae; genus Corynebacterium; species Corynebacterium sp. MSK074. The sequence continues at coordinate 68,391 of NZ_JASPIX010000005.1, forward strand.
ACGGGCGATGAGCTCGTCGACGTCGGCGTACTTATATGGCGGGATCTGCAGCCCGATGCCTTGGTGCATGCCGTTACCGGTCATGCGGTCCATCTCGTGGCGTTGCACCTCGATGATGGGGATATTGCGGGTATTGCACATGGCCACGGCCTCGGACAGTCGCTTGTCGTTGCGGGTACCGGCCACGATGTAGAGCGTGGTGGCCGGCACCTTGGCGTGCAGGCACTCGATGACCGGGTTGCGGCCCACGACCATCTCGGCGGTCTCCTTCTGGTGGCGGCCAGAGTTGCGGCGCTCGCGTTCCAGCTTGGCCTTGTGCTTGGCGTGGTAGATGCGGTCCTCTGCCTTGGGCGTCGGGCCCTTGCCGGCTAGGCCCTTGCGGCGCTGGCCGCCGGAGCCTTTGGTTGCGCCCTTCTTATTGGTCTTGCGGATTCCCGCGCCACCTCGGCCGTGGGTACGTGCCATAATTTATGTCCTTTCGGAGTGCTTAACGCTGCGCCAGCGACCAGGTCGGGCCGTCTGGGGTATCGGTGATGGTGATGCCGGCGGCCGCAAGGCGGTCACGGACGGCGTCGGCAGTAGCGAAGTCCTTGTCCGCACGCGCCTGGGTGCGCCGCTCCAGCTCAGCTTGTACCAGCGCATCCAGCGCGGCATCCGCCCCGCTAGCTTGCGCTCCATCTTCCCACTCCAGTGGGTCAAAACCAAGTACGTGCGCCATCGCACGGACCTGGCTGGCCAGCGTGCGCGCCTCGGCCTCATCGCCGGCCGCGAGCGCCTTATTGCCAGCGCGGACGGTGGTGTGGATTTCCGCCAAAGCCTTGGGCACCGCGATGTCATCATTCATCGCGTCTTCAAAGCCCTGCGTCCACTCGCCAAGCTCCAGATCGTCGAAGTGGCCGAGGAAGTCCTCGATGCGGCGGTAGCCGGCGGCGGCCTCGGTCAGCGCGGCTTCAGAATACTCCAGCACGGAGCGGTAGTGTGCCGAGCCCAGGTAGTAGCGCAGCTCCACCGGGCGCACCAGCTCCAGCATATTCGGAATGGACAGCACGTTACCCAGGGACTTCGACATCTTCTCGCCCGACATCGTCACCCAGTGGTTGTGCATCCAGTAGTTGGCGAACTTATCGCCGGCCGCGTGGGACTGCGCGATTTCGTTCTCGTGGTGCGGGAACTGCAGGTCTAGACCGCCGCAGTGGATATCGAAATTAGAGCCCAGGTAATAGGTGGACATGGCCGAGCACTCCAGGTGCCAGCCAGGGCGGCCGTCGCCCCACGGGGTTGGCCAGCTGGGCTCGCCCGGCTTCGCGGCCTTCCACAGCGCAAAGTCCTGGGCGCCACGCTTGGCGGAATCCTCGCCTTCGCCCTGCTCCATTTCCTCTACCTTGTTGCCGGACAGCGAACCGTAATCGGAGCCTTCGGCCTTGGTCCAGGCGGCGACGTCGAAGTAGACTGAGCCGTCGGCGGGGTAGGCAAAGCCGGCGTCGATAAGCCGCTGCATATAGTCGACCATCTGGGTGACAAAGCCGGTCGCGCGCGGCTCTACCGAAGGCGGGATGACGCCCAAGGTGTTATAGGCCTTAGTGAACTCGCGCTCATAGGTGGACACCCACTCCCACCAGGGGCGATTATTCTCGGCCGCCTTGGTGAGGATCTTGTCATCAATATCGGTGACGTTGCGCACCAGGGCTACGTCATAGCCCTGGGCGAGCAGCCAGCGGCGCAGGATGTCGAAGGCGACGCCGGAGCGCAAGTGCCCAATGTGCGGCTGCGCCTGCGGAGTGGCGCCGCACAGATAAATCGAGGCGTGGCCGGGGCGAATCGGCTCGAAATCGCGTTGGCTGCGGGTGGCTGTGTCATAAATGCGCAAAGTACTCACGCCACCCAGTCTAATTGACGCGTGCACTGGAGTTGCTGACTAGCCCTAGCTGGGATCAGCAACCACAAAACCTAGGCGTCGCAGAGTCGCAGCCGCTACGTAGGGGTTATCAGCAATTGCGGCAGCAAGCTGTATCTCCAGCCACTCCTGACGACTTGCGCGTAGCGCTCCCTCCCAACCAGGACGAGCATGAAATCCGCACTCTTTAAAAAGGAATGAAAAATATTCCTCTACCGAGACTCTAAACCGGCTGCCGCCGACAGGAAAATGGATGTCTTCGATCCGACCTTTCTTTCGGGAATTTTTCATACCAAAGAAATTCTTCATCAGTGCGGGACTCAATAGCCCTGCGACGCCAGAATGATGAATGTGAGCTGTAGGCGCACCCATATTGTCGCGCTCGTATTCAAACCTCACTCCAGGCGCGGTGCCTACACGAAGTTCGAATTTGCTGGACTTGATACTCAAATCCCGTCCGTTTCGTGACGGTGTCGTGTGAAATCGGACGACAGATTCAAACAGGTCACTAAATTCCACCGGGCGTGAAAGCTCCATGGCCCCAGCGCCATAGACTAATGGGACGTGCAGCTCTAATATTCCGGTGTTGTTATCAGCATTGAGATCCAACTCAACGTCAATGTCAGATTCACTGTTGAGGGGAAATGCGTGCAGGTGCAATTTGTAGACGTGGTCAAAGAATTTCTCAGTTTCCCGTTGAACCTGACTCGTCATGGGAAGCTGCCCTCTCTAGTTATCAAGAAGCAGTTCGACGCGACGCAGTTCGTCATAGAGACCGCGCTCTTCTGGGGAAAGACGACCAGCGGCAGCTAGATCGCTAAGTTCCTCTGTGGTCAACGGGCCACCGGCGGCATCACAAAAAACATGTAATAGTTCTTCGCGCCGCCTCCGCAAAGACCGCGAATCAGTAACACGCATTTTCAAAGTCATGCCATCCTCCTGCCACGACCTTACTTCAGCTGAGGCTAGGCGCGCCAGACGACGGCCGTGGCAACCGCCGCGCGGCCCTCCTTACGGCCGGTAAACCCCATATGATCCGTCGTCGTGGCAGAGACGGACACGGGGGCACCAAGGATTTCGCTCAGTACCGCTTCGGCCTCTTCGCGGCGCGGGCCCATCTTGGGGGTCTGGCCGATGAGCTGGGCCGCGGCGTTGCCGATGATAAAGCCTTCGGATTCGAGCAGTTCGCGGCATTCGCGCAGCAGTTTCGCTCCAGATACGCCGTCGTACTCGGGCCTGCCGACGCCCACGAAGGAGCCGAGGTCGCCGAGGTGGGAGGCGGATAAGAGGGCGTCGACAAGCGCGTGCGCTACCACGTCCCCGTCGGAGTGGCCCTCGCAGCCATCCACGTTCTCGAAGAGCAGGCCGGCGATCCAGCAGTCCTTGCCGGCCTCGATCTGGTGGGCGTCGGTGGCGATGCCAACGCGCGGGATAATCGGGTTAGTCATGGGTCTCCTCGGTCAGGGCGTGGGCCAGGGTGAGATCGATGGGCGTGGTGATTTTGAACGCCAGGGTATCGCCTGGCACGGTTGCCACGCGCTCGCCGTGCCATTCCATGAGGCTGGCGTCATCCGTGGCGGTAAACTCCGGCCGCTGGGCCCAATAATCCAGGTTGGCTTGGCGCAGCGCAGAAAGGCGAAATGCCTGCGGGGTTTGCACGGCGCGCAGGCGGGAGCGGTCGGGCGTGCTCACCACGGCGTCGGCCGCGACTTCCTTGATGGTATCGGCCACGGGAACAACCGGCACGGCCGCGGGGGCGCCTTCGAGCACACGCTTGGCGACGCCCCGCACCATCGCCGGCGGAGTCAGCGCCCGGGCCGCATCGTGGATGAGCACCACGGCGTCGTCGTCGGGAATTGCTTGCAGGCCGGCCCACACGGAATCGGCACGCTCGCTGCCGCCATGCACGAGGCGGATGGGCGCGGCGTTGGTGGTGTCTTGAGCGCCTGCGGGGTCGATGCGGCCGATAATGCGGGCGGCCTCAGGCTCCATGTCTGGGCTGACCAGCACAATAACCTCATCGACCACGCCGGAGGCCAGCAGCGCGCGCACGGAGCGCTCCAGGAGGGTGCGTCCGCGCAGCTCGACATACGCCTTCGGCACCTCAGCCCCGAGGCGGGTGCCCTGGCCGGCGGCCGCGATGAGCGCGATGACGCGCGGTTTAGTCTTCGTCGTCGAAGGAGAGGTCATCGAGATCGATGTCGTTGTCGATATCGGTGGTGATGGACTTATCGTCTACCAATCCGGCCGCGCGGTGGCGCTCGATGGTGGCATCGATCTCTTCCATCATGGTGTCGGCCTTCTTCTCATCAACCGGCTTGGCCAGCGCGAGCTCGCCCACCAGGATGGTGCGGGCCTTGCCCAGCATGCGCTTCTCGCCGGCCGAAAGGCCACGGTCCTGGTCGCGACGCCACAGGTCGCGAACGACCTCGGCGACCTTATTGATATCGCCGGAGGCCAAGCGCTCCTGGTTAGCCTTATAACGGCGGGACCAGTTGCCGGCCTCTTCAACGTCCTCGTCACGCAGCACGGAAAAGACCTTTTCCAGGCCTTCCTTGCCCACAACGTCGCGCACGCCGACGTTATCGGCATTCTTGATGGGCACGCGGACAACTAGGTCGGACTGGTTGATGTGCAGCACCAGGTATTCCAGCGTCTCGCCGCCCATCTCGCGGGTCTCGATATCCTCGATGACGGCCGCACCGTGGTGCGGGTAGACGACGACCTCGCCGACCTTATACTCCATTGCCACTCCTTGTGTTCCCGATTTATCCCGGTTGACTAAGGCCGTCATTTTATCACGCACGGCCGCCCCGCCTGCGGATACCCCCGTATACCCCCACGGTCTACCCGCCCGGTTTGGGACAAACTGTGTACTTTAATGCGAAAGGGACTAGGCTAAAGCGTTGATAAGCCCTGTGATCGCAATTGATGGAGGATGCTCAACGTGCAGTCCCTGAAGTCCGCCGCCCGCCGCGGTGCCATTATTTCCGTTACCGCCGTCTCCGCTCTGGCGCTGGCTTCTTGCTCGGCGGGCCAGGTCACCCAGACCGCCGACAAGGTGGCTGCGGTCGATGGCGCTTCTGCAAGCACGGAAGACAACAAGGTTGCGGTTCGCGATGTCACCATCTTGGTAGAACCGGACGGCACCGCTGCTCTGAAGTTCACTGCCGTAAACCAGGGCTACGATACCGATGTCATCTCCCTGGAGTCCGTCAAGGTCGATGGCCAGCGCGTAGAGATGGATAAGGCTCAGCCGCTGCACCGCGACCAGTCCATCATCGCGGATTCCCAGAAGAACCTGGACGCCACCACCCAGCAGGATTCCGAGACCGTCCAGTACATCGCCACTACGCTGAAGAACGATGACTTCGGCTACGCCGGCAGCCGCCCAGTCACCTTCGAGTTCTCCAACGGTTCCATCGACGTGGATGCCACTATCGCCGCCACCCAGATGCAGTCCGGCGAGTTCGACCGCGACGTCGAGTCGTCCGAGGGCTACTCCTCCGAGGCTCCAAAGAACTAAGCCCCACCGCCCAAAAGTCTCGCCTCCAGCCCGTTTCGGGCCGGGGGCGTTTATGTGTTTTAGGCTAGAAGCCATGGCCAAGAAATCTCGCCCTATCCACACATGTTCCGAATGCGGCTACGTCTCGCCGAAGTGGCTCGGGCGCTGCCCCGACTGCGGGTCCTGGGGCACATTGGAGGAACGGGCGCCGGTGGTGGCCGGGCCGGGGGCTGCGGGGGCGTCGGCAAGCAAGGGCGTAGCGCCGTCCAGCCCGGCGCAGCCGATTACCAAGATTGGGGCGCAGGCGACAAAGACGGTGCGCACCGGCATCGGTGAGCTCGACCGCGTGCTTGGAACCGGCATCGTGCCGGGTTCGGTGGTGCTTATGGCCGGCGAGCCCGGCGTGGGCAAATCCACGCTGCTGCTGGAAGTAGCCTCGCGGTGGGCCCAGCTCGGCCGCACCGTGCTCTACGCGACGGCCGAGGAATCCGCCGGCCAGGTCCGCTCCCGCGCCGAACGCACCGGGGCGCTGCAGGAATCGCTGTACTTGGCGGCCGAGTCCAACCTGGATGCGGTCTTTGGGCACGTGGATAAGCTTAAGCCGAGCCTCATTATCGTCGATTCGGTGCAGACCATGCACGCTGTGGGCGTGGAGGGCGTATCGGGCGGCGTGGCGCAATCGCGCGCGGTGACGGCCGCGCTGACCTCACTGGCGAAGTCCACCGGCATTCCGGTGCTCCTGGTGGGCCATGTGACCAAGGACGGCAACGTGGCGGGCCCGCGCGTGCTGGAGCATCTTGTCGATGTCGTCTTGAACTTCGAGGGCGACCGCCAATCCAGCCTGCGTATGCTGCGCGGCATCAAGAATCGCTTTGGCGCCACCGACGAAGTGGGCTGCTTCGAGCAGACGGCCGGCGGCATTCGGGAAGTCGCGGACCCCTCAGGGCTCTTTCTCTCGCACCGCGGCACGACGCCGGATGGCTCGGCCGTGACGGTCGCGATGGACGGCGTGCGGCCGATACTCGCGGAGGTGCAGGCGCTGACGGTGGACCCGGTAGCAAAGAACCCGCGGCGCGTGGTGACCGGACTGGACTCCAACCGCGTACCGATGGTGCTCGCGGTACTACAGGCGCGCGCCGGCCAACGCACCAACGATAAGGATGCTTATGTCGCCACGGTGGGTGGCATGCGGATTACGGAAACCGCCACGGATCTGGCGGTGGCGCTGGCAACGTGGTCCTCGCTGCACGAGCAGCCGCTGCCGGCCAAGACGGTGGTCATCGGCGAGGTGGGCCTGGCCGGCGAGTTGCGGCCGGTGCCCAATGTGGAGCGGCGCTTGATGGAGGCCGCGCGGCTGGGCTACAAGCACGCGATTGTCCCACGCGGGGATATCGAGCCGGTAGAGGGCATGCGCGTGCACCAGGCTGGGACGCTGGGGCAGGCCATCGCCGCAGTGTCGGGATAGCGCCTAGCGCAGCGTGAAGTCCTGCGGCGGGGAGGAGTTATCGCCGATGACGGTGTGGGCGAAGTAGGCCCCAGGTTCGGCCGCGGGACGATCGGTACACTCGCCCGGCTTGGAGGCCTGGCGGGACCATTCGGCCTCGAATTTCACGTCCTTGCCGGCCGGGAAGGTTTGCGAGCCGGTCTGCACGGAGGCGTAGCAATCCGTATCGGACCACACGCGCTGGTTATCGGCCATCTTGTAGACCTCGAAGCGCAGCAGGTTCTTGTCCAGGTCAATCTTGCAGTCCGCGGCCGTGGGATTGGTGACCGTCATGAAGAACTTCGGCAGCTCGCCTTCCGGAACGGAGTAGTTCAGCATGGAGGTGCGCACGTCGAGGTCCGCGAGGTCGCAGGTCTTCTTTGCTGCTTCGGAGCTTGCAGGCGCAGCGCTCGACGGTTCGCTTTCGGCCGCCTTGCTTTCCGACGCCCCCTCGGCCGACGCCTCCGCAGCCGTCTCCGAGGTAGCCTCAGAGGTCTCCGGGGCGGCAGAAGACGAGGCCTGCTCCGGCGTGGGCGCAGGGGCGGCGGTATCGGCCGGCTCATCGCTGCTACCCCCGAAGGCGGCCACGGCCGCCCAGATCAGCACCACGGCCAGAACGAGCACGATGATGAGCGCCGCCACGCGGCGGCGCTTGTAGATCTCTTCAGGTAGGGGCTTTTTCTGCGTCACGCTGTCAATTTTAAGCGGTGGGTGCGGGCCGGTGCGCTAAGCCCGCGCCGCGTGTCAGGCTGGGTTATTCCACCCCGAAGGTCTGCAGGGTTTCCACGCTAGAGTCTTCCAGCAGGTAGCGCGCGCCAATAACGCCCAGGACGCGCTCGTCTAATAGGCGGCGCACGTTGGGCACGCTGGCCACCAGCTGGGCGACGGTCTGGCGGGTGTGTTCCCGCTCGACGTCGTCAGTCGTGGCATTCGGGCCCGCCACCAGCGCGGAGGCGGCGACCTTCTCGATAATGGGTCGCTGCAGGCCGGTGGGCAGTTCGCCGCCGGCCACGAAACCGGTAGCCGCGCCGACCGCGCCACAAGATTGATGGCCGAGGACCACCAAAAGGTTGGGCTTGAGGGCGGCGAGGGCGTAGTCGAGGGAGGCCAGGACGGCGTCGTCAAGAATGTGGCCCGCGGTGCGGATGACAAAGGCATCGCCGAAGCCGATGTTGAAAACGTGCTCGATAGGGGCGCGGGAATCGGAACAGGAAATGACCACCACGCGGGGATCCTGGCCGTGAGTTAGGCCCTCGCGGTTATAAATCTCGCGCACGTCGACGGTCTCGCCGTCCAGCACGCGCTGATTTCCCGCCTGGAGGGCCTCCCATACGGCCTGCGGTTCGTGGGCAACATTACGTAAAGGCATAGGCCACATTCTAATGCCCTAGACTATCTCCCACGATGGATTCGCAAGCTCTTCTTTCCTGGTTCGATGCCAATGAACGCGACCTGCCGTGGCGCCGGCCTGGCACGAGCGCGTGGGGTGTGCTGCTCAGCGAGGTCATGAGCCAGCAGACGCCGGTCGCGCGCGTGGCTCCGGTGTGGGAGGAATGGATGCGGCGCTGGCCCACCCCGGCGGACTTTGCCCAGGCCACCCGGGCAGAAGTACTGCGCGCCTGGGGCAAGCTGGGCTATCCGCGGCGCGCGCTGCGCCTGTGGGAGTGCGCGGCGGCCATTGGCGAGGGCGAGGTACCGGCGGACGTCGATAAGCTGCTGCGCCTGCCGGGCATCGGTGACTACACCGCGCGCGCCGTGGCCTGCTTCCACTATGGGGTCAACGTACCGGTGGTCGATACCAATGTGCGCCGAGTGTATGCGCGCGCGGAGGACGGTAGGTTCTTGGCACCGCAACCGTCGAAGCGGGAGTTGGCGGCCGTAGCGGAGCTGTTGCCGGCCGAGAACGGGCCGCGTTTTTCGGCCGCGCTCATGGAATTGGGAGCGCTGGTGTGCACGGCGAAGAATCCTTCCTGCGAGCAGTGTCCGCTGCGCGCGAGCTGTGCGTGGCAGCTCGCTGGTCGGCCGCAGCCCAGTGCAGAGGAGCAGGCACGGGCGAAAAAGCGCGTGCAGAAGTTCGTGGGCACGGACCGGCAGGTGCGCGGCAAGATTCTGGACGTTCTGCGCGCGGCGGAGCGACCGGTGCCGCAGTCCGAGATTGACGTGGTCTGGCCCGATGCGGCACAGCGCTCCCGGGCGTTGGCTTCGCTGCTTGCCGACGGCCTCGCCGAGCAAAACGACGCCGGCCTGTTCCACCTCCCTATTTAGGAGGTTAATAATGGCCGGCTATAATCGCAGGTCGCGATCCGGAGGGTGTAATCTGGTTAACGCCAGCGGCCGCGGAAATTGAATCCGCCCGGCAGGTTCACCCACATGCCGCCGCGGGAATTGAAGGTGACCGGTCCTACCTTGGTAGACATCGACGCGCCGGATCCGGAGACGTTGATCCAGCTATTCTTGCCGGTCTTTTTTCTTGAACGATACTGAAGTCCCATGAGCATTTATTTTAGCAATTCCACTTCCACCGTTCCTACTGCGCAGTAGGTTTTGGGCATGGAAAAGATTTGTATGAGACTCCTCACAGTTTGTTCACTAATCCTCGGCTCCCTCCTGCTGCCGCCGGCCGCAAATGCGGCGGTAACCTCGACTCGGCCTTCGCCGCACGTACTCGATGGCATCGGCCGCGGCCAGGCGTTCACCTACGACACCACCACGGATGGCGGCAAGCCAGTCCAGGCCTCAGCCACCTTGTACGAGCCAAATGCGCCGTGGCGCGGCAAGGGGGAGCGGCCCACCATCATCTTTGCGCCCGGCACTCGCGGCGCAGGAGACCAGTGTGCACCATCGCGCGCCGGCATGGGCCTGGGCTCAGTGGGACTAAGCAAGGTCGGCTCCCCTACTATCAATGCGAACTACGAATACGGCTTCTATATGGGCGCACTCCAGCATGGCGCTCGCGTCATCGTCGCGGACCTTATCGGACTCGGTATGCCTGGGCACCACACCTACGTTAATCACATTGAAGAAGCACACGCCATGCTTGATGCCGCCCGCTCCGGCCTGGAACTGGCGCACGCTCCGCAGGACTCCCCTATTGGGTTTGCGGGCTACTCGCAGGGCGGCGGCGCTTCACTGGCCGCTGCGGAATTCGCCGACTCTTATGCCCCCGAATTGAACGTGGCCGGAACCTACTCCGGTGCCCCGCCGGCTGACCTGCCCAAGGTCATGAAGGCCATCGACGGCTCTTCCATCGTCCACGTGCTGGGCTACGCCATCAATGGCTTTGCTGAGCGTGACCCCAAATTCCGCGATGCGGTCCTTGAAGAATTAAACCCCCGCGGCATCGACTTTCTGCGCTCCGCGGCTACCACCTGTACCGGCGATTCCATCCTCACGTGGGGCTTTACCAACACTCGCCAACTCACCCGCACCGGGGAATCGCTATCCGAACTCGTAGAGCGCAAGCCCGTCATCAAGGAAACCTTGCTGCGGCAGAATCAGGGCAAGCACCCGCTCAAGGGCCCGGCGATGATCGCCAGCTCGCCGCACGATGACCTCATCCCGCACGAGCAGGTCCGCGCCGTCGCAGGAGCCTACTGCCAGATGGGCGGAACCGTAGACTTCATGGCCGCACCAGGCACCGCGACCATCCCGGGCGCTGGCGCCGACCACGCGCTGCCGCTTTACGTCAATATCCCGGTGGGCTTGAAGTACCTCTTTGACCGCTTCAACGGAAAACCGGCGCCATCTAATTGTGCTGGCTAAATGGGGTCCGAGCCCGCGGAACTGCACACAAAAAGCCACCCAGCCTCGCAGGAAGCGAAGTGCTGGGTGGCTTTAATCGTTGCCCAGAGTTACATCGGCTGGCCGGCGCCTGCTGGCGGCGGGTTGTGGCCGTCGTCATCGGAGTCGGAACCAGAGCCGGACTCTAGGTCGGTTCCGGCGGCGGTGGAGCCGCCATCGCCCGGAACGTCCGGAGTGATGGTGTCGGGCTCGCCGGCATCGGTGGAATCGGCGTCATTCTCGCGCACCTCGGCGTCGTCAAGCTGCGGCTCCTCGGTATCCTCCGGCAGAGGCTTCGGGCGCGGGCTGAAGGTGAACTTCGCACCCGTGTTGTCCTTGGACTCGCCGTCCCAACCTTCGACGTCGACGGTGATGATCTCGCCGGCGCCGATTTCGCCGAAGAGGATCTTCTCAGAGAGCTGATCCTCGATCTCGCGCTGGATGGTGCGGCGCAGCGGACGAGCACCCAATACCGGGTCGAAGCCGCGCTTAGCCAGCAGGTCCTTGGCCTTCTGCGTGAGCTCGATGCCCATATCGCGCTCATCCAGCTGCTTAGCCACGCGGCCGATGAGCAGCTCGACCATCTCCACAATCTGCTCCTGGGTGAGCTGGTGGAAGACGACGATGTCATCGATACGGTTCAAGAACTCTGGGCGGAAGTGCTTCTTCAGCTCGTCGTTGACCTTCTGCTTCATCCGATCGTACTGGGCATCCGCATCGTTTTCGGAGGAACCAGTAAAGCCCAAGCCCACTGGCTTCGAGATGTCCTGGGTGCCCAGGTTCGAGGTGAAGATGAGAACAGTGTTCTTGAAGTCGACGACGCGACCCTGGCCGTCAGTAAGTCGGCCATCTTCCAGCACCTGCAGGAGGGTGTTGTAAATCTCCTTGTGGGCCTTCTCGATCTCATCGAAAAGCACAACAGAGAACGGCTTACGGCGAACTTTCTCGGTCAGCTGGCCACCCTCTTCGTAGCCGACATATCCCGGAGGCGCACCGAAGAGGCGGGAGGCGGTGAAGCGATCGTGGAACTCACCCATATCGATCTGGATGAGGTCATCATCCGAACCGAAGAGGAAGTTAGCCAGGGACTTCGACAGCTCAGTCTTACCCACACCGGACGGGCCGGCGAAGATGAAGGAACCGGACGGACGGCGCGGATCCTTGAGGCCTGCACGGGTGCGGCGGATGGCGCGGGAGACGGACTTGACCGCCTCGTCCTGGCCAATAATGCGCTTGTGCAGCTCCTCTTCCATGTTGAGCAGGCGGTTGGATTCCTTCTCCGTCAGCTTCAGTACAGGGATGCCGGTCCAGTGCGCCAGAACCTCGGCGATCTGGTCCTCGCCTACCTCGGCGATTTCCTCAAGGTCGCCAGAGCGCCACTGCTTTTCCTTCTCCGCGCGCTCCTCGCCCAGCTTGCGCTCCTTATCGCGCAGGCCGGCTGCCTTCTCAAAGTCCTGGGCGTCAATGGCCGCTTCCTTTTCCTTGCGGACCTCAGCGATGCGGTCATCGACCTCGCGCAGGCCCTTCGGCGCGGTCATGCGCTTGATACGCATGCGGGCGCCAGCCTCATCGAGGAGGTCAACGGCCTTATCCGGCAAGAAACGGTCATTGATATAGCGATCCGAGAGGGAAGCTGCAGCATGCAGCGCCTCATCGGTGTAAGACACGCGGTGGTGCGCCTCGTACTTATCGCGCAGGCCCTTCAGGATCAAGAAGGTGTCATCCAGGGAAGGCTCCTCCACCTTGACCGGCTGGAAGCGGCGCTCCAGCGCGGCATCCTTTTCGATGTGCTTGCGGTATTCCTCAAGGGTCGTAGCACCAATGGTCTGCAGCTCGCCACGAGCCAGCTTCGGCTTGAGCAGCGAGGCTGCATCGATGGCGCCTTCAGCAGCACCAGCACCAACCAGGGTGTGGATCTCATCGATGAACAAGATGATGTCGCCGCGCTGGTTAATCTCCTTGAGCACCTTCTTCAGGCGTTCCTCAAAGTCACCGCGGTAACGGGAGCCGGCAACCAGGGAGCCCAAGTCCAGCGAGTAAAGCTGCTTATCCTTGAGGGTCTCCGGAACCTTGCCGTTGACGATGTCGAGCGCCAAGCCCTCGACGACGGCGGTCTTACCAACGCCCGGCTCACCGATGAGCACCGGGTTATTCTTCGTACGGCGAGACAGCACCTGCATGATGCGCTCTACCTCGGACTCACGGCCAACGACCGGATCGAGCTTGCCGTCCTTCGCGGCCTGGGTGAGGTTGCGGCCGAACTGGTCGAGCACCAGGGAATTGGAACGCTCGCCGGAGCCGCCGGAGCCACCACGGCCGCCCGCGCCGGCACCTGCACCAGCACCCGCGCCGATCGGACCGGAGCCCTGGCCGTTGGAGGAACCGCCCTCCTGCTGGCCGCCCTCATAACCGGACAGCAGCTGGATAACCTGCTGGCGCACGCGCGGCAGGTCGGCGCCGAGCTTGGTCAGCACCTGGGCGGCGACGCCGTCGCCCTCGCGGATGAGACCCAATAGCAAGAACTCAGTACCGATGTACTTGTGTCCCATCTGCAGACCTTCGCGCAGGGAAAGCTCCAAGACCTTCTTGGCGCGTGGGGTAAAGGGGATGTGGCCGGTGTGCGGCTGGCTGCCCTGGCCGATGATTTCCTCGACCTCGCGGCGGACATCCTCCAGGGAGATACCCATGGATTCCAGCGCCTTGGCGGCTACGCCTTCGCCCTCATGGATAAGGCCGAGCAGGATGTGCTCGGTGCCGATGTAATTGTGGTTAAGCATGCGTGCTTCTTCCTGCGCCAAAACGATGACGCGGCGAGCACGATCGGTAAACCTCTCGAACATGATTCCCCTATACTTTCGCTTCTAATGTGATACCCACTCTAACGCGGCAGTCCGCCGATAATTTCCGGTTTTGTTCCCAGATGCCCACAATACCGCCAGAATCCGACATATTCGCAGCTCACACGGGTGTACGCCGGTAGCGAACAGGGGCATGGGCATGTAATCTAGAATCGTTTTTGTTCCCTGCCCCTCCCCACTATTTAAGGACGTCGCGACCGTGCCCCAGCTTCCTGAGTTCTTTGCCACCCAGCACAACCTGCACGAATTGGCCGTGTTGGATGAGGCGCCATCGTCTACCCTCTTTGTGGTCGAAGATGGAAGCACGCACCAGCAGCTGAGCGTGGAAATCTTCGCGCCGGAAATTTCCGGAGTGGTGGACAAGTCCACGGCACTGCATGGGTTGCACCACCCAGCCATCGCGCCGCTGGTGGGCACGGGCACCACCGCGGACGGGCAGGAATTCATCGTGCGCGAAGGGACTTCCGGAACCCAACTTTCTGAGCTGCCCAATAATCTCAGCCACGAGGAGGCCGCCGACGTCTTTGGTCCACTGGCGGGTGCAGTGGACTTCCTAATTTCCCGCGGCCGGGCAGACTTTGCGGTGCATGGGCTAAGGGAGGCCCGGGTGGGCGTCGATAAGCAACGCCAGGTTTCGGTGCTGGCTGCGGCCGGTCCGTCCGGCGAAGAGCACGGCGATGCGGTGGCGGCGTTTGAAGAGCTCGTCGCCCAGAAGTGCCCGGAGTATAAGCCCACTGGCACGGCAGAGAGCGCCAAGGATGTGGTGGAGCACCTGCGCCCGCAGCGCGAGTTTGATACCGCGCAGATTCCCCGTGTGCAGGAGCCGGAGCCACGCCCTCAGCAGCAGTTTGCTCCGCCGCAACAGCCGCCACCGATGGCCCAGCCCATGGCGCAGCCGCAGCAACCGCTGGCACCCGCGCCGAAGAAGAAGGGCAAGGGCGGGCTCATTGCGCTCATCACGGTGCTGGCGGTGGCCGCGATTGCTGCTGCGGCCGCGCTGTGGTTCTTCCTGTACTACCCCAGCTGGAATGATAAGGAGCAAAACCTCGCGGATGCGTATCCGGACTTGGTGGGCTCCCGCAGCGGCCAGGACGGCTTCGATGGGGCTAAGTGCTCCTCGCGCGAGCCGGAGCCTGGCCAGGAGGCCAAGATTTCCTGCGTGGGCGATGGGTTCAACTACATCGTGACCTACTACCCCAGCGTGGAGGAGCGCGATGCCATGCTTCCCGACGCCGAACCGGTCGAGCTTTCCAATGACCAATGCACCATCCAAAGCTTTGAGACCACCGCGGATGTTCCGACCTACGTGATGGCCGTGGAAGGCACCCAGTCCGCATTCCTGGTGTGGGGCGATAAGGCTGAAGAGGAGCGGCTGAACCTGCCGCTGTGCGCCTCTTAATTTGTCCTCGTGCTTATTCCGCGGAGGGTACGCGCTTGAGGAACGGGGCCAGCACAACGACCACCAGCGAAAGCACGCCGGCAAAAAGGAAGGCCCAGTGCGCGCCGTGAGCCGTCGCGGCTGCCTCGTTCATGCCTTGGGCCGCACCGGACTTGGTGCCACGGGTCAGGAAGGTCATCAGGAAGGCAGTGCCTGCCGCACCCGCCAGCTGCTGCAGGGTATTGAGGATGGCGGAGCCGTGCGAGTAGAGCTCGTCTGGCAGGGAGGCCAGGGACGTCGTCATCAGCGGCGTCATCATGAGCGCAATGCCCAGGGCAAAAAGGATATGCATGCCAATGACCATCCATACCGCACTGTCCTCGTTGAGCAGGGTCATCAGCCACGTGCCCGCGGCTAGGAGCAGGGCGCCGGGGATCATGAGTGGGCGGGGCCCGTGGATGTCATAGAGGCGGCCGACCATCGGCGAGATGCCGCCTTGGAGCAAGCCGCCAGGCATGACAACGAGCCCGGTGAACAGCGAGCTTACCGCCAGAGAGGTCTGCAGGTAGATGGGCAGGATATTGACCACGCCGAGCAATAGCCCAAACATGAGCAGCATGCCTAGTACCGCCACGGTGAAGTTGGGAACCGTAAACGGGCGCATGTCCAAAAGAGCGCGATTGTCCTTGGCCAGGCGCAGCTGACGGCGGGTGAAAAGCGCCAAGGCCACGAGGCCGACGATGAGAACGACGATGTCTACGAGGCCATCGCCCTCCAGCATGTTTTCCAGGGACGATACGGCGTAGACCAATCCGCCAAAGGCGATGACGGACAGGACGACGGACGGGAAGTCCAGCGGGGTATCGCGCTTATCTCCCACGTTGACCAGGCGGAAATAGCCGGCGGCGCAGATGAGGCCAAGCAGCGGCACCATGGTCCAGAAAATGACGTGCCAGCTAGACATGCTCAACACGAAGCCACCTACGGTGGGGCCGAGCGCCGGGGCGACGGAAATGACCACGGAGATAATGCCCATGACGCTGCCGCGGCGCTGCGGCGGGACGAGGGTCATCGCCACCGTCATCAGGGTGGGGATCATCAAGGCGGTGCCGGCCGCCTGGAATACGCGGCCCACCAGCAGCACGCCGAAGGCCGGGGCGAGCGCCGCCAACACCGTACCGGCAAGAAAAACGCCCGACGAGGCCAAGAAGATCTGCCGGGTGGTGAACTTATCCATAAGAAAGCCGGTGGTTGGGATAACCACGCCCATGGTGAGGAGGAAACCGGTAAGCAGCCACTGGGCGGAGGTCGCGGGGATGCCGAAGTCCGCCATGATGGTGGGCAGCGCCACCGACAGGGCGGTCTCGTTCAGGATCATCACCATCGCGCCGAGGACGAGGATGGTGAGGTTGATTTTTACCTCTGCGGAAATGTGGGGATCTGGTTTCTGAGACACCCAGACAGGATACTGAGGCCGCGGGTGCGGGGAAAGTCGAGGAGTATAGTTTTAATGTCTTCATCTGCGCGGTGAGACCGCGTCACCCGAACCTAAAGCGAGGTACACCCCAGTGCGTTTTCTCAACGATTCCCATCCGCCGTACGAATTGACCTACTCGGACGTATTTATGGTCCCGAGCCACTCCGAGGTAGGCTCGCGCCAATCGGTAGACCTCACCACTGAGGACGGCACCGGAAATACCATCCCGCTCATCGTGGCCAATATGACCGCCGTGGCCGGACGCCGCATGGCCGAGACCATCGCCCGGCGCGGCGGCCTGACCATCCTGCCACAGGACCTCTCTTTAGAAGCGGCCGCAGAAACCATCGCCTCTGTGAAGGCGGCGGACTTGGTCTATGACACCCCAATTACCGTCAAGCCGCACCACACC
This sequence comes from Corynebacterium sp. MSK074, assembly GCF_030229735.1. Taxonomy (NCBI): domain Bacteria; kingdom Bacillati; phylum Actinomycetota; class Actinomycetes; order Mycobacteriales; family Corynebacteriaceae; genus Corynebacterium; species Corynebacterium sp. MSK074. The sequence continues at coordinate 85,178 of NZ_JASPIX010000005.1, forward strand.
GTGGGCTATACCAGCAACCTTTTGCACAAGCGCGCCCATGGTGCCGCCATCGTGGTCGAGGGGGACATGCCCATCGGCATCATCACGCCGAAGGACCTGCGCGGGCAGGATAACTTCACCGCCGTTGGCCAGCTGATGACCACCGACTTGGTAACGTTGCCGGTGGGCATTGACCCACAGGAGGCCTTTACCAAGCTGCGCAAGACCTCCCGCAAGCTAGCCCCGGTGGTCAACCCGGATGGCACCTTGGCTGGAATCCTCACGAGGAAGGGTGCGGTAAGGGCAAAGATGTATAGGCCGGGCGTCGACAAGCAAGGCCGCTTACACATCGGTGCTGCGGTGGGCATCAACGGTGACGTGGAAGGTCGCGCCCGTGCTCTAGCGGAGGCCGGTGCTGACGTCCTCGTCATCGATACTGCACACGGACATCAGGAAAGCATGCTCACCGCGCTGCGCAAGGTTAAGGCGCTGGATCTGGGACTTCCCATTGCCGCCGGCAATATTGTCACGGCCGAGGGTGTGCGCGAGCTGGCCGCGGCCGGCGCGGACATTATCAAGGTCGGTGTGGGCCCGGGCGCGATGTGCACCACCCGCATGCAGACTGGCGTGGGCCGCCCGCAGTTCTCGGCCGTCCTAGAGTGTGCTGCAGCCGCCCGCGAGGTTGGCGCCCATGTTTGGGCCGACGGCGGCGTGCGCGACCCGCGCGATGTCGCCCTCGCACTTGCCGCGGGTGCCTCCAATGTCATGATCGGCTCCTGGTTCGCCGGCACCTTTGAATCCCCAGGTGACCTGCACAAGGATGCCGACGGCGCCTTTTATAAAGAGTCCTTCGGTATGGCTTCACGCCGGGCGGTGCGCGGCCGCAATTCCGATACCGAGGCCTTTGAACGCGCCCGCCGCGAGATGTTCGAAGAGGGCATTTCTACCTCTCGCATCTACCTCGACCCCGAGCACGGCGGTGTGGAGCACCTGGTGGACCGGATTGTCTCTGGCGTGCGTTCCTCGTGCACCTACGCCGGCGCCGATTCCTTGGTCGCCTTCCGCGAGCACGCCACCGTAGGCGTGCAGTCCGCCGCCGGCTTTGCCGAGGGGCAGCCACGCGCCACGAACCGCTAAAACAATAACCCCAGTGATGTGCAGATGGCCTGCAGGGATCGCTCTGGGGCTTTCAAATGCAACACTACCATGGGAGCCATGACGCCTCAATCAGCTACCCAACGCCAGCTAATTGAATGGTTTTCAGCTCCCAGAATGAAAAGGTTTCTCGATCATCCTGACCCGGCGGCTCTTTATCTATGGAACACTCGCGTCTCGAAAGCATTCCTAGAAGATATTCAGCACGCTGAGGTACTTCTGAGGAACCACATAGACACAGCACTCTCGGCCAAGTACGGCCCCGAGTGGTTTGACTCCCCAAAAATTCCTTTCACTTCCCAATCCAAGAAAGCAATAACAAAAGCCCAGAGACGCACCAATTTCAATAAGAATCGGAACACAGGAAAGGTAATCGCAGAATTGAATTTTGATTTCTGGCGATACCTGTTGACCACGACTTATCAGACGACGATATGGCCATGCCTTCACTCCACCTTTTCCTCACGGGTTTCCCGAAAGGATTTCGAGGCTCAAGTACAAACCATTTACACCTTTCGAAACAGAGCAGCCCACCATGAACCCATCATTAGGGACTGCCGCGACATGGAAGAGAAGGAATTGGACAACATATCAGCAGCACTTCACAAAGTTTGTTCCTGGATCTCCCCGGAAGCGGCCTCCTGGATACTCGAACAGTCAAGAGTTCGAGTGCTAAGAAGCCAGCGTCCCTAGAAGCCCTCCGCTCAGCACGTGCTACGTTGACAGATATGTTGACTCGCTATGACCAAGCGGCCTCCCGCGCGGCCGCGCAGGTTATGGGGCAGTACTCCACCAGTTTCTCCCTGGCCACGCGGCTTTTGCGCGGGCGGGTGCGCGCCGATATCCGCCACCTGTACGCGGTGGTGCGCATTGCAGATGAGCTTGTCGACGGCGCCGCAGCCCAAGCCCACACCGAACCCGCCGCCGCGCTGGATGCCTACGAGCAGACCATCTTGGCCGCGCCGCAGCAGCGACTGCACACCGACCCGGTTGTGCACGCTTATGCCATTACCGCTCGCCGCTGCGGCTTCCACGAGGAACATCTTGCGGCCTTCTTTAGCTCCATGCGCACGGACCTGACCCAGCGCGAATATTCCCCGTCGGAGCTACAGGACTATATCTACGGCTCAGCGGAAGTCATTGGGCTATTGTGCCTGCAAATTTTCTTGGCCGAGGAGGACGTCTCCCCCACCGACCGCGCCGCCATGGAGCGCGGCGCCCGCGCGCTAGGGTCAGCCTTTCAGAAGATTAATTTCCTTCGTGACCTGCGCGAGGATAGTTCCACTTTGGGCCGCACCTATTTTCAGCAGGCCCCATCGGGACGAATTGATGAGGCCACCAAGTCCGCGCTCATCGCAGAGATCCGCCGAGAGCTCGCCGCCGCCGCGCTCACCATCGACTTGCTGCCGGCCTCTGCACGGGTGGGGGTGAGCGCGGCGGCGGATATCTTTGCTGAGCTCACCAATCGCCTTGCCGCCACTCCAGCTACGGCGCTTGCCACTACGCGGGTATCCGTTCCGAACCACACCAAGGCTTGGCTCGCGGCCCGCGCGGTGCACCGTCGCGGCCACAGCAGCCAGACATCGCCCACGGCCGAAAACTAAGGAGAACGTCATGCACGCCGTCGTCATTGGAGCCGGCATCGCCGGACTCGCCACCGCCGCTTTGCTCGGCCGCGAGGGCTACGAGGTCACCGTTGTGGACTCGCTGGATGAGGTAGGCGGGCGCGCCGGCAGCTTTGCGGAGGCTGGCTTCCGCTGGGATACCGGCCCGTCGTGGTACCTCATGCCCGAGGCATTCGATCACTTCTTTGCGCTGTGCGGCACCTCCACCGAGGCGGAGCTGGACTTGGTCGACCTCTCCCCCGCCTACCGCGTCTTTCATGGCGATACGCCGGTGGATGTACGCTCCGGCATCGAGGAAGTCACCGCGCTTTTCGAGTCACTCGAGCCCGGCGCGGGGGAGAAAGTTCGCGAGTACTTAGCGCAGGCCAGCGATACCTACGAGATGGCGCTTAAGCACTTCCTTTACACCACCTTCTCCGCGCCGCTGAACCTGGTGCACCGCGATATCCGCAGCCGGCTTTCCCAGTTGGTGGCGTTGCTTACGGCGAACCTAAAGCAACATGTGGGCCGGACGTTTTCTGATGCCCGCCTGCGCCAAATCTTGAGTTACCCGGCGGTCTTTTTGTCCTCCGAGCCGGCCGCTGCACCGGCACTGTATTCTTTGATGAGCCACACCGACCTGGTGGAGGGCGTTCGCTACCCGCAGGGTGGGTTCGCGGCCGTGGTCCAGGCCATCTACCGGCAGGCACAGAAATTCGGCGCCACCTTCCGCTTGGGCGAGGAGGTTACTTCCATCAAGGTCGCCAATCGTCAGGTCACGGGCGTGCGCACGAATAAGGGCGCTATCCACGCCGATATTGTGGTGTCGGCGGCGGACGTGCACCACACCGAGACCCAATTATTGCCACCACAGTTGCGCACCTACCCGGAGCGCTACTGGGGCCGGCGCAATCCAGGTCTGGGCACCGTGCTCGTTTTGGCCGGGGTAAAGGGCGAGCTGCCAGAACTAGCGCACCATACGCTGCTTTTTAGCCAGGATTGGGATCCGGATTTCCGCGCCGTCTATTCCGGTCCGGAGCCTTCCCGGCCGTTGGGTGCCTCGCAGTCCATCTACGTGTCCAAGACCTCGGCCACCGACCCGAACGTAGCGCCCGCGGGCTACGAAAACCTCTTCATTCTGGTGCCAGTGCCGGCCGCGGAGGCGCCCGGGTTCGGCAATGCCTACCACGCAGAGGAATCCGAGCGCGTTGCCGCGATTGCCGACGCCGCCCTCGACCACATCGCAGCCACGGCCGGGGTGCCGGATTTGGTAGACAGGGTCGTCGTCAAGCGCACGCTCGGCCCGGCCGATTTTGCCGAGCGCTACCATGCTTGGTCGGCCGGTTCTATCGGGCCCGCGCACACGCTGCGACAATCGGCGTTCTTGCGCGGGCGCAACGCCTCGCGCAAGGTCGGCGGCCTCTACTACGCGGGTGCCACCACCGTGCCGGGCGTGGGCGTGCCGATGTGTCTGATTTCGGCCGAGAACATTATTAAGCGCCTGCGTGGTGATAAATCCGCCGGGCCGCTTTCGCACTAGCCCAGGCACGGCAAAAGCCGCCAGCCTCAGGGGCTGACGGCTAGCGATTGGCCGCTGAGTGGCTACTTCTGCTCTGGTTTAACCAGTGGGAAGAGCACGGTTTCACGGATGCCCAGGCCGGTCAGGGCCATCAGCAGGCGGTCCATGCCCATGCCGGTGCCGGCCGTAGGCGGCATGCCCTGCTCCATTGCAGCAAGGAAGTCCTCGTCCAGCACCATTGCCTCGTCATCGCCACCGGCGGCCAGGCGGGCCTGATCCTCAAAGCGCTCGCGCTGGATAACCGGGTCCACCAGCTCGGAGTAGCCGGTTGCCAGCTCAAAGCCGCGGACGTAGAGATCCCACTTCTCGGTCACGCCCGGCTTGGAACGGTGCTGACGGGTCAGTGGGGAGGTCTCAACCGGGAAGTTCTTGACAAAGATGGGGCCTTCCAGCTGGTCCTCGCACAGGATCTCCCAGATTTCCTCCACTAGCTTGCCGTGGCCCCAGCCGCCATCCTTGGGGACGTCAAGGCCGATGACGTCTGCAATGCCCTTGAGCGTCTCGACGTCGGTATCGATGGTGACCTCCGGCTGGCCCGGGAACTTGCGCTGCAGGGCCTCATTGAGGGAAGGGTACATCTCGATTTCGGGCCACTCTTCGCCGCCGAAGTCGAACTCGGTGCCATCCGCCAGCGTGACGGTGGTAGAGCCAAAGACGTCGCGGGCTACGGCCTGGATGGACTCGCGCGTCATGCGGGCGCAATCGTCGTAGTCTCCCCATGCAGCGTAGGTCTCGAGCATGGCGAACTCCGGCGAGTGAGAACGGTCCACGCCCTCGTTGCGGAAGTTTCGGTTGATTTCGAAGACGCGGTCAATGCCGCCGACGACGGCACGCTTCAAGTACAGCTCCGGCGCAATGCGCAGATAGAGGTCAATATCCAGCGCATTGGAGTGGGTGATAAACGGGCGAGCGGCCGCGCCACCGTGCAGGGTCTGCAGCATCGGGGTCTCGATTTCAACGAAGTCCTGGCTTTCCAGGTAGTTGCGCAGCGCGCGCATGACCTTCACGCGGATCATGGCGTTCTTGCGGGCCTCTTCGCGGATAATGAGGTCGTTATAGCGCTGGCGCACACGGGTATCTTCTGCCATATCGGCGAAGGACACCGGCAGCGGGCGCAGGGACTTAGCGGCCATGGTCCACTCGGAGACCATGATGGACAGCTCGCCGCGGCGGGAGGAAATTACGCGGCCGCGCACGGAGATGAAATCGCCCAAGTCAACATCGGACTTCCAAGCGTCGAGGCGCTCCTTGCCTACCTCAGCCAAAGAAAGCATGGCCTGCACCTGGGTGCCGTCGCCATCTTGCAGGGTGGCAAAGCACAACTTGCCGGTATTGCGCATAAAGATAAGGCGGCCGGCAATGGCGTGGGTTACCTCGGTTTCCTCGCCTGGGGCCAGGTAGGTCACGCCTTCTTCGGCGCCCGGCTCTTCGCCCTCGGCCACTACACGAAAATCGTGGCGCAAATCCTTCAAAGAGATGGTGCGCTCAACGGTGACCGGGTAGGCCTCTACGCCGGATTCCAGCAGGCGATCGCGCTTCTCGCGGCGGATGCGCAGCTGCTCAGGGACATCGTTTACTTCATTATTCTTCTGCTCGCTCACGTTAGCCTAGGGTAGTCGATCCCCACCGCAGCACGCGATTTAGCCCACGCCACCTTCACCCCAGAAAAGATTTACGCAGAATTCACTTCACCGTCACCTCAGCGCCAACGCACAGTTACTGAGATCCCCTTATATAAATGGCTGTCCCCGTGTCTAAACAATATTTTCAACCCTTTTTGGAGCAGTAATAATGGCGCTTAAAGGCCGCAACCTTCTCTCTAGCCTCTTTGCATCCTCTCGTTCCAGCCTGACCTGCACCTACAAGTGCGGTAATGCCTGCTTTGGCGAGTGCGAGAACAAGTCCAATAACCCGTACTTTGCTGACCAGTTCTCCCGCCGTACCGCGCTGCGTGCGGGCAGCCTGTCTGTCGTAACCGTTGGCGGCGGCGCTGCTCTGGCGGCCTGCTCCAACCCGGATGATGCGTCCAACGAGGCTTCTTCCTCCGAAGGAAAGGGTGGCAAGACCTCTGAGGCGAACGTTGAGCTCACCTCCGCAGAGGGCATGAAGTTCGACCCAGTACAGCCGAACGAGAAGGACGAAGTGGTCATCCCGGATGGCTACGAGCAGTCCGTCCTCATTGCCTGGGGCGATCCACTGTTTGAGGACGCGCCGGAATTCGATGACAAGAACCAGACCGCCGAGGCAGCCGAGAAGCAATTCGGCTTCAACAATGACTTCGCTGGCCTTATCGAGCACCCGGACGATGACAACCGCCTTATCTACGTCTGCTCCCACGAGTACACCACCGAGCCGCAGATGTTCCCCAACTACGATGCGGATAACCCCACCGAGGAGCAGGCCAAGATCGGCTGGGCTGGCCACGGCCACTCCATCGTGGAGGTGTCCAAGGTAGGCGATACCGGTGAACTCAAGCGCGAGTTCGGCCCGCTCAACCGCCGCATTACCGCCACGACCGAGTTCACCCTGGTTGGCCCAGCGGCCGGCTCCGATTACGTCAAGACCTCCGCAGATAAGACCGGCAAGAAGGTCAAGGGCACCCTGAATAACTGCTCCGGCGGCATCACCCCGTGGAACACCATGCTCTCCGGCGAGGAGAATTTTGACCAGTACTTCGCTCACGCCAACCTGGATGACAAGAAGGCGCAGGAATCCCTCGAGCGCTTCGGCATGGAAGATGGCGAATCCCAGCGCAAGTGGGAGCGCTTTGATAAGCGCTTCGACGTCTCCAAGGAGCCGAATGAGCCCAACCGCTTCGGCTGGATCGTAGAAATCAACCCACTGGACCCGAAGTCCACCCCGATCAAGCACACCGCGCTGGGACGCTTCAAGCATGAGGCAGGCAACATCCACATCGCATCCGATGGCACCGTCGTGTGCTACTCCGGCGATGACTCCCGCTTCGAGTACATCTACAAGTTCATCTCTACCAAGAAGCACAAAGAAGGCGACATCGAGCACAACCTCACCATCTTGGACCACGGCACCCTGTACGTGGCCAAGGTAGAGGGCAACTCCCCAGAGGACGAGATTGACGGCTCCGGCGTGCTGCCAGAGGATGGCGCCTTTGACGGCAAGGGCGAATGGATCAAGCTGCTGACCTCCGATACGGAGAACAACAAGTTCGAGTCCCACGTTGATGGCATGTCTGCCGAAGAGGTTGCCGTCTACACCCGTGAGGCCGCCGATAAGGTGGGCGCCACCAAGATGGACCGCCCGGAGGACATGCAGGTTCACCCAGACTCCGAGAAGGTCTACGTGGCCCTGACCAATAACTCCTACCGCGGCGCTACCGGCGAGAATGCCAAGAAGAACAAGGAAGAGCCGATGGAGTGGGCTCCTATCAAGGAGAACAAGAACGGCCTGGTCATGGAGATTGAAGATGACCACGCTGGCGAGAAGTTCACCTGGAACCTCTTCCTGGTCTGTGGTGATCCGAAGGAAGCAAATACCTACTTTGGTGGCTTTGACAAGGAGAAGGTCTCCCCGATTTCCTGCCCGGATAACCTGGCCTTCGACAGCCACGGCAACCTGTGGATCTCCACCGACGGCAACGCCCTTGAGTCCAACGATGGCCTCTACGCCGTGACCACTGAGGGCGATACCCGCGGTGAGCTCAAGTGCTTCCTGACGGTCCCGGCAGGCGCCGAGACCTGTGGCCCCATCGTCACCGATGAGCGCGTGATGGTCAACGTTCAGCACCCAGGCGAGACCGATGACGCCACCTTTGAAAAGCAGACCTCCCACTGGCCAGAGGGTGGCAAGTCTACTCCTCGCCCGGCAGTGGTTGTGGTGTGGAAGAAGGACGGCAACATCGGCGTCGATAAGAAGTAACCACCACCTGGTTTAAGCACCCACCGCGCGGCCCACGTTCCTCCACTGGAACTGGGGCCGCGCTGTTGTTTTCCCTGCCGGCCACATGGAGCACTGCGCCCCAAACGCCTTCAAAATATAAATCCACCCACCGGTCTCCCCCACGGGCTACTACCTATGTGAGTTGTGGCATACTAACCGCACGTGTGAGACACGCCACCTGACCGCCCATGAGGAGACGCACACCATGAACTCTCTTGTCCTCGCCATCATCGGCATCGCGATGATGGGCGCCGGCTATCTGCTCTATTCCAAGCTCCTAGGAAAGAGTATTTTCCGGCTATCCCCGAACTACTCCACCCCGGCCCACACCATGGAAGACGGCGTGGACTACGTGCCCACCAATAAATACGTTCTGTGGGGCCACCACTTCACTTCCGTGGCGGGCGCCGCGCCCATCATTGGTCCGGCCGTAGCCGTCATCTGGGGCTGGGTCCCGGCGTTTCTCTGGGTCACCCTCGGCACCATCTTCTTTGCCGGCATGCACGATTTAGGTGCGCTGTGGGCGTCGCAGCGCCACAAGGGGCAGTCCATCGGCACTTTGTCTGGGCGCTACATTGGCAAGCGCGGGCGCAATCTCTTCCTCATCGTCATCTTCCTGCTGCTGTTGATGGTGAATGCGGCCTTCGCCGTGGTCATTTCGAACCTGCTGGTCTCCACCCCTACGGCCGTAATCCCCACGTGGGGCGCCATCGTCGTCGCGCTGCTTATCGGCCAGGCCATCTACCGCCTGAATTGGAACCTGCCGCTGGTCTCCATCGTGGGCGTTGTCGCGCTCTACGCGTTGATGATCATCGGTGACCGCGTGCCTGTGGTCCTGCCAGATACGGTCCTGGGCATCCCCGCCAACGGCGTGTGGATCATCTTGTTATTTATCTACGCCTTCATCGCTTCGATGCTGCCGGTATGGGTGTTGCTGCAGCCGCGCGACTACATCAACGGCCTCCAGCTCTTTGTGGGCCTGGCCATCTTGTACGGCTCCTTCCTCATAACCCGCCCTTCGCTGGCCGCACCGGCGCTGCGCGACAACGTGCCAGACGGCACCCCGGGCATCTTCCCGCTACTCTTTGTCACCATCGCCTGCGGCGCTATTTCCGGCTTCCACGGCGTGGTGGCCTCCGGCACCTCGTCCAAGCAGATGGATAAGGAAACTGACGTGCGCTTTGTGGGGTACTTCGGCGCCGTAGGCGAGGGCTTGCTCGCGCTGGGCACCATCATCGCCACCACCGCAGGCTTTAAGTCCGTGCAGCAGTGGGAAGAAATCTACTCCGAGTGGAATGCCGGCGGCGTGGAGGCCTTCGTGCAAGGCGGCGGCGCACTCATGAATGAGGGCATGGGGATTCCCACGTCCCTCTCCGGCACCATCTTGGCCACCATGGCCGTCCTCTTCGCCGCCACCACCATGGACTCGGGCGTGCGCCTGCAGCGCCTAGTGGTGCAAGAAATTGGCGAGATCATGGGTGTGCGCATCAAGGCATTGGCCGCCACCGTGATCGCGGTGGGCTTGGCCTTCGGCCTGACCTTCTCCGCCGGCGCAGATGGATCCGGCGGCATGACCATCTGGCCGCTATTCGGCACCACCAACCAGCTCATGGCGGGCCTTTCCTTGGCCATCGTGGTGGTCATCCTGACCCACCTGCGCCGGCCGACGTGGCCGGTGGTCATACCGCTCATCTTCGTTACCGCCATGTCACTGTGGGCCGCACTGCTCCAGCTGAAGTCCCTCTTTACCAGCCAGAACTGGCTGCTATTCTGCATGGACGTCATCATCGTGGTCGCCGCCATCTGGGTCATTGTGGAAGCCGTCGGCGCCATCTCCCGCGCCCGCAAGGAGACCCCGCTGGAGTGGACCGATGATGACCTTGACGCCCCACTGCCCGAGCATGCTCGACAAGCTTAAGGCACTTGCGGCCGGGCTCAATGAGTACTACCAGGCCCCGTATCGTGCCAGCTTTGCCAAGGCCCAGCAGCAAGAAGATGATCTCTTCCTGATGCTGGTCGCCTCGGAGGCGCTCGGCATCCCCAACCCCGCCAGCTACTACACCCTGGAGCTTTTGCCGTTGGTCTATGAGGATTTCCACGCCTGGCATACCCGCATGGGAATGGATAAATCCCCGCTGGAGAATATTCAATGTTGTTAGAGACCGCACCCATCATGTTCTTTGGAGGCAAGGGCGGGGTGGGTAAAACCACCCTGGCCACCGCCACCGCGCTGCGCCTGTCCCGCAATCACCGCGTCTGCCTGGTGTCCACGGACCCGGCGCATAACCTGGGGCATATTTTTGGCGCCTCGCTTGGCGACGCCCCCGTAGACCTCACCCCTACCCTGTCTGCCATCGAGATCGACCCTGCGCGCGCGACCGAGCAACACCTAGCGCAAGTAGGGAACTCGATGCGCCGCTTTATGCCCGAACACCTCCATGGCGAGGTGAAAAAGCACCTCGACCTAGCCCGGCAATCGCCCGGCACACAGGAGGCGGCGCTATTGGAGCGCATAGCGGCGCTGGTCGTGGAGGAGTCGGACTTCGACTACCTCATCTTCGATACCGCACCCTCAGGGCATACCTCGCGGCTGATGGCCTTGCCGGAGATCATGGCCGCCTATACCGATGGATTGCTCTCCCGGCGCGAGAAATCCGATAAATTCGGCTCGCTGGTGCGCGGGATGTCTAACGTCAGCGGCGCGGATAATGACCCGGTGGACCGGCGCAATCAGGAGATTCGCGCCACGCTTTTCCAGCGCCGCGAGCGCTTTGCCCAGCTGCGCACCGCTCTTACCTCCCCACGCACCGTGTTCCACATCGTGCTCACCGCCGAGCGCCTGCCCGTGCTGGAATCTGCCGAGTTTCATGCGGACCTCACGAGCAACGGTGTGCGGGTGGGATCCATGCTGGTTAACCGGCGCACCCCGGCCGACCAAGGCGAGTTCTTAGCCGCCCGGCGCGCCGCCGAGGATGAGGCACTCGCACTCCTACGCGCCCAGCTGCCCGATACCCCGGTGCGCGAGGTTCCGTGGTTGCCGGAGGAAGTGGGGACTCCGGGGGCCGTCGGCAAGCTGGCGGCCCATCTCTAGCTCCACCCGCCCGCGCCGCTGTGGGCTCGGGTCTGCTAAAACCGAAACTATGACTTTGCTCACCAACGAATATCTATCCCACTTGCGCGAGGAGGCCGCGGCCGATTCCCGGCTGCGCATCGCGCGCAACGCCATTACCAACGTCGGGGCAGCCAAGGCGGCCCTAGACCGCGACCGTATTACGGCGCTCTACCCCACCACCGAGGTCAAGCTGGATAGCTTGGGCGTATCGGACCAAAAGCGCTCGGGCCGCTGCTGGATGTTCGCGGCGTTGAACGTCTTCCGTCACCGCGCAGCCAAGGAACTCAACGTAGATAACTTCGAGTTTTCCTTCACCTACCTGCAGTATTTTGACAAGCTGGAGCGCGCCAATCTGGTTCTCAACCAGCTGCTGGACAAGAAGGACGCCGGCTGGGACGAGCGCACCGTCGCCGCGGTGCTGGACCACGCGGGGGCCGATGGCGGCTGGTGGTGCTTCTTTAGCAACCTGGTAGCCAAGTACGGCGCCGTTCCTGCCGAGGCCATGCCGGAGGTGCGCTCGTCTGGAAATACCGCCGAAATGAACCGCGACCTGGCCACCGTGGTGCGCCGCGCCGCCGCACAGGACGGCCCGCGCGAAGACATCCTCGCCCAGGCGCGCAAGGATATCCACCGCATCCTGGCCATCCACCTGGGCACCCCGCCGCAGGAATTTACCTGGGCGTATCGCACCAAGGACGAGCAATTCGTGCGCCTGCACTCCACCCCGCGCGAGTTTGCGGATAAGTACCTGCCGCACCTGGACGAGTACGTGGTGCTGGCCGATGACCCCCGCTCCACCAACCCCAAGCATCGCGTGTTCAGCAGCGCCGAGGAGACCAATGTGTTGGGCGGCGCACCGCAGGAGTACCTCAACGTCAGCGCGGACGAGCTGAAGGAAACTGCCAAGCGCAGCCTGGCTGCCGGCGAGCCGGTGTGGTTTAGCTGCGATGTCAACCGCCAGTTCTCCTTCCTCAACGGCGTATGGGACGAGGGATTGGTGAATACCGATGGCCTCTACGGCATCGATTCCTCCATGAGCAAGGAGGAGCGTTTTACCTCCGGCGAGACCGCGCCCACTCACGCGATGGTGCTCACCGGCGTCGATGGTGACCGCGCCTGGCGCGTGGAGAACTCCTGGGGCTCTAAGCCGCCGCGCAAGGATGATGGCGAGGATGTGCCCGGTAAGGGCTTTGCCACAATGGCCGATGCCTGGTTTGACCAAAACGTCTTCCACATCGCCGTCCGCAAGGAGCACCTGAGCGACGAACTGGCCCAGGCTCTTGCCACCGAACCAATTGAGCTTCCCCTCTGGGACCGGATGAACTAAGGAGAATCGAAAAATGACAGAGATTAACCCGAACGAGGTTCATGCCGCCAATACCGAGCTCACCAGCGATGCCACGCTGCGCCTGGTACGCAATGGGGTGTCCCAGGAGGGCGTCGACAAGCTCAGCCTCGACCACGAGCAATTACGCAGCCTCACACCGGTAACCAGCCATAAGCTAGATTCCTGGGGCGTGGCCGACCAGAAGGCCTCTGGCCGCTGTTGGATTTTTGCCGGCCTCAATTCCCTGCGCGGCGGCCTGATGGACAAGGCCAACCTCAAAGATTTTGAGCTCTCCCAGACCTATATTTATTTCTTTGACAAGCTGGAAAAGGCCAATTGGTTCCTTACCGCCATGGCTGAGCTCAAGGACCGCGAGATTACGGACCGCACCGTTGCCAAGCTCATGGATGATCCCATCGATGACGGCGGCCAATGGTCCATGTTCGTCGCCCTAGTGGAAAAGTACGGCGTGGTGCCGCAATACGCCATGCCGGAGACCGCCTCCTCGGAAGCCACGGCAATGCTTAACCGCAATCTGCAAACCGTGCTGCGCCGCGCCGCCCACCGCATCCGCAGCGGCGAAGAGGGCGCGCATGAACAGGCGCTTGCCGACGTCTACCGTATCCTCACCGCCAACCTTGGCCTGCCACCCGAGGACTTTGTGTGGCAGTACCGCGATAAGGACAATGAGTTCCACCGCGCTGGCACCTATACCCCACAGGAGTTTGCCCGGGAATACCTGCCGGCGGACCTAGGCGAGTACGTGTGCGTGGTCAACGACCCGCGCAATGCCTACGGCGAGCTCTACACCGTGGAGTACCTGGGCAACGTGGCCGGAAAGCGCGTGACCTATTTGAACGCGCCTGTGGACGTGCTGCGCGATGCCGCGCGTGCCTCCATCGAGGACGGTCAGCCCGTCTGGTTCGGCTGCGATACCGACCAGCAATCCGATGATGAGCACGGCGTGTGGGCCAAGCACCTGCACGATTATGAGGCCTTTTACGGCGTGGAGATGGATCTGGACAAGGCGCAGCGTTTGCGCCTGCACGAGTCCCTCATGACCCACGCGATGGTCTTTACCGGCGCCGATATCGCAGACGACGGCACCGTCAATCGCTGGCGCGTGGAGAATTCCTGGGGCCCGAAGAAGGCCGATAAGGGCTTTTGGACCATGGCCGATGACTGGTTCGACGAGTTCGTCTTCGAAATCGCCGTGCACCCCTCCCGCCTGCCGGAACAATACCAAGCGGCGTTGCAGTCCGAGTCCGTGACTACCCTGCCGGCCTGGGATCCGATGGGAGCGTTGGCGCGTTAAGCCTGCGGCGTGCCAAGGCGGCGCACATAGAGCATGCACTCCAAGTCGCGGTCTTCATTGACCGCGATAGTGCGCTCGCCCACCTGAGTAAAACCGCGGCTGTCATAGAACTGATAAGTACAGCCATCATCGGTAAACAAGTAGACATTCTTTCCCTCGTGACGGGCTTCGAAGGCCTCGAGCAGCGCCGTACCCACGCCGCTCACGCCGGAATTGGGGTCTGCGACGAGGAAGCCGATTTCGCCATCAATAGGGTGCTTACCCAAGTACTTGAGCAGCATGTCCTGATTGGCGGCATCGTAATCATCGCGGTGCCCGCCCGGGCGCAGGTTATTAAAGATTTCCACCGCGCGGACATAGGCCTTGCGCCACCACGGATACGGCAACGCGGGCTTACCTTTCATGGAAGCTAAAAGCACGCCGAGGAAGCGATCGCCATCGTAGGCGGCCAGGATATCGGTGGCCTTGGCGCGCTCTAAATCCCAAAAGTAGCGGCCATAGGCGCGCTCAAAGCGCGGGTTCTTCACAAACCAGTGCAGGTGCATGCCCTCGATGGCAAAAGAAATAGCCTTGGGCTCATCGCGCGGGTCGAGGTCGCGGATCTGAATATCGGTCATTAGTCCTCCGAAGGATGCTGGGAAGCGGTACCCTGTGCGCGTTGTTGCTCGCGCTCGAGCTCGGCCTTGGCTTCGTGCTCTTCAATATTATTAAAACCGATTCCCAGCGGCAGGCCCACATTATCGATGAGGCGGACGCCGCCGATTGTCGCGGCGACGAGCAAGCGGGCATCACCCTCCTCGGGAGGCGTGCCGAGGTCGCGGCCGCGCACCTCGAGGTAATCGGGTTCAACGCCTGCTGCGCGTAGGACTTCCGCGGCAACCTCGCGGACCTTCTCCGCACCGGCTTCGGCGGCATGCGCGCCGGCGGTCAGCGCGGCGGAAAGGGCCGCAGCTTGGTCACGGGATCCGGCCGGGACATTAGTATTGCGCAGGCTCATCACCACACCATCGGGCATGCGTACGGCGGGCACGCCCTGCACGCGGACACCCAGGTGGAAGTCCTGAACCGCGTGGTGGATGGCGAGGAGGAGCTCGTAGTCCTTTTCGCCGAGGAGGACGTCGGTAGGCGAAAGCGTCAGAATGAGCGCAAGGTACAGCGAGAGATCCTCGCTGAGGTCCGGCTCGAGGGCGGTCGCGGCGTCGGCCGGAGCCACGGCGATACGGCGGCCGTGCGGCCACAAAGTTTCTGGCGAGTAATCCCAGACGATGTCCACGCCCTCGGCGCGCAGGAGCTCAAGATCCTCCTCGTGCGGGGACTGCAGGGCCACGACGGTAACCGCGCCGCGAATGTGCTTGGCCGCGCGGACCAACGCGATATGGCCGGCGTGCACGCCGTTGGTCAGCGGTACGAAGGCCACCGGACGGCCAGTCTTATGAAAGGCGCTGCCAACCATGCGGATGCGCTCAATCTCACTGATGACGGTGGCGTTTCCCAGCTCTAGGCTCATCGGCTCTCCTCTTGTAGGGCCCACATTTCCAGTTCCTCGCGGCCGTATACCTCACCTAGGCGACGGGCAACCTCCACATAGCTGCGGCGCAGGCCGGGGTCGGTAACACCGCGATAAGCGGCGATGATTTCTTCGGTGTCCATGTCCTCACCTACCATGGGCTTTTCCTCTGCAGAGGGGAAGAAACGAGCATCGACCGCCGCAGAGATGTGCAAGCGACGCAGCATCTCGGCGTAGTAGGCGCGGGCGGCAAAGGGAAGACGTTCGGCATCGGAAAGCGCGACGGCTTCGCCGCGGAACTCGGTGATATTGAGCTCCACTACGGTCTCGCCCAACTCGTCCAGGGTGGTCACGGCCCAGCGCATGAGTGCAAATGGGGCGAGTGCCGCAACGACACACCCGCGCGTTTCTAGCGGATCTAGCACTTGGACACCGCGCGAGAGGCAGGTGTGGAACACGATAAGCCCGTGGTGGACGTGGGGTTCAAGAAGTTCCACGGTAGCTTCTAAGCGGGCATCGCCCACGGCGATGATGAGGGCCTCAAAAGAGGCAAGTTCGGCCGGGTCCGAGAGCATCTGCACCTCATGGCCGGCGCGTTCCATGGCATTGGCCAAGGTAAAACCGGCCAGGCTCCGGCCAAAAAGGGCTACCCGCATGCGTGGCGGGCGCATTTATTTATCCTTCTTCTTCGCCTGGGCCAGCAGCTCGGCCACGGATACCGCGCCTTCGCGCCTATCGTCGCTGCGACGGCGTCCGCGTGTCTGCTCCTCTGGCTGAGGTTCAGCCGCACGGTGATGCGGGCGGGCTGCCTTCTGGCGTACTGGTTCGGCCGATTCCGGAGCCACATGTTGACCCGAGCCTGGATACTCCGCGCGCTCGTCGCGCTGCGGAGCCGCCTGCTGCGGAATGTCCTGGGTCTCATCATTGGCCTTGGTGGCGGCCTCTGGCTTGCGGTGGCTGCCGTGGTGCTCGCTGGCCGCGGACGTGCGGGCATTCTTCAGGGAATCATCGCCGCCGGTATCCCAGCGCACGGCTTGGAAGCCACCAGTATTGAAGGTGGAGGCACCAGAAGTCTTACCGGAGGTGCGCTGCGCACGGGTCTTTTCGCTGATGATGTCATTGAGCGGGTTGGCCTCGGTGTGCGCCGCGGACGGCTGATTGCCCAATCGGCCGGCGATGGCATCGGCGGACGGGGCGCCGGAAGAGGACTGGGTGAAGTCCACATTGCCTTCCTCAGAGCCAGGGCGAGCAGCAGCCGCGGTCTGGGCCTCGAGCTGCATGATGCGGCGCGCCTCGGCGTGCAGGGCGGCCGGTTCATAGGTAAAGTCCTGGCCGGAAAGATCCTCAATCTGCTTGCGGATGGCAGCCAGCTCGGTGCGGATCTCATCCAGCAGCTCCTGGTCTGGCAGCGGCTGGCCATCGGCTGCGCGGACCTGCTTAAGCTCGGCGCGGTGAGCGCGCTCCTGCAGCTCCAGCTTGGTCACGGACTCCTCGGCCTGGCGGCGGTAGCGCATGACCAGGAAGAAGCCAAGCACGGCAGCCCACAGTGCTGCAATGAGGGCGATCTTGAGCGCGGCGGCAGAGCCGGAAATCAGCATGACGATGCTGGCCACCACGGCCAGCACCACGAGGACGATAAGGCCGATCTGGCCCAAGTCCGGCTTGGTCGTCTTGGCGGAAGTATTGCTAGAAGAAGAGCGCGGCTCAGTCATGCTCACTAATGTACCGTTTGAACCCCATCTGGTGGGGGCGGGGTCTCGCAGTGTCGTTCTAGCCGCAGGCCAGCGGCGGCCATCGCGAGGCCACCAAGCGCGGAGGCAATGACACCCACGAGGTCATCGGACGCTGCCGCGAGCGTACCGGCGTTGGGGATGACGTAGACGGCAATGCCGGCATAAATGCCACCCACGATGGAACCCGTCCATGCCGAGGCCTTTCCTACCAGCATGAATTGCGTGATGGTCATGGGGTTAAGCTGCGAATTATCTAGGCCAATGCCATGCTCGTCCTCGGTGGCTTGGTCCACCTTCCAGGTCAGCGCCACACAGACAACGGCCATAAGCCACAGCGTGGCCGAGACCGTTACCGGGATTTGCAGCATGGAGCCATAAAAGCGCGTGGTGAGGATGGCCGCCGCGGCGGCGAAAAAGACCCCGGTGCCGATGAGGGCACCCAGCGAGGTCCGTGTCATAGCTCCTCCATCATGCCCAGCCGGCGAATCTCGGCGCGCTCTTTCGGGTCGAGTGATGCTACCCGCTTGGCGACGCCCTCCCCACTCAACCTAGCACCAGCATCGGCCGCCAACCACGGAATCAGCACGAAGGCACGCTCGTGGGCATAAGGATGCGGGACAATAAGCTCTGGGTCATCGGAGGTATAGCCCTCGATATCAATGATGTCTACATCCAGCGTGCGCGGTCCCCAGTGACGCACGCGGACGCGCTCGGCGGCCTCTTCAAGCTTCTGCCCGCGGCGCAGGAGTTCCTTCGGAGTCTCGTCGACGTCCACGATGAGCACCGCGTTGAGGAATTCGTCTTGGTCCGTCACGCCCCACGGAGGGGTGGCATAGACGGGCGAGGCGGCGACGATCTCGCCGGCGAACTCGTCGAATACCGTGCGCAAAAGCTCCACGCGGTCATCCATATTGGAGCCGATAGACAGCACCGCACGCATTAGAGGGTCCTCGCGTGCTTGCGGGAGCGGCGGGCGACCACGGCGACGTCGGCAAAAGTGCGCGGAATCGGCGCCTGCGGTTTGTGCAGGGTGACCTCCACGGCATGCAGGCCTTCGAAGTTCTCCATGATGGTATCGGCCACCTCGCTGGCGACGGTCTCGATGAGGTCGCGGGCGGGGCCTTCGATGATTTTGGCGGCGACGTCGGCAAGCTCGGCGTAATTGATGGTCTTGGTCAGATCATCGGTGGCGGCGGCCTCGGCAAACTCGGACCAGCAGGTGATATCCACGATGAAGGGCTGGCCGGTGCGCTTTTCTTCCTCAAAGACACCGTGGTAGCCAAAGCATTCTAGGCCGGTGAGCTCGATGCGGTCTGCCATGTTTTACTCCTTAGGGTTGCGCGGAAGAGCGGTAGACTTCATGGTGCCGTTGCTATCAGCGCCATTGCTATAGCTGCCGGTTGCCCTAGCGCCGCCCGCGTAGCCGGTACCGGCATTCCACGCAGCCGCAACATCGACGGCATCGCGGGAGACGGCGACCTCGTGCACGCGCACACCCCACGCGCCCATCTGGGCGGAAATGGCGGTCACGGCCGCAGTCGCGGGATCGGCCAGCAGCGGGCTGGACTCCACGCCGCGGTCCTCCCGGATGGCGGCGAGGAAGCGCTTGCGGGAGGCTCCCACCAGCACCGGGAATTCGGCGTCGAGGAACTCCGGCAGAGCCTTGAGCAGCGCCCAATTATCCTGCGGGGTTTTGGCGAAGCCTAAGCCCGGATCGAGCACGATATTATCGCGGCGCACGCCGGCCTCCAGCGCGTTATTCGCCAGGCGCTCGAGGGTCTCATGCACATCGCGCACCACATCGCCGCCGTGGTCGGCACTACCAGCCGCGGATCCAAAGGCACCTTCCTGCAGCGTGCGCCAGTGCATCAGACACACGGGCACGCCGGCCTCGGCCATCGCGCGATACATCTCCGGATCAGCCAGGCCACCGGAGACGTCATTAATCATGTCCACACCGGCCGCTGCCGCCGCGCGGGCCACCGAGGCGCGCATCGTATCCACGGAAGTGCGGATGCCCAGCTCGCTCAGCGCCTTAATGACGGGAACCACGCGGCGCTTTTCGACGTCCGCTTCTACCCGCACCGCACCCGGCCGGGTGGATTCACCACCGACGTCAATCATGTCCGCGCCCTGCGCCACGAGTTCGCGGGCGTGGTTAATGGCGGCATCGACGTCCAACCACTTACCGCCATCGGAGAAGGAATCCTCCGTGGCGTTGACAATGCCCATCACCAGCGTGCGTTGGGCAATGGTCAGATCCGATACCGAGGTTGCCTGCTGCATGGCGTGCTCCTTCTCGCTTTCGTGGTAACCGGGGGACTTAGCTGCGAATCAGGCTGAGCACCTCGGCGCGGGAGGCGGCATTATTTTTGAAGCCGCCGCGCACCGCGGAGGTGGTCGTCGTCGCCCCCGGCTTGCGGATGCCGCGCATGGCCATGCACAAGTGCTCGCACTCAATGACCACGATGACGGACTGCGCACCGAGGACCTCCACCAAGGCGTCCGCTACCTGCTGGGTGAGGCGCTCTTGGACCTGGGGGCGCTTAGCGTACATATCTGTCAGGCGGGCGAGCTTGCTCAAACCGGTGACGTGGCCGTCTTTGCCCGGGATGTAGCCAATATGCGCCACGCCGTAAAACGGCACCAAGTGGTGCTCGCAGGTGGAATAAATGGGGATATCGCGCACCAGAACCAGTTCTTGGTGGTCCTCGGCGAAGGTCTTGTGCAGGACCTCGGTCGGGTCCTCGTGCAGTCCGGCGAAGACCTCGCGGTAGGCACGGGCCACGCGGGCAGGGGTTTCGCGCAAGCCCTCGCGGTCAGGGTCCTCCCCTACCGCGAGGAGCAGCTCACGCACCGCTGCCTCCGCCCGGTCTTGGTCAAAGGCGGCGCGAGCGGGAATGTGATTATCAGGCATTAGTTATCTTCTTGCTTGTCGTCCTCGCGCGCATAGGGGTTCTTGCGGCGATCCTTTTCGTCCCAACCGGGGGTAAACCACTGGCTGGTCTCGGCATCGGCATTCGCGCCGGCATCCGGCTTGTGGTGCTTTCCACCACCGGTAGCGGGGCGTGCGGCCGGACGGGCCGCAGGCTCGGAAGACTCAGCAGACTGGCCGTCGCGGGACTGCTGGGTCGGCTGGACCGACTGGGCCGGCGTAGAGTCCGCGGATTCCTTAGCGGGTCCGCTGCCCAACTCGCGGGCGGTGTCCGGGTCGACGTAATCGCCGGCGTGCTGACCAAAGTTGAAGCCCACCTCACCCTTCGGCTCTTCGCCGGCGAGGCGGCGCTCACGGGCGGCCCGGGAGGCGTCGAGAAGCGTCATGCGCTTAGGCAGCTCCTCGCCGCGCTCCTTCGCCAGCTCGACCGGGGTCTTCACTGGGGCGTAGCCAATCTGGCGCGGGAAGCGGTCGTCTTCACCTGGGAAGACGTCGAAGGCCTCGCGCGGCTCGATACCGTCGAAGATGCGCTCCAGGTCAGGGCGGCGCAGGGTTTCCTTCTCCAGCAGGGCCTCGGCCAGCTTGTCCAGGTAGTAGCGGTTATTGCGCAGAATGTCATAGGCCTGCTCATGCGCGCGCTCGAGCAGGTAGCGCATCTGCTCATCAATCTTGGAGGCAACCTCATCGGAGTAATCGATGGAGCCGCCGCCACCCATCTGGCTGAAGGGATCGCCCTGCTCCTTGCCGTACTTTACGGTGCCCAGTTCCGGCGAGAAGCCGTACTCGGTGAGCATGGAACGAGCAATCTTGGTGGCGTTTTCAATATCGGAAGACGCACCGGTGGTCGGTGCACCGAAGACCAGCTCCTCGGCTGCGCGGCCACCCATGGCAAAGACCAAACGGGAGAAGAGCTCGTCGCGGGTGTACATGCCCTTGTCGTCTTCCTGGGAGGTCATGGCGTGGCCACCGGTACGGCCGCGAGCCAGGATGGTGACCTTGTACACGCGCTCAATATCCTTGAGTGCCCACGCAGAAAGCGTGTGTCCGCCCTCGTGGTAAGCGGTGACCTTCTTCTCGTGCTCGGAGATGATCTTGCCCTGGCGGCGCGGGCCGCCCACGACGCGGTCGGTAGCCTCTTCCAAGGCGTCATAAGTAATGACGTTGCCGCCAATGCGGGCGGTAAGCAATGCGGCCTCGTTGAGCACGTTGGCCAGATCCGCACCGGACATGCCGGCGGTGCGCTTAGCCAGCTGCGCTACGTCAACCTCTTCTGCCAGCGGCTTATTCTTCGCATGCACGCGCAGGATCTGCTCGCGGCCGGCAAGATCCGGGTTGGTGACCGGAATCTGGCGGTCGAAGCGGCCCGGGCGCAGCAGCGCCGGATCCAGGATGTCCGGGCGGTTGGTGGCGGCGATGAGGATTACGCCTTCGCGGTCACCAAAGCCGTCCATTTCTACTAGGAGCTGGTTCAGGGTCTGCTCACGCTCATCGTGGCCGCCGCCGGTGCCGGAGCCGCGCTGGCGGCCCACGGCGTCGATCTCGTCCACGAAGATAATGCAGGGGCTATTTTCCTTCGCCTGCTTGAACAGGTCGCGCACGCGGGAGGCACCCACGCCGACGAACATCTCCACAAAGTCAGAACCGGAGATGGAATAGAACGGCACGCCGGCCTCGCCAGCCACGGCGCGGGCAAGCAAGGTCTTACCGGTACCCGGAGGTCCGTAGAGCAGCACGCCGCGCGGGATCTTGGCACCCAGGTCGTGGTAGCGGGTGGGGTCTTCCAGGAAGTCTTTGATCTCCTGTAGCTCGTCCACGGCCTCATCCGCGCCGGCTACGTCCTCGAAGGTATTGGTCGGCATATCCTTGGTCAGTTCCTTGGCCTTGGAACCACCGATGCCAAACATGCCACCAGCGCCCTGCTGCATGCGGGACATGAGCCAGAAGAGCACGCCGAAGAGGATGATCATCGGCAGCAGCATGCTGAGCATGGAGCCCAAGAAGGATTCCTGCGTGACATTGGTCTGGTACTTCTCGGCACCGGAATCCTTGACGGCGTTAAAGACCTGCTCTGAGGCGCGGGCCGGGTACTTGGCCACGATCTCCTGCACGCCGTCGCGCTCGTCTACCGTGATTTCGTCCTTGAGCTTGATGCGCAGGCGCTGCTCGCGGTCATCGATTTCCACCTCATCGACGTTTTTGTCTTTGAGCTGGGTCAGCGCAACGGAGGTATCCGCTTGCACGTAGCCGCGGGCATCGTTGCTAAAGAAGGTAAAGGCGTACAGCGCGATAAGGATAAGCGCCGCTATCCCGCCGTAGCGAAGAATCTTGTTGTTTTTCATTACTGCGCGATTTTAGTTGGTGGTATAGACATCGGGGTGGAGGGTGCCCACGTAGGGGAGATCGCGGTAGCGTTCCGCATAGTCCAAGCCGTAGCCGATGACGAACTCATTCGGGATATCAAATCCCACGTCCAGCAGGTCAATATCGGCCTTGACTACCTCCGGCTTGCGCAGCAGGGTGACCACATTCAGCGAGGCAGGGTTGCGGCCTTCCAGGTTGCGGATGAGCCACGACAGGGTGAGGCCGGAATCGATGATGTCTTCCACGATGAGCACGTTGCGCCCGGCAATATCGCGGTCCAAATCCTTCAAAATGCGCACCACGCCGGAAGAGGAGGTGGAGGCGCCGTAGGAGGATACGGCCATAAACTCCAGCTCGGAGGGGATGGATAGCTTGCGCGCAAAGTCCGTGAGGAAGAATGCGGCGCCCTTGAGCACGCAGACCAACAGCAGGTCTTGCTCAGAGTCGGCATACTTTTGCGAGACCATATCCGCGAGTTCTTGGACGCGGCTTTGCAGTTCCTCTTCTCCAATGAGGATTGCTTCTACATCGTCACCGTAGCGGTTTGCGGGAACGGCGAAGTCTTTCTTGTCGTGCACGTGTGCGCTCCTTTAATGACCAGACAATAGTGCCAGTTTGCCACCTATACGGGCTACTTCCAACCTCTGCCCCACCTGCCGCGCCGATCGCACGGCCACCGGGCCTTGCCCGTGCCAGTGGGTGCACAGCTTGCCGACGTCCCCCACTCCCCTCCTTGTTACCTCTACCCCTTCGCTGACCAGCCACGCCGCGATTGCCCGCCGGCGCCGCGGTTCCGCCATCGCCGCCAGATCGGCGCAGTCCGTAGTGGGTGGGGTGCGCAGGGTGGCGTCGTCAAGCGCCGCATCGCCCGCTGCTTGCGCCAGCGCCGGCACTGCATCCCCACCGATGATGCGGCTCAACTGCGGAATGACCTCGCGGCGCAGCGCCACGCGGCGGAAATTCGTGTCCGCATTCTGCGGGTCCTGCCACGCAGAAAGACCCAACTCCGCGCAGGCGCCCTCGGTATCGGCGCGGCGCACGTTCAGCAGCGGCCGCACCACTCGGGCGCCTTCCACCTCGCTGCGCTCGCCCATGCCGGTCACCCGCCCACGCAGCGCGCCGAGCAGCAGTGTTTCCGCCTGGTCATCGGCCGTATGCGCCACGGCTACCTCTATGTCTTCGCCCGCGCACGCGGCGGCCAGTGCCCGATACCGCGCCGCCCGCGCGGCCGCTTCCATCGACTCCGCCCCCGCCGCAGCGCCCGCCTCAACGCAAAGCACCTGCGCCCGCGCGCCTAGCGTTCGCGCCTGTTCGGCCGCGCGCTCGGCCTGCGCCTTCGAGCCATCTTGCAACCCGTGGTCCACGCACAGCGCGAGCACCTCGTGCCCTTCCGCCACGAGCGCCGCCATGAGAGCCAGCGAATCCGCGCCCCCGGACAGCCCCACCGCCACTGCATGGTCAAGGCCAGCGGCGCGCACGCCGCGCCGACACGCTAGAAAGTGCGGCGAAACCCGCGGCCAGAAGGGCTTTTTAGAACTCATGCAGTGCAGAAGCCAATGCGTCTTGAGCCTTGCGGGCGGACAAAATATCGCCGTCATTAACAATGAACGCAAAGGCATACACGCGCCCGGAATTGCCCTGCGCGGTGCCGGCTAGGGCCGAGACCCCAGTCAGCGTGCCCGTCTTGGCGCGCACGTAGCCCTTGGCCGCGGAATCGCCGTAGCGCTCGTACAGCGTGCCATCGCCGCCGGCCACCGGCAGGTAGGACACCAGCGGGCGCAGGCGCGGATCCTTGACCGCGCCATTAATGAGCTGCGTCAACAGCTCGGCGGTGAGCCGATTGTCCACCGAGAGCCCGGAATTGTCCTTAATATCCACGCCCTCGACGTCGAATCCCTGCTCCCGCAGTACCTCGAGCGTGGCCTGCGTATCGCCTTCAAAGCTGGCTTCCTTACCACGGGACATCGCCAGCTCACGCGCAATGGCCTCGGCCATGACATTATCGGAATGGCGCACCATTTCTCGGGCGCGGTCCGCTAGCGGCGGCGAATCCACGCTCGCAACCTCCTGCGCATTCTCTGCCACAGAGCCCATGCCTACCTTGCCCGCGCCGAGGCGATCGCCTAGCTGCTTAGCGACGTCCAAAGCTGGCTCATGACTCCTCGGCACATCCCCCGTCGTCGCGCCCAAGCGACCGCCGTAGAGCATGGCCGGTTCCATTGGCGCGACGAAGCCGCCGTCCACGTTCTCCGGATCCCACCCCGGGGCCTGCGCCTCGCCGGACCACACGGAGGTATCGATGTAGACGCCATCGACCTGCTCGACGTTCTTCGAAATCTGCTCGGCCAATTCATCGAGCTGTTCGTGCGTCATCCACACATCGCCCGCGGCTTTAATGACCACGTTCTTTTCGTTCGACCCACGGTAGACCTTGGTGGTGATTTTCTCATTCTCATCCAGCGCCAACGTCGCCGCCGCGGTGGTGAGGACCTTCGTGGACGAGGCCGGGGTAAGCCGCTTATCCGCGTCGCGCTGCCACACCACGTCACCGGTTTCGGTATCGATCACCTCGCCGCCGAAAGTGGCAAGGTCCTTATTCTTCGCGAGCTCATCCAGCTTCGCGCTCAGCGCATCCAGGTCTGCCTCGCCCGGCTGTGCTGCGCTCAACGGCTCCTCAGGAGCCTCGACCGCCTGTGCCTCCCCGTGGGAGAGATCGCCATATTCGCGCTGGAGGGTAACGCCCAGCGCAGCCGTACCTCCGACCGCTGCTGCTACCACGAGCGCGGTCGCTGACCACCAAACATGCTTTGCTTTCATTGCCTTTAACCCTAGCGCGAATCCGCAACGCGCTAGACTATGGGCAGTAATTGATACCCAATCCCCCATGGAGGACATCGCTGTGAGCGTTGAAGTAACCATTGAAATCCCGAAGGGCTCCCGCAACAAGTACGAGGTTGACCACGAGTCCGGCAAGGTCTACCTCGACCGTTACCTGTTCACCCCGATGGCTTACCCGGCTGACTACGGCTTCATCGACCACACCCTGGGCGAGGACGGCGACCCGCT
This sequence comes from Corynebacterium sp. MSK074, assembly GCF_030229735.1. Taxonomy (NCBI): domain Bacteria; kingdom Bacillati; phylum Actinomycetota; class Actinomycetes; order Mycobacteriales; family Corynebacteriaceae; genus Corynebacterium; species Corynebacterium sp. MSK074. The sequence continues at coordinate 110,766 of NZ_JASPIX010000005.1, forward strand.
CGACGCCCTGGTCATCCTGCCGGAGCCGGTCTTCCCGGGCGTAGTCGTTGAGGCCCGCATCGTCGGCGTCTTCAAGATGACCGACGAGGCCGGCGGCGACGACAAGCTGCTCGCCGTCATCGATGACCCGCGCTGGGAGCGCTACCAGGACATCAACGATGTGGAGCAGCACATCAAGGACGAAATCGAGCACTTCTTCGTCCACTACAAGGACCTGGAGCCGAACAAGGAAGTCACCGGCTCCGGCTGGGGCGACAAGGCCGAGGCAGAGAAGATCCTCGAAGAGGCTAAGGCTCGCTTCAAGTAAGCGCTTCTGCCGCACGCTAACGGCGGCACTGTGAAGGTACGTTTCCGCAGACGGTAGGGACCGAAGAGGTTTCCCACCGCGCGCCGAAGCGTACCTTTCGCGTTTTCCGACTAATCACTGTCGTGAACGGTAAATAGTGGCGAAAATAGCGTGTTTCGGGGCGTTATTTGCCGTGAACGCCAAAGGCACCCGTGGACGAAAACCGCGCCTTAGGAGCCACAATGGGAGGCAAGCGAGCCGTCGAGCTCAGACTCCGGGGCATCAGGAGCGATGGGGTCCTCGGCGAACTCCTCGCCCGTGCGCGCCTTGTCCTTGGCAGTAGTGAGCATGAGCGAGCGGCTGTCCGGGTAATCCAGCACCACGTTGGCGGAGGCGTAGCCGGCGATCGGCTCGCCGAAGGTGCGCACGTTGTCCAGGCCGCGGAAGGTCAGGAGGATGGCTTCGGCGGAGGAGGCGGCGTCGATGGCGGCAACGAGGAGCTCCGCGTTGGTCGGGTCCTCTTTAAAAGCCTCGCGGGCGCGCTGAAATTCTTCGCTCTCGCCATAGATTCCGGTATACGCTGCGGCATCCACCACCGCGGTGTTTATACGTTTTTCGCTGGTGTTGAAAGGAATATAGGGCTTGCCCAGCAGCGCCCCGCCATAGGAGGGGCCGAGGAAGTACACGGCGGCGAGCACCGCGATAAAGGCAACGCCGAAAAGTCCGCCAAAATTTTCAGCACAGTTTTCATTCTTTTCGACCTCCTGTGCGCAGCACGTAGCCGCGCAACGGTTCAACAAGGACAATGGCAAGAAGCGTGACCACCCAGCCCACCGCCAGGAAGCCGAAGGCCATAAGCAGGCGAGCGCTCACGTCGACGTCGCTTGAATCGAGGCCGGAGAAGAACATCAGCGAGGCGATGCCACCGCCGAAGAGGAAGCCGAAGGAGCTCAAGGCCACGACCGGCCCCATGACGGTCAGCGCCCCGGAGCGGAACTGGAAGCCGCGCGGCACGCCCATGAGATCCAGGGAGCGGATGAGCTCCTTGTCTTCGAAGATGCCGGAGACCTGGCCCAGGATGATGGACATGGTGGTCAGCGTGAAGCCGAAGATGAGGGTTAACAAGACACCGGTGGAGATGTCCTTGAACACCACGTTCGTCCCCGGGTCTTCCTTCAGAGATAGGGCCAAAGCGTCTGCGCCCAGGGGCGCGGCAACGAGGAATCCCGCCAAGTAACCGAAGAAGCCGATGGCAGCACTCCGCCGCCAGGCGGGGCGCGCATTGCCCGCCACGCGCTGGCAGGCCACGAAGTGCGCGGTGCCTGGGAAGAGGGACAAGATGTGCGCGCCGAGCTGCAGGATGAAGGGAGCGATGAGGTTGATGCTCATCAGCATGCCGAACATGACCACGATGACCATGGCGGTCGGCGGGCCCGCCTTGCCGAAGAGGAAAACCCCACCGGCCGCCACGATGATGAGGAAGACGATGGCGCGCCACCAGCGGTAAGCCGCGGGCATCTGACGCTTGGCCACGCCCAGCGGGCTCACGCGCACGCGCTGCATGCCGACGAATGCGGCGCCGATGGCCAGCAGGAAAAGCACACCCGCCACGGCGAGGTAGCCCCACCACGGGAGGAGAAGCTCGGACAGAGCGATGGGGCGCATCTGGAAATCCAGCTGGGTGAAGACCGGCGCGACGAGCAGGCTGATCAGCCCACCGAGCACGATGCCGATCACCGCCTGGAGGCCGGTCTCCACAATGGCCATGCGCTCCACCTGCCGGGAGCTCAGCCCCAACAGGCGCAGGGTGGCCAGGCGCTGCTCCCTGCCGGACGCACCGAGGACGGCTGCTTGGGCTGTGAGGTTAAACAGCGCCGGAAGAATGAACGCGCAGGCAAAAAGGGCTAGGGCGAACCAGATATAAAAACAGGCCGTAATATCGTTGCCGAAGGCCTCCTTGAGTGCCGGGGCGGCATCCTCGACGTGCTGGGCGCGCTGCCAGAACATCCAGGTACCACCCGCAACGAGGAAGGCGATGGCGGAGCCAATGGTCAAGCTCACAATCGCCAGCATCGAGACGATTCCCGTGCCTGAGCGCGCGCGAATAGATTCGCGCTGCAGGTCCATAACTAGGGTCGCGGTGTTCATCGAATCACCCCAAGGCGGCGGTCGTCGTGAATGATGCCATCGCGAATCTCCACGCGGCGCTGCATCCAATCGGCCACCTTCGGGTCATGCGTGACCATGACCAGGCTGGCACCCGACTGGCGCACGATGGTCGTGAGCATCTGCATCACCTCGTGGCCGGTGGACTGGTCCAGCGCACCGGTGGGCTCGTCGGCGAAGACGATGCCCGGATTTGCCACCAGTGCACGCGCGATGGTCACGCGCTGCGCCTGGCCACCGGAGACCTGCGCCGGGCGACGATCCGCCAAACCGCCAAGGCCAAGCTGATCAAGAAGCTCCATCGCGCGCTTGCGGGCAGCCCCACGCGATACTCCGTTGAGCATGGCGGGCAGCGCCACGTTGTCCACGTTGCTCAGCTCCGGCAGCAGCTGGCCGTCTTGGAAGACGAAGCCGAAGTTGCGCAGGCGGGTGCGGGAGCGGGGGCCGTCGCCAAGCGCGGAGAGCTCCTCGTCGCCGTAGCGCACGCTGCCGTGCGTAGGCGTCAGCACGCCGGACATGCAGTGCAGCAGCGTGGATTTGCCGGAGCCGGACGGCCCCATGACGGCCACGAGCTCGCCCGGTTCAATGTCGAGGGAAATTCCGGCGAGCACCGGGCCGCCGCCGAAGTCCTTGGTGATGTCTGTCAGGGAAAGTGTCTGTGCCATGTCTCTCATTCCACCGTGCCGGGCCCGCGGAAAGAACAGCCCTAGCGTTGCTCTTTAAGGTAGTGCCAGCACTACCCCTGTAGTTCGGGGCGCCCGATATGCTGTGAACCGTGTTCCGTAAAAAGCCCCAACCCACCACGCACGAGCAGCAGCAGGCGCAGCAGATTGCGCAGCTCACGGCCTCGCGGCGCGCCATCGCGGACGCCTACGAGGTGGAGCGCGCCCGCATCGAGCGCGACCTGCACGACGGCGCGCAGCAATACCTCGTGGCCGCGAGCATGAAGTTGGGCGAGGCTCTTCTCGACGCCCCCGCTGACCTCACCGAGCTCCTCACCGCTGCAAAGCAGGACGTGGACCGCGGCCTGAATTCCCTGCGCGCCACGGTGCACGGTATTCACCCACAGGTGCTGCAGGATCACGGCCTGGTCGCCGCGCTTGCCGACGCCGCCTCCTCCCACGGCCCCCACGTCAGCGTCTTCGCCCCGCATCCTCTGCCTGAGCTCTCCGCCTCCGTGCTGGCCTGCGGCTATTTCTTCGGCACGGAAGCTTTGACGAATGCGGCCAAGCATGCGCCGGGCGCGCCGGTTTCGGTGCTGGTGACCTCGGACGATTCGCTGCGCATCACCGTGGTGGATGAGGGCCACGGCGGCGCACAGGTCGTCCCCGGGCACGGCCTGGCGGGGATGGCCGAGCGTCTTGCTGCCTTCGGTGGAGAAATGTCTTTGTCCTCACCGCCTGGCGGCCCGACCCGGGTGGCCGGGTCCATTCCCCTTCTTCTCGATCGCGGACAGCCAGGAGTGTAAAAGATGAGCTTAAGGATTGTGGTAGCGGATGACTCCGCCATTCTGCGCGAGGGCCTGGCCGGCCTGTTGGAGCGCCGCGGGCACTCTGTAGTGGGCCAGGCTTCCTCTGCTGCTTCGCTCGAGGCTGTGGTGGATAAACTGCGCGACGACCTGCCGGACATCGTCATCACGGACGTGCGCATGCCGCCGGGCATGGGCGACGATGGTTTGAAAGCCGCCGTGAATTTGAGAAACGCCTACCCGGGCCTGCCCGTCATGGTGCTCTCCCAGTACGTAGCCCCTGCATATGCGGTGGAGCTCTTCGACTCCCCCGAGGCCGGCACCGGCTACCTTTTGAAGGACCGTGTCTCCGAGGTGCGCGACTTCCTGGCCAGCCTGGACGTGGTGGCCCAGGGCGGCACCGTCATCGACCCCACCGTGGCTCAAGCTCTCATGAGCTCCGGACGCAGCGGCTTGGGCGAGCTCAGCCCGCGCGAGCGCGAGGTTCTCGAATTAATGTCCCGCGGCAAGTCCAACAAGGACATCGCCGCCGAGCTCGTTTTATCCGCCGCCGCGGTGGCCAAGCATGTCTCCAACATCTTCACCAAGCTTCGCTTAGACCCCAGCGAGGACAACCGCCGCGTCAAGGCGATTCTGGAGTACCTCTCCGCGCACCGTTAAAACGCGCACGCAGGCCTGCGCGGGGCCAGCGCCGTGTACGTCACTTTGACCCCATGCGCCACCGAGTATCGTCGCGGTCCGCCCGCACGACGCTCACGGTAAATAGCGCGCGACCCCCATTTTCCGGCGCTATTTACCGTGAACGACATCGACTCCTCACACGAACCGACGATTTAAGTGCCACAGCCAGATCCGCGGCTTGCACCTGCGTGCTCTCTGCCAAAATTCGTTCTTCAACACGACGAATCACGCGGTCCCTCGCATCCAAATTCTGAGCAGTCGTGGCCTAACTTTCTGGCCGGATTGTGTTCTGATTCAGCAGGGTGCGAGTGCGTACTTTCACAAGGTTGAGATTCCATAGTCGGGCCTCATCGACCATAGCGAATTCGGTGGTGTCCTCATCCGAGATGTCGACTTCGATGGTGACGGCATTGTCTGCGGAAGAAATGATGGTGTAGTTAAGCCCGTCAAGCCTGTCAATTAAGGTAGTGACCGCTTCGCTTGTCGGGGAGATCGTGCCCGAAAGCGCAGTAGCAAAATCAACGAGCTTCTTTTCATCGGGCGCTTCATCGCCACTGTCGATGAAGCAATATTGTTGAATTGGAGATCCATCCTCTGCAGGGGCAAAGGAATGATTTTCCGCTGAACCAACTTTCGCAACCGTAAGCGTCCCCGTGACGTCCTCAAACGCTAGCTGCTCCCGTGGACTGCGGTTATTGCAGGCAAAGTGAATGGTGTCGCCTTCCCTCTTGGTGATAACAATCCCTGAATCGCCAGTCATGCATTCATAGCCAGGTTCGACACCTTCCCAATAACTATGCAGGTACTCGTTGAAAACACTGAGCCAGTCTGACTGTTGTCCGGTTCGCAGACGAAAGCTTGCGCTATTACTAACGCCATCGGTAAGTCGAATGCTGTTTTCTGTCTCATTATCAATGAGTAGGAACTCAGCGCTATAGGTTCTAAGCCTCATTGCAGTGGGAGCCGTTCCTGGACGAACTGCAAATTCAAGGTTCAGGTTATATTCGGTGTGAGGCTCGAGGTCCACGCCGATACGGCTTTCTATGGTAATGCCTTCGATTTCAAGCTCGCCTTGTCGAAGCTCTGTCCGCATCCCTGTAAGACTTTGCAAAAATTTCCCTTTCAATTCAGATGAATGCTGAAAACGTGGTGGAAAAGAGCCACTCTCGCCATAAACAGAAAGCCGTACCGTAGGCTGTACGCCACTCTAATCACGACCAAGACAGGTTCGCCTGAATTCATCTCAGTTGCCGCTGGAAATTGATGCCCTGCGCACATCCGCCGCGGATGCCAAGGACTTGATCCAAGGCATACTTTAAGCCTCGCTTACAAGGGGTTAAGCGCTGAAGCAGATAACCATTTGGACTACAAGTCTGGCGGGACAAGAGCTAAAGCTGCTGGAACAGGCAATTGACTCAACGGGCCGGGCACACAGTTTTCGCCGCGCCTGGTTGCTCACGGCTCTTCTCGGACGCGGCACGCGGAGCAGCATAAGGACCTATGCGTGACTAGGGTATGAGGCATGAAAAACGTTCAACCAACTGAAGTACCCGAAGGCGCTCAGCTCATTGATGTCCGCGAGAATGATGAGTGGGCGGTAGAGCGCGCGAAGGGCGCGACCCATATCCCGATGAGTGAGATTACGGGTCGCATCCAGGAAATCGACCCGGACAAGGACATTTACGTCATCTGCCACGCGGGCGGCCGCAGCATGCAGGTCTGCCAGTATCTGGAGCATGCGCTGGGCTGGGACACCATCAACGTCGATGGCGGCACGGATAAGTGGAAGGCTGCCGGACTTCCCATCGAAACGGATTAATTGGCCTTAACCAATCTTTTGGGATTATTATGATGGTATGGCTTCCACGAATAATTCTGTAATCCCAACTGCCCTACTCGAATCCCCGTCATTCCAGCTGGAGCGCCTCCGCCGCCGCACCCGCGATGGCGTCGAGGCCGCCCTGCAGACCAAGCAGACGACGCTGCGCGAGTACTGGGTCCTTACCTGCCTGGTAGACGCGGATGCCGCGTCGCAGTCCTACCTCTCCGAGACCCTGGCCATTGACGCTTCTGACATGGTGCGTCTTATCGACGCCCTCGAGGACCGCGGCTGGGCCAAGCGCGAGCGCGATCCGAAGGATCGTCGCCGCCAGATCGTCGCGTCCACCAAGAAGGGCGCGAAGGCCCACAAGGACTTGGCGGAGCTTGTTTCCGCCGCCGAGGACGAGGCTTTGGATGAGTCCACCAATAAGCAGCTCAAGCACCTGCGTAAGTTGGCCAAGTCCATCATCGCCGCGGACGAAGAAGAGGCGTAAATGGCAGGACCCGAATCACGTGTCCCGCAGCAGTACCTTCTAGGTAGCGCGGCACCGCGGCCGCGCACGCTGTGGGACATCATCACCACCACCGCGGAGATGCACCCAGACGCCGCCGCGCTGGACGACGGCGAAATCATCACCTACTCCGAGCTCATCCACGAAGTCGAGCTGTGGGCCACCGAGCTGCACGCCAATGGCGTGCGCCGGGGCGATCGCATCGGCATTCGGATGACCTCCGGCAAGCGCGAGCTCTACCTCGCCATTTTGGCGACCCTGGCGGCAGGCGCGGCCTACGTGCCTGTCGACGCCGATGACCCAGACGAGCGCGCCGAGATGGTCTTCGGCGAGGCCGATATCGATGGCGTCTTTACTGATGAAGGCTTCCGCTTCCTGCGCGATTCTGCGCGCCCGGACGCCCCCGACAGGTCCGCCGAGGAGCCGGCTGAGAACCCCAATACCCCGCGCCCAGAAGACACCGCGTGGATCATCTTCACCTCCGGTTCTACCGGCAAGCCGAAGGGCGTGGCTGTAAGCCACCGTTCCGCGGCCGCCTTCGTGGACGCCGAGGCCAGCCTCTTTTTGGTCAATCACCCGCACGGGCCACTCGGCCCGGAGGATCGTGTGCTCGCCGGGCTATCCGTCGCCTTCGATGCCTCCTGCGAGGAAATGTGGCTGGCCTGGGGCCACGGCGGCTGCTTAGTCCCGGCGCCGCGATCCCTGGTGCGCTCCGGCATGGACTTGGGCCCGTGGCTCATCCGCCGCGATATCACCGTCGTGTCCACCGTGCCTACCTTGGCGGGCCTGTGGCCGGCCGAGGCGCTGGATAATATCCGCCTGCTCATTGTCGGCGGCGAAGCCTGCTCGCAGGAGTTGGTGGACCGCCTGGCCACCGAGGACCGCGAGATGTGGAATACCTACGGCCCTACCGAGGCCACCGTCGTCGCCTGTGCGCAGCAAATGCTGCCCGGACGGCCGGTGTCCATTGGCTTGCCGTTGAATGGGTGGGACCTGGTGGTCGTCGACAAGCAGGGCATGCCTGTGGAAATGGGCGGCGTCGGCGAGCTGGTGATCGGCGGCGTGGGACTGGCGTCCTACCTGGATCCGGCCAAGGACGCGGAGAAGTACGCTCCGCTGGAGTCAATGGGCTGGCAGCGTGCGTATCGCACCGGTGACCACGTGCGCCTGGAAGAAGACGGGCTGTACTTCGTCGGCCGCGTGGATGACCAGGTGAAAATTGGCGGGCGCCGCATCGAGCTCGGCGAGGTCGAAGCCAATGTCGCGGCCCTGGATAATGTCTATAACTCGGCCGTGGCCGTGCAAAAGACCCCGGGCGGCGAGTCCGTCCTGGTGGGCTATGTTTCCCTCGAGGATGAGGCCAAGGGCTTCGATCACGAGGCGGCGCACGCCCGCCTGGCCGAAACCATGCCGGCCGCACTCGTCCCGCGCATCTGCGTAATGGAAGAACTGCCGGTGCGCACCTCCGGCAAGGTGGATAAGAAGGCCCTGCCGTGGCCGCTGCCTGGAGTGGGCGTGGAATCGACCACGCTGACCGAGACCGAGAAGTGGCTCGCGGAGCTGTGGGTCGAAACCCTCGGCGTGTCCGTGGAAGACGAGAACGCCGACTTTTTCTCGCTCGGCGGCACCTCGTTGGCGGCCGCGACCCTCGTGGGCCATATCAGGGAGCGCTACCCCACCGTGGCCGTGCGCGACCTCTACGACCACCCGCGCTTGGGCTCACTGGCCGAGCTCATTGCCGGCGCCGAACCGCGCCCCGCGGCTGCTGACGTCCCCATGCGCGAGGTCACCAAGGTCGGCTTCGGCACCCGCCTCGCCCAAACCCTGATTCAGATCCCCATCATGACGCTGGCAGCATCCAGCTGGCTGGCCTGGCTCATGCTGGGTTCCACCGTGGCGGCATCGCTGGGCTTCGAGTGGGCCGCGGCCTATCCGTGGTGGCTGGTCATCGCCATGCTCATCGTCTTTGTGACCCCAGTCGGCCGCATCCCCATTGGCGGCTACGGTGCGCGTCTTATTACGGCCGGCATTAAGCCGGGCGATTACCCGCGCGGCGGTTCGACGCACCTGCGCATCTGGGCGGCCGAGCGCTGGGCTAATGCCTCCGGCGCGAGCTCCCTGGCCGGCGCCACGCGCGTGAATAACTACGCCCGTGCTCTTGGCGTCAAGGTCAAGCGCGGCGTGGACCTGCACTCTCTGCCGCCGGTGACCGGCCTGCTCACCTTGGGTAAGCACGCCGCCATCGAGCCCGAAGTGGACCTCTCCGGTTATTGGCTGGACGGCGATATCCTGCATGTGGGCGCCATCGACGTCAAGGAAGGCGCTCGCGTGGGCGCGCGCTCCACGCTGCTATCTGGCACCGTGGTGGGCAAGTATGCCCACGTGGAGGCCGGTTCCACCGTCACCGGCCGCAAGAAAATCAAGGACGGACAGCGTTGGTCCGGCTCACCTGCCAAGAAGGTGGGCCGCTCCAAGCACCGCTTCCCGTCCCATCCCCCGAAGCGCCGGCCGTGGTGGGTGGCCATTTATGACGCCACCTCCGTCCTGCTGGCCATCCAGCCGGTTGTTGCGCTGGCGGTAGGCGCGGCCGTCGTCTTAGCCCTCGTGCATTCCACGGGTGGCGATAGCTTCGTCGGCGCGGTCTTCTTCGCTCCCGTCGGCGCGCTGGCGGCCTTTGCCACCTATATGCTGCAGACCTGGCTGGGCGTGCGCATCCTCTCGCTGGGCATTAGCCCAGGCGTAGCACCCGTACGCTCGGCCAAGGGCTGGCGTCTGTGGGCCATCGAGCGCCTCATGGACGAGGCCCGCACCAAGCTCTTCCCGCTCTATGCCTCCCAGTTGACCCCAGCGTGGCTGCGCTCGCTCGGCGCGGAGATTAGCGCCAACGTGGAAATCTCCACCGCGGTCATGATCCCCAAGCTCACCGAGGTCAAAGAAGGTGCCTTCCTGGCCGATGACACCATGATCGGCGGCTACGAGCTCGGCGGCGGCTGGATGCGCACCGGCGAGACCAAGGTGGGCAAGCGCTCCTTCGTGGGCAACTCCGGCATCACCGCTCCCGGCCGCAAGCTATCCAAGAACTCGCTGGTTGCCGTGCTTTCTTCTACCCCGAAGAAGACAAAGGCCGGTGCCAACTGGTGGGGTGCACCGCCAGAGCGCATGCGCCGCGTGACCGTAGAGGTGGACTCCCCCGCCAACTCGGGTGAGGCGCTGACCTATAACCCGGGCTTTGCCGTTAAGGCCGCCCGCGGTGTGGTGGAAACCATGCGCCTTTTGGCACCGATGTTTTCTGCCATGCTGCTCGCGGCAACCCTCAGTGTCTATGACTCGCTTCTCGACGCCCTCGGCTTCCCCCTCACCTGGCTCCTCTCCGGCCTCGTGCTCATGGGCATGGGTGCGGTGGCCATGGCCGTCACCGTCGCGGTGAAGTGGATCTGCGTGGGCAAGCACCGCGCGGCCGACCACCCGCTGTGGTCCGCTTTTGTCTGGCTCAATGAGCTGCAGGATACCTTCGTGGAGGTCGTCGCCGCGCCGTGGTTCTTCCAGCACACCTACGGCTCCGGCGAGATCAACCTGGGGCTGCGCGCCCTCGGCGTGGAAATCGGCCGTGGTGCGTGGATCGATTCCTACTGGTTCCCGGAAACGGACCTCATCCGCATCGGTGAGGCCGCCACCGTGGGCCCTGGCACTGTGGTGCAAACCCACCTTTTCCAGGACCGCGTGATGAGCCTAGATACCGTCACCATCCAGGACGGCTCCACGCTGGCCGCCCACTCGGTGGCACTGCCGGCCTCACTCATCGGCACGGCTTCTACCGTAGGCCCCGGTTCGCTGGTCATGCGCGGTGACCGCGTGCCCACCAACGCTGTATGGCAAGGCAACCCCATCGAGCCGTGGAAGCGCTAGGCCGACGGCAGTAACCTGCGACCTACCTCGCGAAGTCCTGGTATTTAATCATTTCGCCGGACTTGAAGTCCCAGGCCTCCACCCGGACGCGGTCAGCAAAGACCTTGACCCGCAGTCCGGTGGAGGCCTCTTCCTTTTCCTTGACGATTGTCTCGTCATTATCGCCATCCGGCAGGTACTCATTGAGGATGGCACCGGTATTGACTACCGGGAAGCCGGTGCGGCCGGCCTCGCCGGTGCCGTCGTAGCGGCGAGTTCCCCACCAGTTATTTTGGTGCAGCGAGGAGTGGCTGTGGCTGCTAAACCACACGATGTTGTTGTACTTATTGACCACATCGGAAAGCGCCTCGAGGTCCTCAAAGTCATTCTGGTACCACGCCGAATGAGACATCGATACCGTCTGCGGCAGCAGCGGATGGCTAAAGACCAGCGCCGGAGTGCCCTTAGCATCCCAATAAGCCAGGCGCTCATCTAGCCAATCGAGCTGCTCCTTGCTGATGCGCTGGAAGGGCTCCTTGCCGTGGCGCAGGATATCGGAATAGAACTCGGTATTCACAGAAATCAGTGGCACCCCATCAACTACCTCTTCCTTCCACGGCTTATCCTGGCCGGAGTATTTGAGGAAGCGCTCCAGGTAGGTCTCAGATCCTTCCTTGCCATACATTTCGTGGTTGCCAATGGTCCACAATTCCTTGCCCGAATCGTGCGGCACCTCGCTATGCGCGGCCAGGAAATCGTCCCACTGCTGCTGCGAGCCATCGTCCACCAGGTCGCCGTTGAGCACCAGCGCCCCGGCCTTATCCTCCATGCCGTTCAACTGGCGGACCGCGTCTTTGTAGTCTTGGGGGTCGCCTTGGACGTCGGAAAGCACGTCCACGGTAGCCTGCGGCGAGCCTTGAAGCTCACCGAGCGGCTTGACGACGCCCACGTTGTCCACCGCCCACCACCAGTCATCATTGCCGTTGTTGTAGCTGAAGCTAACCTGCATATTCTTCGCGCCGGCCGGCACGTCCACGCCAATGGACTCGTGCTTAGAGAATACGTCTTTGTCGAAGGCGGCGATTTCCTGGGTTTCCCCACCATCGAAGGAGACCGTTACCGTGGCATTCTGCCCATCCTTACCCTGGCGGTAATGGTGGTCGAATTCCACATTCACCCGCTCCTGCCCCGCCACCGGGATGGCCGGGCTCTTTAGGCCTGCGGTCATGGAATCACCCTCGGCCAAGCGCTGCTGCTTGTTGTCAATGATGGCGAAAGTGTCATGCGCCTGCGTGAAATAGTGGCGCATGTCGGTACCGGCCGCCCAGGTCCAGTGGCGCATATCGCCAAAGGTCCAGCCCTTCCAGCGAGCCTCGCCTGAGTCCACACCCTGCACGTCGGTCTTCCACCCCTCCGGCGCGCGGTGGGTAAACCACGCCGGGGTATCCACCTCATCGAAGCTTTCCTGCCACAGCACCCGCGATTCAGTGCCTTCCCCCGGCTGCACATCGTCTCCCGCCGAGGACCCCTCGGACGAGCCCTGGGAGGACCCCCAGGAAGAGCCTAACGATGACCCCAAAGAAGAACCAAAGGAGGAACCCGGAAGCGAGGACTGGGCCGCCGCGACGGGCGCGCCCACCATTCCGGTGAGCGCCAGGACAGAAGAGAAAGCACAGAGTTTATTTTTCATAATTCAATTTCTATCCGGCCTGGGCAACGAGGCGGTTACATATACGTAAACTCTTGGCAAGCACTGTATGCCTGCCAAGAGTTCGCGCTTTGAGCTCCACGTATTTTAGGCGTGGCGGTCGAGCCAGTCCACGACGGTATCGAGAGCTTGATCGGCAGCCGGCTCATTGAAGACCTCATGCTTCTGGCCTTCCCAAGTCACATACTCCACGTCTTCAGAAGAGACGGAGTTGTACCAATCCTGGGAGAAGTACGGCGGCACGATGCCGTCCTTGGTGCCGTGCATGATGAGCGTCGGTGCGGTGAAGAGATCCGCATTGACGGCGTCATAGTTCGCGATTGCTGCCAACTGCAGGGCGGTACCGGCGCTGGTCTTCTGCGCGATAAGCGGGCTCGAAGCATACTCGTCCTTGACCGCCTGGCTGGTGGAGACCCCATCCGTGAATGGGTTAGACAGCTTGATGTTCTTGCTCCACTCCGGCGATTGTGCGCCGATTTCGGTGCGGTGCGGAATGAGGTTCTGCGCATAGTGCGCATTAAAGCTGGTGAGTTGGGCCAGCGGCAAGCGCTCAAAGATGGTGGGATCCAGCTTCTTCTGGGTCTCCGAAATATCATCCGGAGTGATATTCTTTCCCGCCACATTCTTGCCCGACAGGTTAAGCGGCGCGCCACCACCGTTGGTGATGATGCCATCGACCTTGCCCGGCTCGCGGATGCCATAGGCCTCCACAGTCAGCGAGCCCATCGAATGGCCCAGCAGGAAGGTCTTTACTCCCTGGTTTTCCTCCTTGGCCATGTCCACCACATGGTCAAAGTCATCCAGGATGTACTGGAAGTTATCGATGTGCCCCAGTGGCACGCTGCCGCCAGCGGACTTGCCGTGCCCGCGGTGGTCTACACGGTAGACGTTGTAGCCCGCATCCAGCAGGCGCTTGGCGACGTAATCGTATCGCCCCGAGTGTTCAGAGACCCCGTGCGCAAGAACCACCGCACCGCGTGGGTTGGCCACCTTCTGCTTGCGGTAGTAGATCTTGACGCCCTCGCCGTGAGCGCTGTAGAAGTAGCCGTCCTCATCGGATACCTGCTTTTCCGAGACAGTTGGGCGCCCCAATACGTCTGGTTTCTGGTCTGCCACGGGCGCAGGCGCCGGGGCTTCCTGGGCGATTGCCCCTGCCGTGAGCGTGCCAGATACCGCAACTGGTGCCGCCAGTACTGCTGCCGCCGTCAGGCAGGCGGTTACGTGCTTCTTCATCATCACTGTCTCCTCATGGTGCTGTAGGTCATATCCTTGCGTTAGATGAGATTGAGATAACAGTGATGCTAAATATTCTAAGACGGAGACCACAAATAGTTTTCGACAATGTTACCTACGGTTCCGTAACATAACCGCCCGGAAATAACCCTTTAAAATCCACAATTTCCCGCGAAACTATTCCTCCCCATTTACCCCCTTTTGGTACCCCGAAAACAAAAAGCGGGAAACCCGGAATTACCGAGTTTCCCGCCCATTGTGCGGCTAATTTAGCTCAACCTAGTCACCAATCTGGTCGCGACCACGCTTGACGATGTTCTCATCGACCTCGCCCACCAGCTCATGGTCCTTGTTCGTGTACTCGAACTTGGACAGCACATAGCGCATGGCGTTAATACGGGCGCGCTTTTTGTCGTTGGACTTAATGGTGATCCACGGCGACTCTTCCGTATCCGTGTAGCGGAACTGCTCTTCCTTCGCGCGGGTGTAGTCATCCCACTTATCCAACGAAGCCAGGTCCATCGGGGATAGCTTCCACTGGCGCACTGGGTCAATCTGGCGGATAGCGAAGCGGGTGCGCTGTTCCTTACGGGTAACAGAGAACCACAGCTTGGTTAGGGAGATACCCGAGCCAAGAATCATGTTCTCCAGCATCGGGACCTCACGGAGGAACTCCGCGTGCTGGCTTTCGGTACAAAAGCCCATCACACGCTCCACACCGGAGCGGTTGTACCAAGAGCGGTCAAAGAAGACGATCTCGCCACCGGCTGGGAAGTGTTCAATATAGCGCTGGAAATACCACGAGGTGGACTCACGCGGCGACGGCTTCTCCAGAGCCACAGTGCGAGCACCGCGCGGGTTCAGGTGCTCGTTAAAACGCTTAATGGTGCCACCCTTGCCGGCCGCATCGCGACCCTCAAAGATAATGATGTGGCGCTGGCCAGTTTCCTTGGTCCAGTTCTGCCACTTCAGCAGCTCAATCTGGAGAGCGCGCTTAACGGACTCGTACTCATCGCGAGTCATACGTTCATCGTAGGGGTAATTTTCCCGCCAAGTCTGAACTGGGGAACCATCCGGCATAATCAGCGAAGGATCATCCTCGTCGGTTCCATCGACGACGTAGCCGTCAGTTTTTGCCAGGTCGATCTCGGGAAGGTCGTCGTCTTTAATATCAGCCATGCATTTAGTGTAACCCGAATGTAGGCATCAAGCGCGCTAAATTTTCGCAGTTACCCCTGCCGCCCGAATGAACAACAAAACAAAAAGAAGGCCTACCGAAACGGTAGGCCTTCTTGCTTCAGCGAGCGTTAAAGCTCAGAACTGAGGGATGTTCTTATACGAACATGCCGATCAGGTCGGATGCGCCGTCAGCAATGTTGACCAGTGGCTTAACGATGCCATAAAGGGCGTTGAACAGGCCACCAAAGATGTCGAATGCGAAGTTCAGGGTGGAAGAAAGGTTCTCCATTTTAATATCTCCTCAGATAGTTAGCGTGTTTTTATTACTTGGAGCTCAGAGCCGGCAGAACTTCACCGGTGAACTCGAATGCGCCCTTAGCAGCCTCAAAAGCGTTAGAGAAGCCGGTCCATGCGGTGATGCCATCAACGATGGTCTTCCAGCCGGTCCAAGTGGTTACGAAGTTGTCCAGGTGAGTCTGGATGAGGGAGAGATCCATGTTTGAACTCCTAAAATAGATCCGAAGCTATCTTGCCCCGGAGGGGTTTGCAGTTTGCAGACACCCTCAGTGGGCGTCACAAGAGATATTCTGGCACAAGTTTGAACGAAATCAAGTCAAATTTGCATAGATGCCCCAACACGCCGGCAACTTGATAAGGATAAGTTTATGCCTCATAGCAGTCATTGAAAACTTTTTACCTTAATTGAAAGCCCCCTGAACTGGCCCTTTACATCACGCTTGAAATAATTGGGCAAAATAGAACTTAACACTGTAACGCTTTCCGGTGTAACGGCCGATAGATAGACGCAAAACCCGCCCTCTGTGAGCGAAAAACTTTTTTAAATTCCACCCCTCCAGTTACCCCTATACGGGGTAAATGGGGCGCATGATTCGCGTGTTAAAAGCTGTGGTGACGATTGGCGCACCATTTTCCGCAGTGGATTGCCTGAGTTTTCTTTGCATTAAGGCCCAAATCGAAACCTTCTATGACGAGCGATTTCGGAAAACCTTTCCGTGAAGACTCAGTGCTGCTATATCGCATTGGTTAAGCAAAATGGTGCAGACACGCCGAAGCGCCCCGACTCATGCGCTCTAAAGCACAGAAGCGGGGCGCTCAAAAGGGGCTAGAAGGCCGCTAGGAGCCTTGTCCGAGCCCGTCTCCTAGACCTATCGGGGATTGGACTTAGAAGCCCATGCCGCCCATAGCGTCAGCGTCCGGCATGCCATTGTTGGCGCCGGCCGGCTCAGGCTTGTCGGCGACGACAGCCTCGGTGGTCAGGAACAGAGCTGCAATGGAAGCAGCGTTCTGCAGTGCGGAGCGGGTGACCTTAACCGGGTCATTGATGCCAGCCTCCATGAGGTTGACGTACTCGCCGGTAGCAGCGTTCAGACCCTCGCCTGCCGGCAGGGAGGAAACCTTGTCAGCAACAACGCCCGGCTCGAGGCCCGCGTTGTGTGCAATCTGCTTCAGCGGTGCAGACAGTGCCTCGCGCACGATCTTGACGCCAGTAGCTTCG
The DNA here is from genome assembly GCF_030229735.1 of Corynebacterium sp. MSK074. Taxonomy (NCBI): domain Bacteria; kingdom Bacillati; phylum Actinomycetota; class Actinomycetes; order Mycobacteriales; family Corynebacteriaceae; genus Corynebacterium; species Corynebacterium sp. MSK074. The sequence goes on from NZ_JASPIX010000005.1 coordinate 127,221, forward strand.
TCGCCCTTGAGGTCATCCAGGGAATCCAGGACGGAAGCAGCCTGCAGCAGCGCTACGCCGCCGCCGGCAACGATTCCTTCTTCCACGGCCGCCTTTGCATTGCGGACTGCATCCTCGATGCGGTGCTTGCGCTCCTTGAGCTCAACCTCGGTAGCGGCACCGACCTTGAGGACGGCAACGCCGCCGGAGAGCTTAGCCAAGCGCTCCTGCAGCTTCTCGCGGTCGTAATCGGAGTCAGAGCTTTCGATCTCGGCACGGATCTGCTTGATGCGGCCGTCGATCTGCTCCTGGGAACCAGCACCCTGAACGATGGTGGTCTCGTCCTTGGTGACGACAACCTTGCGTGCCTGGCCCAGGTACTCGAGCTCGGCGGTCTCGAGGGAGAGGCCGACCTCCTCGGAGATGACCTGGCCGCCGGTGAGGATGGCCATGTCCTGCAGGGTGGCCTTGCGGCGGTCGCCGAAGCCCGGGGCCTTAACCGCAACGGACTTGAAGGTGCCGCGGATCTTGTTCACAACGAGGGTGGACAGGGCCTCGCCCTCAACGTCCTCAGCGATGATGAGCAGCGGCTTGCCGGACTGCATAACCTTCTCCAGCAGCGGAACCAGGTCCTTGATGTTGGAGATCTTGGAGGAAACCAGCAGGATGTACGGATCCTCCAGGACTGCCTCCTGACGCTCCATATCGGTAGCGAAGTAGCCGGAGATATAGCCCTTATCAAAGCGCATACCCTCAGTTACCTCGAGGTCAACACCGAAGGTATTGGACTCTTCCACGGTGATAACGGAGTCCTTGTTTACGGAGCCGTTGCCCACGGTGTACATAGCCTCAGCGATCTTCTCGCCGATGGCCGGGTCAGCAGCGGAGATGCCAGCGGTGGTAGCGATCTGCTCCTGGGTTTCTACTTCCTTGGCGGAAGACAGCAGGGAGTCCACAACCTTCTTGGTTGCGGTCTCGATGCCGCGCTTGATGCCCATTGGGTTGGAACCTGCGGCTACGTTGCGCAGACCCTCGCGTACCAGAGCCTGTGCCAGCACGGTTGCGGTGGTGGTGCCGTCGCCTGCGACGTCGTCAGTCTTCTTGGCGACTTCCTTGACCAGCTCGGCGCCGATCTTCTCGTAAGCATCCTCGAGCTCGATTTCGCGAGCGATGGAAACACCGTCATTGGTAATGGTCGGGGCGCCCCAGGACTTTTCCAGGACGACGTTGCGGCCCTTGGGGCCGAGGGTGACCTTGACGGCGTCGGCAAGCGTGTTTAGGCCGCGCTCAAGGCCGCGGCGGGCCTCTTCATCAAAAGCGATAATCTTTGCCATTGTGTTTGTGCTCCTTGGTTTATTGAGGACGACACTCACGTCTTTCTCGCTGCGGACGCCCGCGACGGCATGGCTGGTGAGTGTGAACCAACCTCAACCACAACGATGTAGATTTATCTAGCACTCATACTGTGCGAGTGCTAACGACCATTCTGGCACTCTCCCACCGCGACTGCAAGAAAAAATGGCGCCCCGCGAAGGGACGCCATTATATAAGGAATGGTTCAGAGACTAGGAGCTCTTCACCGTGCGCTTGGTCCAGCGGTAGATGAACGTTAGCGCGATAATAAAGAGGATCACGCCCACCACGGTGGCGGAGGCGCCACCCTCAAAGATTTCCAGTGGGCTCTCGCCGCCCGCGGCGGCGATAATACCGGCGTTGACCACGCCGAACAGGGACTCACCCACGATGAGGCCGGTGGCCAGGAGGGTACCCATACGCTTGGCAAACTCCGGGTGGGATTGCTTCGCGGCCCACTTGTCATAGAAGGTGCCCAAGATGGCACCGATGGGGATGACGATGGTCAGGGCGGCCGGTAGGTACATGCCCATGCCGGCAGCTAGCGGGGACAGCGAGTACTTATCGGTGAACTTGCGCAGGAGCTCGTCAATAATAATGAGGACAGCGCCAATGGCCATACCGATGAAGATGAGGTTCCAATCCAACGAGCTATCGAAGATGCCGGAGGCAACGGAGGACATCAGGGCGGCCTGCGGGGCGGCCAAGGCGTCTTCGCCGGCGCCTTCCATACCTTGGAAGCCGAAGCCATTGAGCATGACCTGCAGAATCGGCGGAATAACGAGAGAGCCGAAGACCACGCCGATAATGAGCGCTACCTGCTGCTTCCACGGAGTAGCACCGATGAGCTGACCGGTCTTGAGGTCCTGCAGATTGTCATTGGAAATGGTGGCAATGCCAAAAACGATGGCCGCGGTGAAGAGCGTGTAGGCCACCAAAGACAAAGGATCCGCAGTGGTGCCGCGGGTGACGGCCGCGATGAGCAGCGAGGCAGCGAGCACGGCGATGATGCCAATGGAGGAAATTGGCGAGTTAGACGCACCAATCAGGCCGGCCATGTAGCCACACACGGAGGCGATAATCAGGCCCACCAGCAGAGTAAAGAGGACGGAGACGGTAATGAGCACGGCCATGTGGTCGTGAATATCAGTACCGCGCACAAAGTCCCACAACAGCAACGCGATAGGCACCATGAACGCCACGATGGTGGTGGCGACATAAGGGAAAGGAATATCGCGCTCGGTGACATCGACGACGGAGCCGGACTTGCGGGCGCGCGAGGAGGCCAGCGACTGGCGGATGCCCACTGCAATGGGAGCGGCAATCTTCAGCAGGGTCCACATGGCGGCAATGGCCATGGTGCCTACGCCGATGAAGCGGATGTCATCGGAGAAGGTGGTATCGACGACGTCGGCAAGCGCGGTGGCGCCCGTAATATCGCCGGTGGTGAAAATGGGCAGCAAAATGAAGTAGGAAATCACCACGCCAACCAGCATGGCAATGCCTACCGGCAGGCCCACCAAGTGGCCCACGCCGATAAGCGCGGTAGACAGGCTAGTGCCCAGGGTGGTCGCGCCGGCGCCGAGCTTGAAATAAGCGGTGACCTCGGAGGCGGCGGCCTTCATTGCGGTCAGCAGCGCCATGACGGCCGAGGTGATACCGCCGGCGACGATGACGCGCAAACCCTTGGCATTTTCTTCGTGGCTGGTGCCGGAAGCACTTTCATCGCCCACCTTGAGGACCTCGGCCGCGGCCACGCCCTCCGGGTAGGGCAGATCGGAGCCGGTGACCAAAGCGCGGCGCAGCGGGATGGAATACATCACGCCCAGCACGCCGCCGATGATGCACACGCCGGCAGTCTGCAGGAAGCCAAAGCCCTGCCAGTACCCCACCATCACCAGGCCCGGGAGGACGAAGATGATGGCAGACAGGGTGCCCGCAGCAGAGGCAATGGTCTGCACAATGTTGTTTTCTTTAATGTTGTGGCCCTTGAACCGGCGCAGCACCGCCATAGAAATCACGGCGGCCGGGATGGAGGTAGCAAAGGTCAAGCCCACCTTCAGGCCTAAGTACACATTGGCAGCGGTGAAGATGAGGGTAATCAGGCCACCGATGATAATGCCGCGCAGAGTCAGCTCGGGCAGGGAGGCCTTGGAACCTGCGGCGGATGATGCGTTCGCCATGCCAGGTCCTTTCTATTCTCGGCTATGAAAGTTTCTTGTCTCACCCCGCGTAGCAGGCTACAGCCAGCAACGCCCGTTTTCGCCCGTTTCACTCCGGTTTTAACCCCGGTTTGTATCCGAACGGACAGAATCCGCACAGGGTGGAATGAATAAATTTTAGTTCATCACCCCAGCGTTTTCCTATTCCGGTTGCTCTATAGCTTGGGGCGGGCGGGTACCGTAGAGACCATGACTGCACTTAATGAAAGCATTCGCAACGATCGCGAGACCATTTTCCGCCAGCTCAGCGAGCTCGTGGCCTTTAACTCCGTCCACGACGAGGAAGGTTTGGAGGACCAGACCAAGGGCGCAAGCCAGTGGGTTAAATCCGCACTGGAAGAGGCTGGAGTGAGCGTGGAAACCATCACCACAGCCGATGGCTCCACCGCCATCTTGGGTGAGCGCAAGGGCGATGAAGGCGCCAAGACGGTGCTGCTGTACTCCCACTATGACGTGGTGCCGGCCGGCAACCGCGAGGCTTGGGAATCCGATCCGTTCACCCTTACCGAGCGCGAGGCCGCCGATGGCTCCACCCGCTGGTACGGCCGCGGCGCCGCCGACTGTAAGGGCAATGTGGCCATGCACTTGGCCGCCCTGCGCGCGGTGGACAATAACGGTGGTACCAAGGTGAACCTGAAGTACCTCATCGAGGGCTCCGAGGAGCGCGGCGGCGAGGGCCTATCCCAGCTCATCAAGGATCGCCCGGAGCTTTTTGCTGCCGACGCCATCCTCATCGCCGATGCGGGCAACGCCGCTGTGGGCCAGCCGACCTTGACTACGTCCCTGCGCGGCGGCGCGCAGATTGGCGTGCAGGTCGACACCTTGGCCTCCGCCGTGCACTCCGGCCAGTTTGGCGGCGCGGCACCGGATGCCGCCAAGGCGCTGATGCGCGCCATTGACTCCCTGTCCGATGAGTACGGCCGCACCGTTATCGACGGCGTGGATACCACCGCCGAGTGGTCCGGCCAGGAGTACCCGGCCGAGGCCTTCCGCGCCGATGCGCAGCTGCTGGAAGGCGCCAAGATCATGGGCGAAGACGACCCGGCCGGCGCCACCCCGGTGGCCAACATGGTTTGGTCCCGCCCGGCTATTACCGTGACTGGCTTTACCTCCACCCCGGTGGCAGAAGCCGTCAACGCCGTGCCCGCCACCGCTTCCGCGCAGCTCAACCTGCGCGTTCCGGCCGGTGCCGATGCCGCCGCGATTGCCGACGCCGTCTGTGATCACCTCCGCGCCCACACCCCATGGGGCGCCCACGTTAAGGCCGAAGTACTTGAGGCCAATGCCGGTTTTGCCACCGATCCAGAAAAGCCCGCCGCTGCGCTACTGGGCGAGTGCCTTTCCGAGTCCTACGGCACGGACACCGCCGCACAGGGCATGGGCGGTTCCATCCCGCTGACCACCGAGCTGCAAGAGGCTCACCCCAAGGCGGAGATCGCTCTCTACGGCGTGGAGGAGCCAAAGTGCACCATCCACTCGGCCAATGAGTCCGTCGATCCCACCGAGATCGAAAACATCGCTGCCGCAGAAGCGCTCTTCTTGCAGCGCTACGCCTAAGACTGAAACCCCAGGTCCAGCCTGGGACCTGCCTGCCGCCGCGGTTAGCGCGGCTTACCCCGCACCTTGGGTGCGGGGTTTCTTTCTGCCGCGAAATGGCACCATATAATACAGCCCATAAAAATAATCCTTTCGAAGCCGTAGAAAAACCGGTAAAGTGGCAAAAAGTTGGCCCCGCGCCCGGCCATGTTGCTTGCATCGTGCCGCCGCAGCGTACTCAGCGGCGCGCGGCATGTGAATGTTCTCGCCTCTCAGCAGTTGTGGCGTTTGTGGTATTCGCGGCAGCGGGGCAAGAGAACTTGACACAACCATAAGGAGCGCAGAAACCAACGTGCTATTACTTCTGGGTGCTCTCATCGCCGCAACCGTGGCCGCACCGCTACTCATCATGCGGATAGGGCGCCCGGCTTTTGGCATTCTGGCGCTGGTTCCCGCCGCTGGGTTCGTATGGACACTCGCGCATTTTCTGCGCGGAACGTTCAAGGACGGCGGTGGTGTGGACTACACCGTGGCTTGGATGCCGTCCGCGAACCTAAGTTTTGACCTGCATCTGGACGGTTTGGGCGCCCTTTTTAGCCTGATCATCTTGGGCATGGGCGCACTGGTACTGGTGTATTGCTGGGGCTATTTCGATGGCACGCGGCGGCGCTTAGCGATGTTCGCCGCGCAAATGGTGGGCTTTGCCACCGCCATGTTTGGGCTGGTGGCCGCGGATAGCTTCCTGCTGATGTATGTGTTTTGGGAAATCACCTCCGTGCTGTCCTATCTCTTGGTCAGCTACTACGCGGAGCGTGCCTCATCCCGCCGAGCCGCACAGCAAGCGCTCATGGTCACCGCGCTAGGCGGGCTATCCATGCTCATGGGCATCATCTTGCTCGGACGGCAGACTGGGGCGTGGACTTTTAGCGAAATCGCGGACTACGAAGACTTTGCGCAGACGCCCTACGTGACGGTAGCTATCGTGCTCATCTTGGTCGGCGCGCTCACCAAGTCCGCTATCGTACCGGCACACTTCTGGCTGCCCGGAGCCATGGCGGCACCGACGCCGGTCTCGGCCTACCTGCACTCAGCAGCGATGGTAAAGGCCGGAATCTACTTGGTCGCGCGCTTGGCCCCCTCAATGTATGAGGTCGCCACTTGGCATGTGGTGGTCATTTCCCTTGGCGTATTTACCATGCTTCTGGGCGGATGGATGGCGCTCAAGCAGCGCGACCTCAAACTGGTATTGGCCTATGGCACCGTCTCCCAACTGGGTTTTATCACCTCCATCGCGGCCGTGGGCTCGCGCGAGGCCATGCAGGCTGGTCTCGCGCTGACCTTTGCGCACTCGCTATTTAAGGCGGCACTCTTTATGGTCGTCGGCACTATCGACCACTGCTCGGGCACGAGGGACATCACCAAGCTTTCCGGCTTGGGCCGCAAGGAGCCGTTCCTCTTCGGCATTGCGATCATCTCTGGTTTTTCCATGGCCGGCGTGCCGCCCCTTTTTGGCTTCGTGGCCAAGGAGGCAGTGCTGGAGGCCACCATGCATGAGGAGCTTCTAACAGGCATGCCGCGCAATATGATGCTGGTTGCCTACGTCATCGGTTCCATCCTCACCATGGCCTATACACTGCGCTTTCTGTGGGGCGCCTTCGCCACAAAGAAGGAGATTAATGGCGCGGAGCCAGCAGAGGCCGTCGCCAAGATGCATCCCGTCAGCATCGGGCTTTGGCTCTCCCCCGCCGTGCTCACCGCCTTGACCGTGGCGCTCGGCGTATTCCCCAAGCCACTCTCGGCAGCCTTTGACCAACACCTCAATTCCACCTTCGACCCCAAGCCACATAGCGAACTGGCATTGTGGCATGGCTTTAACGTGGCACTGGGCCTCTCGGCGCTCATCATCGTTGCCGGTATCATCCTGCACTGGCAACGGCAGGTGCTAGAAAAATGGCAATTCTCCTACCCCGCTCTGGGCAATGCGGATGATGCCTATGATTCGGTCATCGCTCATCTGCGCAAGCTCTCGCTGCGCACGACGGCAACCACGCAACGCGGTTCCCTGCAGCTGAACTTGACGGTCATCTTTGCCACGTTGATGCTGCTACCGCTAACCATGCTCATTAAAGGTGACCTCACCGATATCCGCATGATCGTGGCGGAAAATCCTTGGCAGGTAGTGGCCGCCTTCATCATCATGGTGGCCGCTGTGGCCGCTACGGTAACCGATAATCGCTTGTCCGCCGTCATTATCGTTGGCGTAACCGGCTATACGCTTTCCTTCATCTTTGCGCTGCATGGCGCTCCGGATCTGGCGCTTACCCAGCTGCTGACAGAGACCATCGTGATGGTACTTTTCATGCTGGTGCTGCGCCGCATGCCGGCCTCCACCGAGTGGAAGCAGGATCCCAAAATGGGGCGCCTACGCGCGTGGCTTTCGGTGGGCACGGGCCTGACGGTAACCGTGGTGGCGATGTTTGCCATCAACGCGCGCCAGTCCAAGCCCATCTCTGAGTTCATGCCGGATCTGGCCAAGGAGATTGGCCACGGCGCCAATACCGTCAATGTCTTGCTGGTGGACCTGCGCGCATGGGATACCTTTGGCGAGATCACCGTCATTATCATCGCTGCGCTGGGCGTGGCCTCTCTGATTTATCGCACCCAGTCCTTCGCCCGCGCGAGCCGCCGCCCCACCCTGCAAGTTACTGGGCGGCGCTGGCTGGCGGCCGGCGTGGAATCAGAGCAAGCGCTCAACCGCTCGCTGATGATCGATGTCTCTACCCGCGTGCTCTTCCCGTCTATGGTCGCGATTTCCTTCTATTTCTTCTTCGCGGGCCATAATGCGCCGGGCGGCGGCTTCGCCGGTGGCCTCGTCGCCGCGCTGGCTCTTATCCTGCGCTACCTGGCTGGCGGGCGTGCAGAGCTGGATGAAACCCTGCCTATCGACGCCGGCCGCACCATGGGTACCGGACTCTTCCTATCCGCGGTGGCCGTGGTGGCCCCAATGTTCTTTGGCCACCCGCCGCTAACCAGCGGGTATACCTCACCAGAGATCCCGCTCATCGGCGCGGTATCGCTGCCTTCAGCGTTGGTCTTTGATGCGGGCGTCTACCTCATTGTCATCGGCCTTACGCTCTACATACTCAGTTCCTTGGGCGCGAAGCTAGATGAGGAAGAGGATATGCGTAAGCAGCGCGCCCGCGACCGCGCCCGCTCGCTGGCCCGACAGCAACGCCAACGCACCGCCAAGCAAAAGGCGCAACGGGCGCAACGCAAGGAAAAGAAACAAGCCACCACGGCAAGCACAGCCGCTACGACAGGAAAGGAGAAGTAAATGGAAGCCAACCTCTTCCTCCTGCTCGCCGCCGGCGTGCTTGTAGCCGCGGGCATCTACCTGCTGCTAGACCGCGCCATGACCAAGATGCTGCTGGGCCTATTGCTTTTGGGCAATGGCGCCAACCTTTTCTTGCTCCAGGCAGGCGGCTCGGCCGGTTCCCCGCCCATCGATGGCCGCGAATCGGAACCGTATGGTGCCGAGATTGCAGACCCCCTCGCCCAGGCAATGATCCTTACCGCCATCGTCATTTCCATGGCTCTAACAGCCTTCATACTGACCTTGGCCTACCGCCAGTACCGCTACCGCACGGACGATGTCATTGAGGATGACGCGGAGGATACCGCCATTGCCGCCAAGGCTGCACGCCCCGGCAATGCGGCCGCAAGTCCGGATCACGATGCCTCCAACGATCCCACTACGGGCAGGGCAACCAAGGAAGGCGATAACTTCGGTCCAGAGTCCTTTGAGGAGCCTGTAAAGGGGGCCCGCGATGAGTGAGACCATGCAACCGCTTGTCGATGCCCTCTTTCCCTACATCGGCTACCTCATCCCCCTGCCCATTATCATCCCGGCGGTAGCCGCAGCGCTCGCCTTGATCTTTTCCCGCGTGCCCAATGCGCAGCGTCAAATCGTATTTTTCTCGCTGCTTATAACGGCGATAGTCAACGCCATGTTGATCCTCATTGCGGATTTTGAGGGCATCCAAACACTGCAGGTGGGTGGCTGGGACGCCCCAGTGGGCATCACGCTTGTGGCGGATCGCCTCTCTGCGGTGATGCTTTTTACCTCTTCCGTGGTGCTCTTTTCTGTCATTTGGTACGCCATCTCCCAGGGCGTACGCGATGGCACCAAGGACGAGCCGGTGGCAGTCTTCTTGCCCACCTACATGCTGCTGACCATGGGCGTAAACATTTCCTTCTTGGCCGGCGATCTCTTCAACCTTTACGTGGGCTTCGAGGTCTTCCTCGTGGCATCCTATGTGCTTTTAACCTTGGGTGCCTCGGCTGGCCGCGTGCGCGCTGGTGTGGGCTACGTGATGGTGTCCATGGCCTCGTCGATGATTTTCTTGCTCGCGCTGGGCTTTGTGTATTCGTCTGTGGGCACCGTGAATATGGCGCAGGTTGGCCAGAGGATGCAGGACATTCCGGAAGGCACCCGCACCGCGATCTTTGCCACGCTGCTCGTCGCCTTTGGCATTAAGGCAGCAGTGGTCCCACTAGACGCCTGGCTGCCGGACTCGTATCCCACGGCGCCATCGCTTGTCACGGCCGTCTTCGCCGGCCTGTTGACCAAGGTGGGTGTCTACGCCATCATCCGCGCCCGCTCCTCCGTCTTTACTGCCGGTGGGCTCGATACCGTGCTCATGTGGGTTGCCCTAGCCACAATGTTGGTAGGCATCCTAGGCGCGATTGCGCAGTCCGATATTAAACGCCTTTTGTCCTTTACCCTGGTCAGCCACATTGGCTACATGATCTTCGGCGTCTCGCTCGGTACCGCCCAGGGGCTTTCCGGCGCCATCTTCTACGCCGTACACCACATTCTGGTCCAGACTGCGCTATTCCTCGTGGTCGGACTCGTTGAGCGCCAGGCCGGCACCTCGTCGCTGCGCCGCTTGGGTTCGCTGATGTACTCGGCCCCGCTTATCGGAATTTTGTACTTCATTCCAGCCATTAATCTGGGCGGCATCCCGCCGTTCTCCGGTTTCTTGGGCAAGATCATTTTGCTGCAAGCCGGTGCGAATGAGGGTTCCTGGATGGCGTGGGTACTCATCGTCGGTGCCGTGGTCACCTCGCTGCTGACTCTCTACGTCATGATGCTGGTATGGGCTAAAGGCTTCCAACGCGACCGCGCCGATGCTCCGGAAGGTAACGTGGCGCTCGCCCGCCCGGCCCCGCTTTCCGATATCACCGATGAGGTCGAGTTTTCCTCCCGCCAGGATGTGGGCAGGGTGCCTTTTGGCATGATCGCCTCTACTACTCTGCTGGTGGCCGCGTCTACCTCCATTACCTTTCTGGCCGGCCCAATGTCCGGCGTGACCTCACGCGCTGCCGAATCCGCGCAGGACACGTCCATCTATCAATACGCGGTCTTGGGCGACCGCGCGGATGACCCCACCCGCCACCTCAACCAGAAAGAGCGCTACACCGGCGGAGCGGATTCCTATGAAAATCGCCGGCATCCCTCCCAGGATGCGGAGCCGCCCGCCCAGCCAGGACTAGATGCCCGCACCGACCCAGAAGCCGGCGGCCGCGATTCCCACTCCGGCACTGTAAAGACACCAGACGCCGCTAAGAGGAAGGATATTAGCGATGACTAACGCACGCTTTTCCGGCCTGCGCCACCGCTTCCGCCCGTGGTTCATCGTCTGGCTGACCATCATGTGGTGCATGCTCATGGGCGAGGTCACCGTGGGCAACGTGGTGGCCGGGCTTATCATCGGCGTCGTCATTGTCTTCGCCCTGCCGCTGCCGGCCATGCCTATCGCCGGCATCGACGTCTCTTGGGGAAAGCTCATTGCGTTCATGATCCGCTGGTTCTGGGAATTGTTCTACGCCTCGCTCAAGGTGGGCTGGCTGGCCGTGCGCCCGCAGCCGGTGCCCAAGACTGCCATCTTGGAGCTGCCCATGCGCTTGGATAATGAGTTCGTGCTTTCCTTAGCCGTAACGCTGTATAACCTGCAGCCAGGCGGCACGGTGACCGATATCGATATTGCCAACCGCATGATCACCGTCCATATCTTGGATGCCCGCGATGAGGCCCAGATTCAGCGCGAAATCGGTGCCGTGGCCCACCTTGAAGCCTCATTCATCGACATTTTTGAAAGGAGCCACCCCTAATGGATCCGCAGATCTATAACGCGATTTTGCTGGTGGCCGCCGCGCTGCTGGTGGTCTCCTTCCTCATCACCGTCTGGCGCATTGTCACCGGCCCCAATTCGTTGGACCGCTTGGTGGGCATGGACGGCTTTACCGCGATGTTCCAGTGCGCGTTGGCTACCTATATGTGCTGGTCGCTCAATACCACGGTGGTCTCGGCCATGCTGGTCATTGCGCTGCTGGGATTCATCTCCACCGTGTCCGTCACCAGGTTTAGGAAGAGGGATAGCCAATGAGCTGGTCTTTCATCGCAGATGTGCTCTCGCTCATCCTTATCATTGGCGGCAGCCTTCTCACCTTGGCCGCAGCCATCGGCATCGCTCGGTTCAAGGACACGATGTCTCGTGTACACGCGGTAAGCAAGCCGCAAACCACAGGGCTTATCCTCACCATCCTCGGCGCCATCATTCGCATCACCGGCGCGGAATCCTTCAGCGTTGCCGAGCGCGGGGATTTAGGAATACTCGTTTTGCTGGTACTGTTTGCCATGTTCACTAGCCCGGTAACCGCGCAGCGCACCTCGCGTATTGCACGCCGTGAGGGTCTGTACGGCACCGAGGAATCCATGTCCCGCAACGACCGACCCGCCGCGAAGTCGCTGCGCCGCAAGTAGGAGACGCTTTTCACCGTGAAAAAGCTTTATGGGCTTCCCACTATGGTGACTTTGCTCGCCGCTCTCATCGGCGTCATCGTCTACCGCTTCAGCATCTTCGACGGCAATAGCGCCTTTGTGTGGCGCGTTCCCTTGGATCTGAAGATTTATTGGCTCGCCGGCGGCGAGGTGGCCCAAGGCGCGGACCTCTACGATAACGCCTATATCGGCAACCTGCCTTTTACCTATCCGCCCTTTTCCGGCACCCTTTTCACGTGGCTTTCCTCGCTTGCCGACGCCCCCTTGATCCTCCTCTGGCAAGGCGGCACCGCCCTTGCCCTGTTTACGGTCATAATGCTGGTCCTGCGCGAGCGCGGGCTCAAGCTTTCCCCGGCAATCTGGCTGCTGGGCATCCTGCTGGTGTGCTGCACCCCGGCGAATGAGCCGGTGCACGGCACCTTGTTCTTTGGCCAGATCAACATCTTTTTGATGCTGCTGGTGGCCTTAGACATCCTCCCGCGCAAGCGCGCTTTGCCGGGCATCGGAATTGGTTTGGCCGCGGGTATGAAGCTCACCCCAGCCTATATGGGGCTAGTCCTGCTCTTCCAGAAGCGCTGGTGGCAAGCGATCATCGCCATCCTTACCTTCGCAGTGACTGTTGCCATTGGTTTCGTAACCATTCCCGATGCCGCCGATTTCTGGACCGACGCTATCTTTAAGTCCTCCCGCGTGGGCGAGCACACCAACCCAGGTGCGCAGTCGATCCGCTCCGTGATGGTCCGCGCGTGGGGCATTGATGGCGGCTGGATCTGGCTTGCCGCGGTGGCCGTGGTTTTCGTGCTGACTTGCCTGGCGCTGCGCACCGCGATGAAGCACCGCAATCATTCCGCCGCACTCGCGCTTGCCGGCATCAGTTCCTGCTTGGTCTCCCCCTTTTCTTGGTACCACCACTGGGTGTGGACGGTGCCGCTGGCCGTCGTCGTGCTGGTTGCCGTCAACCAGGGTCTGGGCAAGCGCCTGCACGGTTTCCTCGGCGCGCAGTTCGCTGGACTCGTGTCGGTGCTCGCTATGTGCGCGGTGACCATGCCGTTCATCTCCGCACCCGTGTGGCTGTCTGCGGCTAGCCGCTCGCTCAACCACTGGGATCTGCAGCCGTGGGGAATGTTGGCTTTCACCGGCGCCGGTGTCCTCTTTATCGCCTTCTACGCGGTGTGGGGTTTTATCCCTGGCACCCAGCCGGAAGAGGAAGCGCCCGCCCCGGGCCGCCACCATCTGCCTGCGCAGCACGCTGGCGCGCAGCCCGCTGGCGCGGAGGCCGGGGCACGCCCGGCGCGCTCGTTTAATACCGCAGCTACGAGCCGTGGGGGCCAGGGGCATTCACGGGCAGCGCAACCCGTCAGCGATGAAACGGCAGAAATGCCCGCGGTAGGGCCGGAAACGCGCGCGTTCCCGGCGGCCCAGGACATCACCGATATCCCCGATACCCCGGCCTACGGTCGCCACTCACGCCCAGAGGACTAGCCCCGAGCCAGCCTGCTCGCTACTTTAGAGCGGGCGGAAGGTGTGCAGCTCGCGGCAGGTCTCCTCGACCACCTCGCGCCAGCTGCCGGATTCTTTGAAGAGGCGGCGCTGCCGCTCATAGCCGGCACCGCCATTGATAATTTCGTGGATGAGTTTGAGCTCGTTGACGCATCCAAGCTCGCGCGCGATGGGGGTAAGCTCGTCCACCATCTCTGCTAGCTCGTCTTTGACCCATGCCTCATCGGTCTCGCGGGAGGTAATCACTAGCGCGTCCATGCCGTAGCGGGCACCGCGCCATTTATTTTCTGCTACGTGCCAGGGCTGCAGGATGGGGAGGGGCTCCGCGGCGTCGATAAGCTGGTCGTAATAGACCACCAAGCAGTGAGTGAGCGCCACGATGGCGGAGAGCTCGCGCAGGTTGGACGTCGCATCAGAGACGCGCACCTCCACCGTGCCCCACTTGGCCGCCGGCCGAATATCAAAGTGCATGGAACCGGTGTGATTGATAACGCCGGAAATGGCTTGGTCGCGCATATAGGACTGCCACTCGGCCCAGTCGCGGAATTGGTACGGCATGCCTGCGGTGGGCAGCTGTTGATACAGCATGGTGCGGTTGGAGGCATAGCCAGTATCTAGGCCCTCCCACCCAGGCGAGCACGCAGAAATGGCTAGCAGGTGGGGGTACTTGGTCATTAGCGCATTGATGATGGGCCATACGCGGTCCTCGTGGCTAACGCCTACGTGCACGTGCGTGCCCCATAGCAGCATCTGCTTGCCCCAGTACTGGGTGCGCGCGATGATTTCTTGATAGCTGGGCTTATCCGAAAGCGGGTTCTCGCGGAAGTCCGTAAACGGGTGGCCGCCAGAGGCCCAGACGTCTATGCCCAGCTTGTCGGCTGCTTCTTCCACTGCTTTCAGGGAAGTGTTCAGATCAGCGATGGCTTCCGGCACGGTATGGCAGATGCCGGTGACCAGCTCCACCGTGTTCTGGAGAAATTCCTTTTCCAGATGAATCTCGGGGTGGGCTGCAGTGGCGAGGTCAATGAGTTCCGCGCCGCGCGGGACAAGGTCGCGCGTATCGCGGTCCACGAGCGCCACCTCCCATTCCACGCCGAGCGTTGGTTCGGGAGAGCGGGCGAATTGTTCTGCCGGGATCTTCACCCATTCAGCTTAACGGGTGACAGGTATTAAGGCGGGAATTTTATTTAACCTGTTCGCACCGGCGGACCTGCGGGCGCGGAAAAGTTCAGATCACAAAAGTCCAAGGCATTCGGCCGAAGAACAATGGTGTTTCTCTTCGGTCGAAGGGCCTTGGACTTTAAGTTAGTTGCGCGGCTTGCTTAGGCCTGCGGAACCGCCAGGGCGACGACGACAGCGCCGTCATCGGTTGCTTCCTTAGGCAGGTCGCGATTCATCGGGGCGATATCGGCCTGGTAGCGAGCGGCTACCTCCTTGGCCAGTGCCTCAGCAGAGGCGTCACCCTCGGGGAAGAAGACGGTGGTCTTTGGGACGGTGAGGACATCGCCAGGCAGGTTGCCCACGTAGCCAACCTTGAAGCCGCCACCCTTGAGAGAATCGGCTTCCTTCTTGGCCTTATCTACCTCGCCAGAGTTATTGAGGACGCTGACCTTAATATCGTTGCGGTCGCGCGCGGCGGAATGGGCGTTTTCCTCGCCTGCGGCGGCACCTCTCTCGGCCGCGGCTCGCTCATCGGCAGCGCCGGAAGCGGCCGAGTCGCCTTCACCTGGTGCGGGCGCCGGTGCGGGGGCAGGGGCGCTAGCATCTTCGGAAGCGCCAGGAGCACGGGAGCCTGCGGCGTCGGGGCCGGCAGATCCTTCGGGCGCGGCACCGATGGTGGAACCGGTGGAGTTTTCCTGCTTGCTCTCGGAGGCAACGGTGGAGTCATCGTCTCCCGAGGTCATGGAGTACAAAGCCCAGAGTCCGAGCATGACGGCCACGGCGATGAGGACCATCGCCAGGCCGCGCAGCGGGAGGCCGCCCTTTTTAGCGTGCGCGCCACCACCAGCGGGGCGCTTAGCTGCACGGGAAGCGGACGCACCGGCAGCAGAGCCGGCGCGGGTTTCGTCGGATACCTTGTCGGTCGAATTTTCCGGATTCACATTAGTCACATACGCAACACTAGTACTCAGGATTAACTATCTGGGGTATTTCCCCGCGCGGCGCGCCGCGTGTTTTCCCGTTCTTCGCGCAGCCGGCGCAGCCGTGCAACCAGGAGGGGGTGTGATTGGGCGGCCGCGGGGGCGTCGAGAAGCAGGTTAAGGCGCTGGTGGTAGCGCACCGGGGAGATGTCCAGCTGCGCGCGGATGGCCTCTTCCTTGCGGCCGATGCTGCGCGGCGCGGTTTCCTCGAAGTCCAAAATGGCGGCGTCTAGGTCAGACAAGGGGTTCATGCCTAAACTGTAAGGCATGACTATTCGCCCCATCGTTATCCACGGCGAGACCGTGCTTCATGAACCCACCCAGCCGGTGGAAGAATCCGAGATTTCCACCCCGGAAATGCAGCAGCTCATTGCAGACATGTATGAAACCATGGACGCCGCCCATGGCGTAGGTTTGGCCGCTAACCAGGTAGGAATTGGCAAGCGCCTCTTTGTCTACCACTGCCCCGATACGGACGGCCCCAATGGCACCGAGCTGCCGTCCGAGGAGGCGGGCATGCGCAAGGGCTGCGTTATTAACCCCGTGCTGGAGACCTCCGAGATTCCGGAGACCATGCCTGCCGACGACGGCTCCGATGACGAGGGCTGCCTCTCCGTGCCGGGCGAGGGCTTTCCCACCGGCCGCGCCGACTGGGCGCGCGTGACCGGCAAGGACGAGAACGGTAATGACATTTCCATCGAGGGCTATGGCTTTTTCGCCCGCTGCCTGCAGCACGAGACTGGCCACCTCGATGGCTTCCTCTACACCGATACCCTCATCGGCCGCTATAAGCGCCAGGCCAAAAAAGCCATCAAGCGCAATGGTTGGACTGAGCCAGGCTATTCCTGGGTACCGGGTGAGGACGCCGATCCCTTCGGCCACGACGACTAATGTCACGCATTTTCCGCTCCGATGCCGTCCAGGTAGGCGAGCGCGTGGTGGCCCGGCGCGACTTCGGCGGCGTGCATAGCGATGTCATTGGTCATGTGCTCAGCCTCAATCCGCTGGTCATTCGCCCGCAGGAGGTCGGCGGCTACCCTTCCGACTTAGATGCGGTGGAGATCCCGCCAGAGCAGCTGAAGATCATCAAGCGGCTCTCTCCGCGTATGGTCCGCAATTCCGATATCCGCGCCGTCGAGGTTGCCGCGGCCGCGGCTTTCCCCGGCACAGACCACGCCTGGACCAGCGACGGTTCCTGGCTGTTGCGCGCGAGCGACGGGGTTTCCGGCCACTCCAACTCGGCCGTGCCCGTGGGGCCTTCGGCCGGTTTTACGCCAGTTCCACTGGAGGAGATTAAGGCCTTCTACGCCCGCCACGACCTTCCGGTGCGCCTGCTAGTCCCGGAGCGCATTGGCAAGCCGGCCGAGCGCCTGCTTGCCGACCCCGCCTGGGAGGCCGAGCCAGAGATCCTCGCCATGGTCCTGCGGGATCTGCCCTCGCTTGCCGACGCCCCCTCTTCCTCCCCCACCTTCCACCTCACCGCCCAGCCCGACGACGAGTGGCTGGCGATGTATCAATCCCACACCGAGGCCCTTCCTGCCGAGGCGTTGCAGAGTCTTGACGCCCACGTCGAGGGAACGCTCGGCTTTGGCCGCCTAGTCCTTGATGGCGAGACCATCGCCATTGCCCGCGGCACCCTGAGCGAATCCGGCGATGGCACCACGTGGCTGGGTCTTTCTTCCGTCGAAGTGGCCGAGGACTTCCGCCGCCGCGGATGCGGCACGCTCGCACTCCAGCACCTGCTGCACTGGGGCCGCGACAACGGCGCCGAGCACGCCTACCTCACCGTGCCGGCCTCGAATATCGCCGGCGTGCGACTGGCGGAGAAGCTCGGTTTCATCGAACAACACCGCCGCATCTACGCCTGCCTGCGGGACTGAGCCCCGCGCTGCGCTCTATCGGGACTGCCCGCCAATTCCTTGTGGGCTGGGTAGTGAGCTTGACTCACTACCCAGGTAACCTATGTGGCATGCGCATCGCCACGTGGAATATTAACTCCGTTCGTACCCGCACACAGCGGGCACTGGACCTTATCTCCAAGCACGACATCGATGTTTTGTGCCTGCAGGAAACTAAGGTGAAAGACGATAAGTTTCCACGCGAGGCCTTCGAGGACGCGGGCCTACATGTCACCTGCCACGGGCTCAACCAGTGGAACGGCGTGGCCATTGTGTCCAAGGAAGAGCCCGAGGAGGTCTTGGTCGGCTTTCCGGGCCAGCCGGGCTTTGCCAAGGATCCGGAAAAGCCGCAGGACCGTGAGGCCCGAGCACTCGGGGCTCACGTCCGTGGCGTAGAAATCTGGTCTCTTTACGTGCCGAACGGCCGCGAGATCACGAATCGCCATTATGACTACAAGCTGGACTTTCTCTATCACTTGGCGCGCTATGCGGAAAATCATGCGCAGTCCAAACTGCTTATGACCGGTGATTTCAATATTGCCCCGCGCGATGAAGACGTGTGGGATATTGAGGCATTCCGCGGCAAGACGCATGTCACCGAGCCAGAGCGCGCCGCATTCCAGATGCTGGAAGAAGCAGGCCTCGAGGAGGTTACCCGCCGGTTCACGGAGGACCAGCGCTATACCTACTTCGATTACAAGGGCATGCGCTTCCAAAGGAACGAGGGCATGCGCATCGACTTCCAGTTGGCTTCAGCCCCGCTTGCCCAGCACGTGACCGGCGCGCAAGTAGACATGGTCGAGCGCGCCGGCGATAAAACCTCCGATCACTGTCCGCTTCTCGCAGATTACAATCTGCCCGATTTCAATTCCGTGCGTTAAATGTCTTGGTCTCTTGATCTCAGCTTCTGGCAGCTCGTATTCCTGATCCTTGATTACGGCATCAAGATCATTGCCGTTGGTTTCGTGCCCGAGGGCCGTCGGCCTTCCAGTTCCACCGCGTGGCTATTGGCTATTCTGGTGCTGCCGTTTATCGGCCTGCCGCTGTTTTTGCTCATGGGCTCGCCGTATATCAACCGGCGTCGCCACCGCATCCAGCAAGAAGCCAATGAGAAGATTGAAAACGTCACAGCCCGCACCCCGGATCATCCGCAGGGCCTCCTTTCGGCGGAAGTAGAGTCGGTTATTCGGCTTAACCGCGAGCTCACTGGGTTCCCAGCGTTAGTGGGGCACAATCTTGGCCTGCACGCGGATTATGACGAGTCCATTCGCGCCATTGCCGCCGCTATTGACCGCGCCGAGAAGTACGTATCCATCGAGATCTACATCCAGTCTTGGGATGAGACCACGGACGTCTTCTTTGAATCGCTGCGCAGGGCTACCGCCCGCGGCGTGAAGGTGCGCTTGCTCTTGGATCAGATCGGCAGCTTCAAGTACAAGGGCTACTTCAAGTTGGGCAAGCGGCTTACGGAGATAGGCGTCGACTGGCATCTCATGCTGCCCATCCAGCTGCACAAGGGCCGATTCCGCCGCCCGGACCTGCGCAATCACCGCAAGCTGGTCATCATCGATGGCAAGGTCGGCTTTATTGGTTCGCTGAATATGATTAAGCGCCAGTACAAGACCAAGGACCGCTACTGGATTGACTACATGGTGGAGCTTTCCGGCCCGATTGTGACCTCCATGTCCGCGGTCTTCGCCGTGGATTGGTACCTCGAGGCGGACGAGAACCTGCCGCTGGATGAGCTGCCATATGACGACGCCCAGACGGCCGACGCCAACCACCTGCAGATAATCCCTTCCGGCCCTGGTTACACCACTGAGCCAAACCTGCGCATGTTCAACTCCTTGGTACACCACGCCAAGGACCGTCTGGTGCTGTGCTCGCCCTACTTCGTCCCGGATGAATCCCTACTGGAGGCTGTGACCACCGCCTGCTACCGCGGCGTGGACGTGGAGCTTTATGTATCGGCAAAGGCGGACCAGTTTATGGTCAACCACGCCCAATCCTCCTACTACCAGGCCCTACTAGAGGCGGGCGTGCACATCTACCAATTCCCCTACCCCTTTGTGCTGCACTCCAAGTTCATCATCACCGACCCAGATGATCCGGGCCGCGATCCGCTGTGCATGTTCGGCTCCTCCAATATGGATCCTCGCTCGTTCGGCCTAAATTATGAATCCACCATGCTGGTGGCCAAGGGCGACCTTATTGACCAGTTCAACCAACTGGTGTCCAACTACCGGGCTGTATGCCACGAGCTGACCCTAGAAGAGTGGAATGAGCGCGGATTTATTCGCCGCTACGTGGATAATGTCATGCGTCTAACCTCCGCGCTGCAATAAAGCGGGCACCGGCTGCAGCAGCTGCAGCGGAAATAACTGCAGAGACAAAGAACCGCCCCGGTGGGCAGCCCATGAGCTGCCGTCCGAGGCGGTGCTGTGCGTTACAGGCGCTTAGGCGTCGCGCTTTTGCAGCACGATGGCACCGAGAACCCACAGGATAAGGGCCCAGGCAATAAATACCAGGCAGAATCCCCAGTTTTCCTTCCACGGAGCATCAACCGGTTCCATTTCCAGCAGCCACGACTGGAAAGACTTAAACGGCATGAAATTAACCAGCTTGCTGCCGACCTTGGGGATGGTGGCTACGAGATTGTCCACGCCGAGGAAGAGGATGAGGCCGATAGCCACGGAACCAGCAGTCGAGCGCAGCAGCAGTCCCAAGCCTTGCGAGAAGAGGACGAGCAGCGCGGCGGCCAGCGGGTACTTCCACAGCTGCTTTTGGCCCATCTCGTCATCCCAAGGGTGGAATTCCGCGGCTACCTCATCGTGGGCAAAAAGCTCGGTAAGCAGGTAAGCACCCGCCACGGCGATAAAGGTCAGCGCGGCTGCGATAACGGCGTACATAAGCAGCTTGACTAAGGCCACCGACCAACGGCGCGGAGTAGCCATAAACGTGATGGTCTGCGTGCCATAGCGGTACGCGGTGGTGACGATCATGATGGCTTGGATCATGAGCACGGGCAGGCCGAGGAACAATAGGAAGGACACCGCGCCATCTGAGGTGATAATCCCCATCCCCATCGCTGCCTCTTCAGGGGTTTCTGCCGGCTTAGTCAAACGAGCATTGAGGATGGCCCAACCCCAGGCAAAGAAGAGGAAGATGAAGGTGGTCCACCAGAAGGAGCGGGTGGTGTGCAGCTTAGTCCATTCGGACTTCAAGGTATTCAGCATGGCGAATTAAACCTCCTGCTGGGTGGGTCGAGCGAACGGAGTGGCGGCGCCAGTGCCAGCCGCTGGCGCGGGGGCACCGGTGGAGCCGTGGTACTGGACGGCGTCGCCAGTAAGCTCCATAAAAGCGTCCTCCAAGGAGGCGCGCTTGAGGCTGAGCTCATTAAGCGGCACCCCGGTGGAGTAGGCCAGCTGGCCCACGAAGTCCGTGGTCTGGTTGGAAATCACCAGGCGGGGGCGGCCCTCTTCGTCGGTGGATTCGGTAAAGGCGATGCCCTCGGCACGCAGCGCGGAGCTAAAGGCATCGAGATGGTCGGAGCGCACCAGCACAGAGGACTGCGAGTGGTCCTTCACAAAGTCATAGGTGGGCTGGTCAGCCACCAAGCGGCCCTTACCAATGACCACGAGGTGATCCGCGGTCTGAGACATCTCCGAGAGGAGGTGGGAGGAAATCAAAATGGTGCGGCCTTCATCGGCTAGGGCGCGCACGAGCTGGCGGACCCAGCGGATGCCCTCTGGGTCGAGGCCGTTGACCGGCTCGTCCAGGATGAGGATGCCGGGGTCACCGAGCAGCGCGCCGGCTAAGCCCAGGCGCTGGCCCATGCCGAGGGAGAAGCCGCCGACCTTCTTACCGGCGACGTCGGAAAGCCCTACCAGCCCCAAGACCTCGTCAACGCGGGAAGTAGAAATGCCGTTGGACTGCGCAATCCATTTCAGATGGTTGGCGGCGCTGCGGTTGCGGTGCACCGCTTTGGCATCGAGCAAGGCGCCTACCTCACGCAGGGGCTCCTTCAGCTCGTGGTAGTGCTTGCCGTTGATGCGCGCCCTGCCGGCCGTGGGAGTATCCAAGCCCAGGATCATGCGCATGGTGGTGGATTTGCCCGCGCCATTGGGACCCAGGAACCCGGTGACCATGCCGGGTTTTACCTGAAAGGTGAGATCATCAACGGCGCGGACAGACTTATATTGTTTAGTCAGTCCTTCTACTTCGATCATGGCACTAGCGTGCCATAAATCCGGCAACTTTACCTGTTCAATGCCTCCACGCTCTCCCGCAGGGTGGGAAAGGCGTGGCGGAAGGCGGCCAGAAGGGGGAGGCTTTCTACCTCCTCAAAAGGTACCCAGCGCAGCTCATAGGACTCTTCATTAGCTGTAGTAGGAAGCGGTGCGCCGGTGCGCGTGCGTGCTAGGACGGTGGTATAGGTCCACTCCCCCGGCAGATCCCCCGCCGCGGGATAGGGCCCGGCCGTTACCCGCGCGTCGAGCACCTCTACGTCCTGGGGTGCAATCGCGCATTCTTCATGAGTTTCACGCAGAGCGGCCTGGGTGGGCGTCTCCGTAAAATCGCGGGCGCCACCCGGAATCCCCCAGGTATCGCCGTGATTGGTCCACGCGGCGCGGTGCTGGAGGAGCACCTTGCGCCCGGCGACGAGGAACAGGCCGGCGGCACCAAATTTTCCCCAGACGCGAATGCCGCCGGGGCCTGCCGCCCAGCCGTCTCCACTGTGAGGGTTATGCATGCTGCCTATCCTAGCCACACACGCGGGTATATGGTGGCGCCCAGCACACTGCGGGCGCTATTCTAAGTGAATGACCGAGCAGGCAGTCCGGGCAGAAAGCGTGCACGATGAGCACGCTCACCCGAGCGATCACTGGCTCGATGAGGTTACCGCGCCCACCGGCCCGGCCTTCAGCGGGCTCAGTAGCCGCGCCATGGAATGGTTCGCGGGCCCGGCGCGCCTGCTGCGCCGCTTCTACTACTTCGCCTCCACCACCCCAGGCAAGCTTTTTACGGTCACGCTCATTCTCACCGTAGCCCTGGGCGCCGCCGGCTTATCGATGTCCCAGTCTTCCGCCGCCCGCCACTCCGACTTGGACGAGCTGCTGACCACCACCGAGCCGATGTCGAATGCGGCGCACCACCTTTATAGTTCGCTCTCGGTGGCCGATACCGTGGCCACCACCGGCTTCGTGCAGGCGGGCGTGGAATCGGAGCACAACCGCGATAGCTATAACGAGGCCATCGATGCCGCTTCCGTAGCGGCCACCGAATCCGTACTGGGTACCACCCAAGAAGATGGCCGCGTGCGCGAGCTGGTGACCTTTATCCAACGCGAGCTGCCCGTCTATACCGCAATGGTGGAAAAGGCCCGCGCCAATCACCGGGCGGGCAATGCGGTGGCCAATTCCTATATGTCCAATGCCTCGGCGCTCATGCGCGAGCGTATCCTGCCGGCTGCCTCCGAGCTATTCCAGCTGACCACCGCCAAGGTGAATCAGCAACAACAAAAGCTCACCTCGCCGCAGTGGGTGCCGCTCTCCGGCCTCTTGGCAGCGCTCTTCTTCCTCGCCGTGGCCCAATGGTGGCTGTGGCGCCAGACCCGCCGGCGTTTTAACCGCGGCTTCTTAACTGCCAGCGTGCTGCTTTTCTTAGCCATCTCCTGGGTGGCGCTATCCAACCTCGCCACCTGGTCCACCGGCCACCAGGGCTTTGAGACGGCCTCGCGCCCGTGGGATTCGCTCACGGCCTCGCGGATTGAGGCGCAGCAGGCGCGCACCTCCGAGACCCTGGCGCTGGTGCTGCGCTCCTCCGAGGAGGATACGATGGTGCGCTTTTCCAGCTCCATCAACTCCATCGAAGCGGCCCTGGAAGATTATGAGGAAGCGCTCAATGATGAGGACGTGGAGGTCACCGACCCAGAACTCATCCACAGCGCCCGGGCGGCCGCCGAGCAGTGGCGAGGCACTCACGACAAGCTCATGGGTGCGCTCAAGGACGGCGACTATGACGAGGCCATCTACCAGGCCACGGCCACCGAGCCCAAGGATGGCGAGATGACCGCGGCGCGTTCCTATGACGAGCTCGACGCGGAGCTTTCGGATCTCATCGGCCAGGCGCGCATCGCCATGCGCAGCTACTTGGAGCGCGGCCTGACCGCCATGACTGCGGTGTCCTCGGCCGTGTTCCTATTGACCTTGTGCGCCATTATTGCCGTGTGGCTGGGCATCCGTCCCCGACTGCAGGAGTACCTCTAATGCGCCGCACACGCCTTACCCTCGCCACGCTTGCCTGCGTCTGCGCCGCGCTTCCACTGACCTCCTGCGACGTTCGCACCGCCCCTCCGCTGGAGGCGCCCGCCGAGCACGCCCTCGATTCCCGGCCAGGCCCGCCGCTGCCGGAAGGAGCGGAAATTGAAAAGGCCGGATCTACCGCAGCTCACCGCGCCTCTGATGAGGAAATCAAGGGCAGCTACCGCCCGGATGATAAGAAGGCAAAGGAGCGGGTGCCGGACATCGTCAAGCGCGGACGCCTCATCGTGGGCGTGGATCGTTCCAATAACTTGATGAGCTACCGCGATGCCGCCTCCGGCGACGTGCGCGGCTTCGAGGTGGATATCGCCCGCGAGATTGCCCGCGATATCTTTGGTGATCCCAATAAGGTGGACTTCCGCTTCGTGGAATCCTCCGACCGCGTCGATGCCCTCAACACCGGCGCGGTGGACATGATTGTGCGCACCATGACCATTAGCCCTGAACGCGAGCGCGACGTGGCCTTTTCCATTCCCTATATGAGAACCCAAACCCGCATGCTGGTGCTCACCAATTCCGGCATTAGGTCCGTGAAAGACGCCGCCGGTAAGACCCTATGCGGCGTAGGCGCGTCCACCGCACTGGATACCATCCGCGAGCACGCCCCCAAATCCGATATCTTGGTTACCCGTTCCTGGGGCGATTGCCTGATGGCCCTGCAGCTTAACCAGGCCGACGGCATCGTCGTCGATGATGCCCTGCTCTCCGGCATGGCCGCCCAAGACTCCTATACGTCCATCGTGGGCGAGCCGCTAGAGACCGAAAACTACGGCGTGGCCGTGCGCCGCCCCAGCAAGCAACATGACACCCGCCCGCTGCTGCGCCAAGTAAATTCCACGCTCGAGCGCATCCGCCGCGACGGCACGTGGTCCGCAATCTTTGAGGAGTGGCTCGGCGCCTACTTGGAAGAGCCCACCCTGCCGGCCGGCAAGTACATCGAGGAGGACGCTAAGCCATGAGCCATAACCCGAATTTTAGCGACGACGAGCTCGAGTACATCGAACCGGAGAACCTCGATACCCAACGCGCCTTCCGCCAGCCCACCAATGCCGCCAATTCCGCGCAGGAGCCGGATGCGCTGGACGATGGCCCCGCCACCGCCGCCGTTCCTTTCAACCCCTTTGCGGACGAAGAGGAAGAGGGCACTGCGGCCGTGGCCTTTGACCCCTTCGCCGATGAGAAGTCCGGGGAGGAAACCGGCACCGCTGCTGTGGCTTTCGATCCGTTCGCGGACGACGATGAAGATGGCGATGGTTCCATCGACCCAGACCACATCTCCAGCCTTCTGGCGGATCTGGATAATATCCGCGCCCAACGCGAACAGCAGCGCGCCCAGAAGGCCCAAGAGGATTCCTCGCAACGCTCGCGCCGCCGCGCGCTCGATACCTTCCGTGAGCGCCGCGGCACCCACCGCACCGAGCGCCGCGTGGCCGATGGCATGGTGCGGCTGCCCTTTATCACCCCGTCCGAACCTACCGATGCCCTGATCGATCCGACCGAGAAAACCTCCGGCAAAAAGATCCCGCCGCCGCAGCTGCAGCCCGGCGACGTGGTGGCCGGCCAGTACGAAATCCTGGGCGTTATCGCCCACGGCGGCATGGGATGGATTTACCTGGCCAATGACCACTTTGTCTCGGGAAGAGTGGTGGTTCTCAAAGGTATGCAGGCCCAAAAATCGGCTGACGAAACCGCCGCTGCGGTGGCCGAACGCGAGTTTCTCGCGGATATTACCCACCCCGGTATCGTCAAGATTTTCAACTTTATCGATGACGAGCGAGTACCCGGTGGCTTTATTGTCATGGAGTACGTTGGCGGGCCGTCGCTAAGAAGCAGGCGCAAAAAGCAACCGGATAAGCTCCTGCCGGTCGATATCGCCATCGCCTATATCCTAGAAATCCTGCCGGCCCTGGAGTACCTGCATTCGCGCGGAGTGGTCTACAACGACCTTAAGCCCGATAACATCATCGTCACCGAGGACCAGGTCAAGCTCATTGATTTGGGAGCGGTTTCCGGAATCGGCGCCTTTGGCTATATTTACGGCACCAAGGGTTACCAGGCCCCAGAGGTAGCCACCGAAGGGCCCTCCATCGCCAGCGATATCTACACCATCGGCCGTACCCTGGCTGCGCTCTGTCTCAAGCTGCCCACCGAGGACGGCGTCTATCTGCCGGGCATTCCTACCCCCACCGAGGAGCCGGAGCTGCGCCGCTTCCTCTCGCTGTACCGCCTGTTGCAGCGCGCCACCGACCCGGACCCAAAGCGCCGTTTTACCTCCATCAAAGAGCTGCGCACCCAGCTCTACGGCGTTCTGCGCGAGGTCATTGCCATCCGCGAC
Source organism: Corynebacterium sp. MSK074 (assembly GCF_030229735.1). NCBI lineage: Bacteria > Bacillati > Actinomycetota > Actinomycetes > Mycobacteriales > Corynebacteriaceae > Corynebacterium > Corynebacterium sp. MSK074. The sequence goes on from NZ_JASPIX010000005.1 coordinate 153,352, forward strand.
GGCCTCCAATATCCGTCCCAGCACTCGCTCTTTTCGCCGCAACGTACCACTTTTGGCACCAAACACCTGGTCTTTCGCACCGACCAGCTTATCGACGGCATCGATCGCACCGTCCAAATCACCGCCCCCGAGGTCGTCTCCGCGCTGCCCACCCCGCTGCTGGACCGCGACGATGTGGGCGCCGGCCTCCTCCAGGGTGCTTCCTATGCCGAGCCACAGGAAGCCCTGGAGACCCTCCGCCAGGCCATGCAGACCCCCGAGTATGAACACTCCGCCGAAATCCCGCTGGGCGTGGTCCGCTCCATGATTGACCTGGGCTATACCGGCCAGGCCCGCCAGTGGCTAAGCTCCATCGAAGACCGCCTTGGCCAAGACTGGCGCTTCCAGTGGTACGCCGGAATTACCGAGCTGCTTCACGACGACTACCGCGACGCCCAGAAATACTTCTCCACCGTCCTCGATCTTCTGCCGGGCGAGGCGGCGCCCAAGCTCGCCATCGCCGCCATCAACGAGCTCATCCTGCAACAGCTCGATTACAGCGATACCTCTCTCATTGACCCCACCGTGGCCCGTGCTTGCTCCAATATGCACTCCACCCTGGCTGCTCTCCCCAACTCCGCCTTTGAGGGCCAGCCGGAAATCTGGAACCACGTCACCCAGGATCCGGCCGCGCTGCGCTTTAACTCCATGCGCCTCTACGGCATTGTGTGGTCCACCAACCCCACCACCGTCTCCTCCGCCTTTGGCCTCGCCCGCCAGCTGCGCTCCGAGGGCCAGGTGGAGGTAGCCGTCGTGGTCCTCGACAAGGTTCCCAATGCGTCGCGCCACTACCGCATGGCCCGCTTGACGACGATCCTCCAGCTCATCGTCCAGGACCTTTCCGAATCCCGCATTCGCCGCGCTGCCCGACGCCTCGAAGAGGTGCCCACCAACGAGCCGCGCTTCCTGCAGATCAAGATCGCCGTCATTTCCGCTGGCCTGAATTTCCTGCGCAATGCCGATCTATCGCGCGCTGCCTCCCCCAACGACCTCTTCGAATACGCCTTTACCCAGCGTGGTCTGCGCACAGGTCTCTCCGAGACACTCCGCGCCCTCGCGCGCCAAGCCCCGTTTAGCCGCCACCGCTACGCGCTCGTTGACCTAGCCAACCAGGTCCGCCCCGTCACTACCTTCTAATCGCTACACAGGCTCGTACAGCCGCCCCACTAATAGAGCTCCAGGTCCTCCGATAAGGCTGTCAATTCAGCTACGGCACGGCGCTGACGGGCATCTCTTTCATTCTTGTATTTCTGCAGATCCGCAAGACTCACACGCCGATGGGAACCTACTTTGTAGCCGGGAAGGCTCCCTTCATCAATGAGCTTTACAACGTGTGGCCGCGAAACATTGAGAAAGTCTGCTGCCTGTTGCGTGGTGAACTCGGATTCTTCTGGCACTACGCGGACCGATTTCCCTGCCGCTTCGATGGCGAGAACTTTCTGCAGGGTTTCAGCGATCTCTCGCGGAATTGCGATTATTTGCTCGGTTCCTTGCACGAATATATCCACTGGTGCCGGTGAATCTTTTGCCTCCAACACAGAATTGAGCCTTAATAAAGCCTCTTCCGCTTGGCTGGTATCCCGAGTTGCCCCGCCATTTCGCAAGTCCTTCATACCCCCACCTTACAAAACAAACGCAATAAACGAAACGGTTACTGTACTAGGTTCAGAGATAAAAACGAGACGCGCGGTCCCTTATGGATCGCACGCCTCTCGTTCACATTCCAGCTTCTAACTGGCCGTGAGAGTCTTTACTTGTAGAGCCCAGCCTCACGCGCCATTGCGGCGATTTCGGCGGACTTCTGAGCGATAGCCAGCTCCTCGTTGGTCGGAACGACAAAGACCTTGACCGGGGAATCCTCAGTGGAGATCATGCGTGGCTGGTCGGAACGGACCAGGTTGCGCTCCTTATCAAAGTGGATGCCGTACATATCCAGGTTGTACAGGGAGTCCTGGCGAACCTCGGTATCGTTTTCGCCTACACCGGCGGTGAAGGTGATGGCGTCAACGCGGCCGAGGGAAATCATATAAGAACCGATGAAGCGACGTAGCTGGTGGATGTAGATGTTATAGGCCAGCCAGGCGTCCTGGTCCTCGTTGTCGATGCGCTCGCGCAGCGTACGGAAGTCGTTAACGCCAGAGATGCCCTTGACACCGGACTGCTTGTTGAGCAGGTTGTCAATCTCATCCACGCTCATGCCCGCCTGGCGGACGAGGTGGAAGATGATGCCCGGGTCAATGTCACCGGAACGGGTACCCATAGCCAGACCGGCCAACGGGGTCAGGCCCATCGAGGTATCGATGGCGCGGCCATTACGGATGGCTGCAGCAGAAGCACCGTTGCCCAGGTGAAGAGTGATCTGGTGGGTGTGCATCGGATCGCGGCCCAGGAGGGCCGGCACCTGCTGGGAGACGAACTCGTGAGAGGTGCCGTGGAAGCCGTAGCGGCGGATATCGTACTTAGATGCCACCTCATTGTTGATGGCATACAGCGCAGCTGCCGGCGGCAGGGTATTAAAGAAAGCGGTATCGAAGACGGCAACGTGCGGGATATCCGGCAGCATCTTGCGAGCCACGCGGATGCCGTCCAGGTTGGCCGGGTTGTGCAGCGGAGCCAGCGGGATGAGGTCTTCAATCATGGACTCAATCTGGTCCACGATGAGCTGTGGCTCGGAGAAGAGGCGGCCGCCGTGAACAACACGGTGACCAACGGCGATAACATCCACGTCGGTCGGGCCAACGTTGTGCTCGCTCATGATGGCAAAAGCGCGCTCAAGGCCGAAGGAGTGAGTAGGGATTTCCAGCTCTTCCTTGTACTTCTCGCCACCGGTCTTGACGGTGACGGCGCCGAGGGGCTCGCCAACCTGCTCGACCAAGCCAGAGACCAGCGGGGTATCCGTGGCGCTGGACTCGGGATCGACCAGCTGGAATTTAACGGAGGAAGAACCTGAGTTAAGGACCAGAACGTATGACATTTATTTCTCTCCAGCCTGAATAGCGGTGATTGCAACGGTGTTGATGATGTCCGGAACGGTCGCGCCACGCGACAAGTCATTAACCGGCTTGTTCAGGCCCTGCAAGATAGGGCCTACAGCGAGCGCGCCGCCGGTGCGCTGTGCCGTCTTGTAGCCAATATTGCCGGCCTCAAGATCCGGGAAGACAAAGACGTTTGCCTGACCGGCAACCTCAGAATTCGGCATCTTCTTAGCCGCAACGCCTGGATCGCAGGCGGCGTCGAACTGCAGCGGACCATCCACCTTGACGGAGGAATCCAGCTTCTTGGCGGCCTCCACGGCGGCCACTGCACGGTCAACGTCCGGGCCGGAGCCGGAGGTGCCGGAGGAGTAGGACAGCATGGCCACACGCGGGTCGATGCCGAACTGGGAGGCGGTCTGTGCGGAGACGATGGCGATCTCGCCCAGTTGCTCGGCGGTGGGGTTCGGGTTGACGGCGCAGTCACCGAAGGCCCACAGGCGGCCGCGCATGACCATCAGGAAGATGGAGGAGACCACGGAAGCGTTCGGCTTGGTCTTGATGATCTGGAAGGAAGGCTTAATGGTGTGCGCGGTGGTGTGAGCAGCGCCGGAGACCATGCCATCGGCCAAGCCCTTGTGCACCATCATGGTGGCGAAGTAGGAGATGTCCTGCATCGTCTCGCGAGCCTGCTCGAGGGTAACGCCCTTCTTCTTGCGCAGCTCAGCAAAATCAGCGGCGAATTCCTCTGCCAGCGGGGACTCGAGGTGGTTGATGATCTCGGCACCAGCCAGGTCGAGCTTGAGCTCTGCGGCGCGGGCCTTGATATCGGCCTCGTTGCCCAGGATAGTCAGCTTGGCAACCTTATCGCGCAGCACCACGTGGGCAGCCTCGAGGATGCGGTCATCGTCGCCCTCTGGCAGGACGATGTGGGAACCGGCGGCGCGGGCCTGGTCGATGAGCTGCTTCTGGAAGAGGTCTGCGGACATGACCGGGGAGACGTCGCCAAGCGCGGCAAGTGCGCCCGGGACCGCTTCCAGGTCGGTGAAGATGCCGGCTACGGTGGCACCCAGAGATTCCGCATTGTGTTGCGCAAGCTCGCCGGTGCGCTGCGGTGCACCGGAAATGATGGCCAGCGGCAGGCCGAGGGCAGCAGCTGTCTCGGCATCGAAGGCGATATCGCCGGTACCCTGCGCCACGATGTTCTCGGCGGCAGGCGCGTTAGCGAGGACGGCGCTGACGGTAGCATCGAAGTCTTCGAGGCGGATGAACTCCGCGCCCAGTTCTTGTGCCAGGGCCGGCACGTCGAGGCCATCGAAACCCCGGCCGATAGCGCTAATAACTGCGGAATGGGATGCAGACATGCAATTTACCTTTCATTCACGGTCACTTGAACACAATTAACGCGCGTCATAACTTCATGTCATACGTCACAGTTATTAACACGCGGTGACTATTCCACTGTACGCGATTTACCCCCTCCTATGCCCTATCGTGACCTCCCTAAACTGGGGTTAGTAATGCTGTGGTTTTTATCGCATAGTGACCGCGTAGAATATGCAGCAAAACGAAAGAAAGGACACCCTAAGCACATGACTACCCCAGTGCGCGTCGCCGTGGTCGGCTCCGGCCCGGCAGGCATTTACGCCTCTGACCTTCTAGTGAAATCCGACCTCGATGTGCAGATCGATCTTTTTGAAAAGATGCCGACGCCGTTCGGTTTGATCCGCTACGGCGTGGCGCCGGATCACCCGCGTATTAAGGGCATCGTGCAGTCCCTGCACAACGTTATGGAAAAGGAAGAGATCCGCTTCCTGGGCAATATCGAGGTGGGCAAGGACATCACCGTTGAGGAGATGCGCGAGTATTATGACGCCATCATCTTCGCCACCGGCGCTACCGCAGATAAGCGCATGGGCATCCCGGGCGAGGATCTCAAGGGCAACCATGGCGCCGGCGAATTCGTGGGCTTTTATGACGGCAACCCCAACTTCGAACGCGATTGGGATCTCTCCGCAGAGTCCGTCGCCGTGGTTGGTGTGGGCAATGTCTCCCTCGATGTCTCCCGCATCCTGGCTAAGACCGCGGACGAGCTGCTCGTGACGGAGATCCCCGATAACGTTTACGCGGCGCTGAAGAAGAACCGCGCCAAGGAGGTCCACGTCTTCGGCCGCCGCGGCCCGGCGCAGGCTAAGTACACGCCGAAGGAGCTCAAGGAGCTGGACGAGTCCCCGACCATCGAGGTCATCGTCAACCCCGAGGACATCGAGTATGACGAGGCTTCTGTAGAGGCCCGCCGCGCCGCCAAGTCCACTGATTTGGTGTGCCAGACGCTGGAGTCCTACGCCATGCGCGAGCCGGGCGATGCCCCGCACAAGCTTTATATCCACTTCTTCGAGTCCCCGGTAGAGGTACTGGGCGAGGACGGCCACGTCACCGCCATTAAGACCGAGCGCACCGAGCTCAACGGCGATGGCACTGTAACCGGTACCGGCAAGTTCACCGAGTGGCCGGTGCAGGCGGTCTACCGCGCAGTGGGCTACCACCCGCAGTCCGTCGACGGCGTACCCTTCGACGAGACCCAGGCCACCATGCCCAACGACGGCGGCCACGTGCTGGCCAATGTCGACGGCGAAAAGCTCCCCGGCCTCTACACCACCGGCTGGATTAAGCGCGGCCCGGTGGGCCTGATTGGCAATACCAAGTCCGATGCCAAGGACACCACCACCATGCTCATCGCCGATTACAAGGCCGGCGACTTGGAGCCGGCCACCAAGCGCGATCCGCAGGATATCCTGGACTTTCTGGCTTCCCGCGATATCGCCGTGACCACCTGGGAAGGCTGGCACCGCCTGGATGCCGCCGAGCGTGCCGCCGGCGAGGCCCACGGCCGCGAGCGCATCAAGATCGTCGAGTGGGACGAGATGGTCAAGCACGCCGGCCCACAGGCCTAGCCCGTGCCGCACATCATTACCGCCGGGCCCTTGGAGCAACTGGCGGCCTTAGACGTCCACCAGCTCTACAAACTGCGGGTGGACGTCTTTGTGCACGAGCAGCGCTGCCCGTACGCCGAGATTGACGCCACCGACGCCGACCCCCAGACCGTGCACCTGCTGGCCTGGGATGCGGATTCCCATGACCTGCTTGGCACGGCCCGCGTCCTTCCGGCCGCGCCCACTGACGCCGCGCTTGCCGACGCCGCCGGCGCCCAAATCGGCCGCTTCGCGCTCGCGCCCGCCGCGCGCGGCACGGGCCTCGGCCGCGAACTCTTCCAGGCGGCCGTCGACCTTGGCGAGCGCATGCACCCAGGCCAGCCGCTCTACCTGGAAGCGCAGGCCGGCCTCGTGGACTACTACGCCGGCTTTGGATTTACTCCGGTAGGCGAGCTTTTCGACGACGAGGGAGTCCCCCACCAGCCGATGCTGCGCCCCGCTCCCTAGTCGGCGTCGTCCACACCGGAAGCGAGCTTTGGGTCGAGCTCCACGCCGCCCTCGTACTCCACGACCTCGATATCGGGGACGTTATCCGCCTCCGGCTCGATGCCGCGCGCACCGCCCTGGGCCAACAGGCCCGGCGTGGAGGTCACCTCGATCTTGTGCGCCGCTAGTGCTGCGCGGTCGCGTGCCTCCTCCGCGCTTTCCGCGGTGGCAGACACCAAGCCCATGCGACGGCCCTTGTAGGCCCCCGGCTTGCCAAAGAGTTTGACGTCCGTCTCGGCGTAGTTGAGGGCCGCGGCGACGCCGGTATATGCCACCTCATTCAGCTCCTCGTCCGCGTGGATGACCACGCTTGCACCCGGGGTGACCAAGGTGGCGTCAATGGGGTAGCCCAAAATCGCCCGCGCATGCAGGTCAAAGGCGGAAAAACGCTGCGTGTAGGCGGTAAGCATCGCCGTATCCGCGGGGCGGGGGGACACGGAGGAAAAGTACACGTCATCACCCGCGACGAAAAGCTCCACGCAGTACACGCCGCGCCCGCCCAGCTCATTAGAGATGCGCGCGGCCACCGAGCGTGCGTTTTCCAGCGCGATCTCGCTCATGCCGGTAGGCTGCCACTCCTCCACGAGGTCGCCGCGCTCATGGCGGTGGCCGATGGGCTCGCTAAACCATGTGGCCAACTTGCCCGTGGCCGGATCGATGGAACGAATAGCCAGCAGGGTGACCTCGAGGTCAAAGTCCACGAAGCGCTCGGCCACCACGCGCTGCGAATCCGAGGAGACGCGCCGCACGGTCTCCCACGCGGTACGCACATCGTCCTCTTCGCGCGCGATCATGTGGCCCTTACCGGAGGTGGACACATCCGGCTTAATGATGCACGGAAAGCCCAACTCCCCCACTGCTTCTTCCAACTCCTCCACGGAGCTAGCAAAGCGATACGCGGAAACCGGCAGCCCAATATTCTCCGCCACCTCGCGCACGCACTGGCGGTCCTGCGTCATGGCGCAGGCGCGGGCGGAAGGGACCACGACGGCGTCGCTATGCGCTTCCATCTCCTCCAGCGCTTCTACCGCAACGGTTTCTACCTCCGGAACCACAAAATGCGGATGAATCTCTTGGGCCAACTGCAGGATGCGCCCGGTGTCCTTGATATCGGCGACGTAGCTATACTGCGCCACCTGGTGCGCCGGCGCGCCCGCATACGAGTCCACCGCGTGGACCTCCAAGCCCAAGTTTTGGAAGGACATGGCCAGCTGCTTGCCCAGCTCGCCCGAGCCCAGCAGCAATACCTTGGTGGCATTGCTGGTCAGCGGCGTGCCAATATGACCGGCGATCTCGCCTGGATTATCCATGAAAATGCTCCTTCTAAGCCGCAGGCAGCGGCGTTTACTGCCTTAAATTATTTCATATTTAGGTCCCAACCCCACCACCTACATGCCAGGTGAGCCGGATAGGCGAAGGCGCCCTGTGGGCAATTCCACAGGGCGCCATAGAAGCTTCAGCCTAGGCTGCAGGTGCCTCAGCCGGTGCCTCGGCTGGGGCTTCGGCCGGAGCCTCCCCTGCCGGCTGCTCGGCGGGCTGCTCTGGCTCGCCTACCGGCTCCGCCACGGTAATGATGTTGTCCTCATAACCCAGCGCGCCACCAACGAACTGGCCGCCACAGGTAATGAGAACCAGGCGGTTCTCGCCTTCCTTATCGTTGACCACGTCCGGGAAACCGGAACCCTTGGGCAGACGGTACGGCGCCTCGGTCACGCGGAAGGTACGCTCTTGGCCGTCGATGACCACGGTAAATTCCTGGCCCTTCTTCAGCTTCGTGAACTTCTCCGCATAACCGGTTCCCTGGCCCTGGTAGTTAATGTGGCCGGTAATCACACTCGAGCCCACATTGCCCGGCTCACCCGGCACAGCGGAGGCGGAGTACCAGCCCACGCGGGTGACGTCGTGTGGCGGAAGCAGCACGCCCTGGTCCGTGACCTGTACGGGGTCTACGGCCGCATATTCGCCATCGATACCCACGGACATGCCCTCAAAGCCCTTGAACTCACCAGGCGCGGCCTCATACTCGTGCTCCTGCTGGCCCGAATCATCCACGAAGGCATCGGACTTCGGCCCGGATTCCTCCGAGGCGCTCTCGCTGGCTACCGTCTCCGGCGCCGAACCAGCCTCATCCTCATCATCGCGCGCCAGGTACAGCACTACCTGCAACAAGACCAATGCCACCACAACGATGGCCGCGATAGTAGCGATCAGCTTGCCACGGCCCATGCCCTGCTTGCCGACGCCCCCTTCTTCCCTACTCGCCGGATGCTGCGACATTCCATTGTCTTCCGGCTGCTGTGGTTGCGCGTGCTTTCCCATAGCTAGCTTCCTCTACTTCCTCGATTTGTCTACCTTGTGCAGGTTATATGCAAATCCCCTCCAGCGTGTGCAGTCACACCCTGGAGGGGATTTTTGGTGTTTAAGTCTCAACCCCGGTGGGGCGACCCGCGGGCCGCCTCACCGATGCTTATGGACTACTTGATGTAATCCTGCATACCCGGCTCAAGCTCGGTTGCGCCGGACGGTACGGACTTAATCTCAACGCGGTCGGCGTTGGATGGCAGTGCGTTGCCAGTCTCTTCAGGTTCCTGACCCTGGACCTCGACGCCACGGCCGTGTCCATTGTCAGAGTTGCCGCCCTTAGGAGCATCCTGACCCTTGTCCTCGTGACCATTGCCGCCATTGTGGCCGTCGGTGTGCTTACCGTTGCCACCATCGTGGTTACCGGTGTTGTCACCGTGGCCACCGTTGTGGTTGTCGTGGTCATTGTGGTCGTGATGATCCTTGATGATCTTGCCCAGGCCGATACCCGGAATCAGGATGAGCCACCACGGAGTCTTGCCCTTGGAAGAACCATGGGAAGAACCGTTAGAGGAACCATCCGAAGAACCACCTGGGGTGTCCTTCGGGACAGTCTGGTTCTTGTCGTTGATGTCCTTGTGCTCAGCAATGTGGTTCGGCTTCTCCGGAGTGGTATCCGGAGTGTCCTCACCCTTGTCATTGACCTCAGTAGAGGTGAGCTCCTCGAAAGCAACCGCAGCCTCAACCGGCTCGGTCACATCATCGTTAACGGTGATGGTCACTGGCTCCATGCCCTTGGACTTCTCCGGAGTGAAGGTAGCTTCACCGGTACCCAAAACAGACTTGCCGTCCTCTTTGGAAATCAGCTCAGCCTTCAAGGTGTATTCCTTACCCGGAACTAGGCCGCCATACGTCACCTTATCGATGACCTTGGCACCAGCAACAACCTCATGGGAACCCTTAGCAAAGTCAGCATTCGTGGTAACCCACGGCTCACCTGGCTTGTGTTCCTCAGTCGTTGGCTCGCCCGGCTCGGAAGGCTCAGTGGTTTCCTTGCCCGGCTTGCAAGGCTCGGAAGGCTCAGTGGTCTCCTTGCCCGGCTCGGAAGGCTCAGTAGTCTCCTTGCCCGGCTCGGAAGGCTCAGTAGTCTCGTCGCCCGGCTTGCAAGGCTCGGAAGGCTCAGTGGTCTCCTTGCCCGGCTCGGAAGGCTCAGTAGTCTCCTTGCCCGACTCACCCGGCTTGGTCGGCTCAGTAGTCTCCTTGCCCGGCTCGGAAGGCTCAGTGGTCTCCTTGCCCGGCTCACCCGGCTTGGTCGGCTCAGTAGTCTCCTTGCCCGGCTCACCCGGCTTGGTCGGCTCAGT
>NZ_JASPIX010000006.1:0-118058 GCF_030229735.1 Corynebacterium sp. MSK074
GGAAACCAAAAAGTTGAACACAATCACATGCCAACCAATCCATCTCAATGCAGCCGAAACACCAAACAGCATTCAAAAGAGTACGTGTTCCACATACCCAACCGGCACACACCAACCAACAAACCACCTAGGCCTGCTGGCAGACAAACCAATCAACACACAACCATGCACACAAAAAATAAAAAGTACATTGGCACACTATTGAGTTCTCAAACATCATCACCACACAACAACCACATACCTTCGCATGTAGCTCGTTGTGAGCAAAAAATTTATTTCGTCAGGGCCTGTTTTCCTATCGCCGCTTCAGCCAGGAACTTTCTTGTTCCTGTGGGGCGCTGTCGGTCGCGCTGACTCGTATTAAGTTACACAGCCACTCAAACAAACACAAATCCCCAGGCCAATTACTATTTTGAGGGCTTTAAGTTATGCCCAACCAGCCGCTGATTCCGCCACCGTGGACATTTGCTCTGCGAATGTAGCTGGGGAGGGTCAATGCCCATACTGCATAGAAGGCCACCGCCAAGAAGAACTTGGCAATTACGGAGATGGGGGTTTGGGCGTAAATGACGACTATTCCGGCTATGAGGACCGCATACAGGATGAATAGGTGCCAGTTCTTCTTTCCCAGAAATTCCAGAGTGACCAAAACCGGGGCGCAGGTGGCGCTAAGCAATGCGATGGCCGTAACGAGTTCACTGTCATTCGTCAGTGCGGCGCTGATACTGATGGCCGCGAAGACCGGTATCAGCCCGAGCACTGCAGTATGCCGGGCCCAATTTCTACGACTTCCTCCCATAACCGTGTATTCGCGGAGGGATTTTCTTAAGCTGCCTGAAACCGCCGCGAGTAGCAGAAAAGTCAGTACCCAGATGAAGGTGCCGAGGAATTCGAGCACTGAAGCCGCGTCCCTATACTGGTGGAGAACTAAGCCGATCATCTGCGCCAAGCACGCCCCACACCATGCTTTGGCTTGTGGGTGGTATATCGCTTGCCCGGCCAGGGTGCGCGGGAACCAGCCAAATCCGCTTGAGGGTTGGGTGCCGGTGGTGGTGTACCCGGAGCGTTTCGGAGTAGCGCTGCGATACATGACCCATACCGCCGCGACTGCATAGACAGGCAATGCCCACCACAGCTGCACGGTGAGGGCGCCAATAGCTGCCGCTAGTGCGAATAGCGCGACGAGAATGCGACGATGTTCGTTCCAGATTCTCGAACCCAGGCCCACTAGTTGATATTTCTGAAAATCAGGCTTTAGGGAGAGCACGAGCCCCAAGGAAGCGATTACGGGGAGCGCGCTCCACGTTCCCTCTGCCATGACTGGCATGACCAATAATGCGAACAGGAAAAAGGTCCAGAGCCACCAATCTCCTAGGTACCACAGTAGTTTCATGACCTCTCCTCCAATGCCAGTACCGCACGCTCCAAAGAGACCTCATTGACACGCAGGCCGTGGGCCTGGGCAATGCGGAAAATGGGATCAGTGGAAGCGGAACGGGCGTCGATAAGCACGCGTTCCCCTAAGGGTGTGGTTTGCCTACTCAGTGCAGGAAGGCCAAGCTCTTCGACCGCTGCGGTGAGGGACTCGGATGGTCCGGTGAGCTCCAGAATTCCCTCGATGAAGTCATCGATGGGACCGGAAATGGGGTTATCGCCCATCAGCGAGACGGTATCGAGGAGGCCCGCCACCTCATTGAGGTGATGGGTGGAGATGACGATGGTACGGCCGTGTTCCTCACGAAGGACCTGATAGAAAAGCTCGCGGCGCTGTGTGTCGAGGCCGAGATAGGGCTCATCAAGAAGCATGACTTCACAGCCAGAAGCAACGGCGAAGATGAAGCCCACCGCAGACTTTTGCCCGCGGGAAAGGGCAGAGTAGGCCTTGGCCGGCACGTCAAAGCGAACCAGCAGCTCATTGAACCGCTCCTCATCCCAGCGCGGCCAGCGCGCCTTACCAATAACGCCCAGCTTTCCGATGCCCCAGGAATCCGGCAGCGGGTTATCAATCCCCATCAAAATGACTCGGTTAAGGACCGATTGCTTGTCAAAGGGTTCCTCGCCGAAAACCGTAATACCGCCAGCTTGGATTTGTCCGGCAATCTTGCGCAGGAGCGTGGTTTTGCCAATGCCGTTGGGGCCAACTAAGCCGTGCGTGAGGCCATCAGCAAAAGTGAATTCTCGTGTTTTAATCATGAGTACATTCCTCGGCTTTCTGCAACGCGATCAAATAGGTCATGGAGCTGGGCGCGGTCGTAACCTAGACGAACGGCTTCGTCGACAAGCGGTGCCATATACTCCGCCGCGAAATCAGCGCGGCGGCGCTCGCGGATCGTGTTCAGGGCCCCTTCTGCCACAAACATGCCAATGCCGCGGCGCTTATCCAGCACCCCGATATCCACAAGGAGGTTTATCCCCTTCCGGGCAGTGGCCGGGTTGATGTTGTGAAAATCAGCAAGCTCGTTAGTGGAAGGAGCCCTATCCCCCTCGCCCAAGGTGCCATCCACGATGGCGTCCTCCACCAGAGAAGCAATCTGGCGGAAGAGTGGTTGCGTGGAATTATCCATTGACTCTCAGTTCGTTGGTTAGTTACTTGTGTAACCAACCATATCGGCAACACCCCACCCCTGCAATACTTCCAAAGAGAAAACTTTTTTGCTGCCACTGCGCTGGGATTTTGTCCAAGGTTATCGACGTTTTGTGACTAATGGGGCACACTGGAAACCACAAAGAATTTTATTTATAACAATTAGAACGGAACTTAGGAGCCATGCTTGAACGCACACTCGTCTTTGTCGATACCTCATACTTGCTCGCAAGCTTCTACAACTCGTGGGAAACGGGTGCCCGCGCACAGCTAGAAATCGATCTGCCCGAGGTGGTCAGCACCATGGGCGGGATGATCGAGAACCAACTGGGAACCCCAATCCAGCGCCAATATTGGTATGACGGCATTCCCGATACCGGCCCACACCGCTACCAGCGCGCCCTGCGCACCTGCGAAGGTGTGCAACTGCGCACCGGTCAGCTCATCGAATGGGGCGAGCGCCGCACCCAAAAGGCCGTAGATACCCGCCTCGTAGCGGACATGGTCATCGCCGCCATGAAGGGACAATTCACCGACTTCGTCCTCGTCAGCGGCGATGCCGACATGATTCCCGGCGCTCAAGCCGCCGTGGATAATGGCATCCGCGTACATCTTTATGGGTTTGGCTGGGACTCCATGTCCTCCGCACTGCGCCATGCCTGCGATTCCACCACCATCTTGGACCCTCGCGAGGACTTCGCAGACGCTATGGAATTGCAGGTCCTAGAAGGCCCGCTTCCTCCAGTGGTGCGCGAAAATGCGCATAAAGAGGGCGAGGAAATGCCCGAACCGGATGAATGCGGCGAGCCCTCAGAGGTGGAGGCAGCCTTCGGCGCCACAGAAAAGCCCACCCCGGCCCCGACACCCAAGCCGGCTCCGCCCAAGGTGGAACCAGCAGAGGATTCCTCCGCCGAGGAGGGCTCCCCGGCGGAGAAGCCGGCGCCCAAGCCATCCATGATGGCACCGCGCCGCAAGCTGCGGTCCAAATATGTACCGCTACCGGAAGAAGTATGGAGCTCGGCCGGCTTCCAATCCCCATTCGACGTGGGCCAGCAATACGCCTCGTGGTGGTTCGATAACGCTGCTAGCACCGAGCAGCGAGATCAGGCACATCTACTTTCAGGCGGCGGGCTCCCCCCGGAGATCGACCGTCCGCTGTTGCAGTTTGCCTGCGAGACCCTGCACGAATACACCCTGACCGAAACCCAACGCGTGAACCTGCGCGATGGATTCCACTCAGGGATTCGTGGGGTTCTGATTAATGTTCGCCGGCAGAATTAATCGCCAGACTCGAGCTCTTTCTTCTTTTTAAGATCCGCCCGGATGGCATCGAGGCGAGCAGTCGCCTTCATGTCATTGCCGGCGGCTTGGATCTCATTAATGCGATCGCCGCCGGTGGCGTGCTGCAATTCTTGCGCGCCAAGGGCATCGGCGTAGCGCTTTTCAATCTTGGCACGCACAGAATCAAGAGTAGGTACAGAATCGTCCGGGTTGAGCTGATTCATGGAATCAATAGCCTGGGCGTTCTTTTCCTGCATAGCCGCCTGGTCCGCCTGAGCCTCCAGCTGGCTAACCTGGGCCAGCTGTTCCTTCAAGCGCACCTCAGACTGCTGCTGCTGGCTCTTGGCCTGAGCGGCAGCCTGCTCCGCGGCGGCGTACTGCTGCTTAACGTCTTCCAGCTCCTGCTCCACTGCTACCAGCTGGGAGGCAACCACTTCCGCAGCCTGGTTATATTCGGAAGCTTTTTGCGGATCCTCCGCAGAATCCGCCAGCTCCAACGCACGCTGGGTTTGAGACTGGTAATCCTGCTGGGACTTGACCAGGCGGTTCATCTGCATCTCCAGCTGGGACTTATGGCCGATGATTTCTGCGGCGTGATCAGAAATCTGCTGGTGCTGCTCCTTAGCGGCCTGGACGGCCTGCTGGATCTGCACCTTCGGATCAGCGTTCTCATCAATCTTCTGATCGAAGGAACTCATCATGTACTTCCAGCCCTTGCTGAAGGGGTTAGCCATTATCTTCTCCTTTTGGACATAAAAAGACGCTTTCTAGCGAGTTTAGCGATACTCACCAGAAAGCGCCTAGGAAGCTAGCGGGGATTAACCCTGCGCGTTCTGCTCTTCTACCTGGCGGCGAACCTCCGCCATATCGAGCTCCTTGACCTGCTTCAGCAGGTCTTCCAATGCTGCAGGTGGCAGCGCGCCAGCCTCGCGGAAGACCAAGATGCCATCGCGGAAGATCATCAGCGTAGGAATAGACTGAATCTCCAGCGCGGATGCGAGGCCTTGGTTAGCCTCGGTATCGAGCTTGGCAAAGGTAGCATCCGTGTGCTCTTCGGAGGCCTTTTCAAAAACCGGCGCAAAGCGCTTGCAGGGGCCGCACCAATCAGCCCAAGCGTCTACGAGCGTAATGCCCTCGCCGGTAACGGTTTCTTCAAAGTTTTCTTCGGTGACATCGATAGTAGCCATGGTTGTTCTAACTCCTTTGCGGATTGCTTTATTCCCCAACGTACATGAAATATCCTTGTCATATACCCCTGGGGGGCATAAAATGGGCCAGGAAATCAACCCCAAGAAAGGATCATCATGAGCACCAAGAACTACACCGTAGAGGGCATGACCTGCGGACATTGCGAAATGTCGGTAAAAGAAGAGGTCGGCGAAATTTCCGGCGTTAGCGAGGTCACTGCTGACCACACCACCGGCGCCGTCACGGTTACTGGCACCGATTTCACCGATGAACAGGTAGCGGCCGCCGTGGCAGAGGCCGGCTACACGCTGAAGTAGGAACCACCATGTCCCACTTGGACCTTGGCGTAACGGGGATGACGTGCACCTCCTGCTCCTCCCGCGTCGAGCGCAAGCTAAACAAGCTCGAGGGAGTAAGCGCCAGCGTCAATTTCGCTACCGAGGCGGCGGCCATCGAGTATGACTCCCAGACGGTAAGTCCACAGGAGCTCATTTCGGTGGTGGAGGGCGCAGGTTACGGCGCCTTCGATATGGCGGGGGCGAAAGCGGAGGAGCCCCAAGCCGAGAAGAGCAGTGACGGGGGCCTGCTGCGCCGCACCATTATCTCGGGCGCCCTATCGCTGCCGCTCATGGTGGTCTCGATGTGGCCGGCACTGCAATTTCCCAATTGGCAGTGGGCCTGCGCCATCGTGGCCACCATCGTTTATATCTTTGGTGGCGCGCCTTTCCACACCGCTACGTGGACAAACCTCAAGCACGGTTCTTTCACCATGGACACGCTTATCACCATGGGAACCTCGGCGGCTTATTTTTGGTCGCTGTGGGCGCTGTTTTTTGGCAACGCGGGCGAACCGGGCATGAAGATGCACATGACGTTGGATGCGAACGCGGCGCAGATGGATCACATCTATTTCGAGTCCGTGGGCATGGTCATTACCTTCCTCCTACTCGGCCGGTGGTTCGAGGCACGGGCCAAAGGCCAGTCCTCCGAGGCGCTGCGGGAGCTGCTCTCCTTAGGTGCTAAGGAAGCTTCGGTGCTGAGGGAGGGAGGCGAGCAACGCATTCCCATTGCTCAGTTGCAGGTAGGCGATGTCTTCGTAGTACGCCCGGGCGAAAAGATCGCCACCGATGGCATCGTTGTTGCCGGTAGCTCGGCGGTCGACGCCTCCATGATTACCGGCGAGCCCGTGCCCGTTGAGGTCGGCTCCGGCGATGCGGTGACCGGCGCGACCATTAATACGTCTGGCAAGCTCGAGGTTCGAGCGACCAAGGTGGGCGAGGATACGGTACTGGCCCAAATGGCCCAGTTGGTCACGGATGCACAAACGTCCAAGGCGCCGGTACAGCGCCTCGTGGACCGCATTGCGCAAGTCTTCGTCCCCGCGGTCATTGCCATAGCAGTGCTGACACTCCTTGCCCATCTCTTCTTCGGCGGGGTGGCCCCGGCCTTTATCGCCGCGGTCTCCGTCCTCATTGTGGCCTGCCCCTGCGCTATGGGCTTGGCGACGCCCACAGCGATCCTCGTCGGCACCGGCCGCGGCGCGCAGCTAGGGCTTGTCATTAAAGGCCCGGAGATCCTGGAATCTACGCGGCAAATCGATACCATCGTCATGGATAAGACCGGCACGGTCACGGCCGGAGAGATGTCCGTCACCGCCGTACACGGCGACGTCCTCGACTTGGCCGCGGCCGTGGAACACAACTCCGAACACCCCATCGCTCGCGCCATCGCAAGAGAGCGCAGCGTTCAGCCGGCTACCGACTTCGCAGTGGTTCCGGGTGGCGTGGAAGGAACTGTGGAGAGGGTCCGGGTGGGCGTCGGCAAGCGCCAAGGCCCGTTGGGCGACCTGGAAGCGCCGTTCCGCGCCGCACAGGACGCTGGTGCCACGCCGGTGGTCGTCACCGTCAACGGACAGCCCGCAGGCGTCATTGAGGTGCGCGATACCATCAAACCCAGCTCGGCCGCCGCTGTGGCACAGATGAAGGAGCTTGGGCTCACCCCTTACCTGCTGACCGGTGATAATGCCGGGGCCGCGCAAGCCGTGGCCGCCGAGGTAGGGATCGACCGCATCAGCGCCGAGGTCCTACCAGAGGACAAGGTGAACCACATCAAGGAGTTGCAGGCCGCTGGGCACACCGTGGCGATGGTGGGCGATGGCATTAATGACGCCGCCGCACTGGCCCAAGCCGACCTCGGTCTTGCCATGGGCGCGGGTACCGACGTGGCAATCGAAGCCTCTGATATCACCCTCATGAATGGCGATCTGCGTTGCGCCGCTGATGCTATTCGGCTCTCGCGCCGCACCCTTGCGATCATTAAGGGCAATCTCTTTTGGGCCTTCGCCTATAACGTCGTACTCATTCCTGTCGCAGCGATTGGCCTGCTTAACCCATTATTTTCCGGCCTCGCGATGGCACTGAGCTCGGTTTTTGTAGTTACCAACTCACTACGCCTGAAAGGTTTTTCTGTTCAGCGATAGTATTATCGCATGCTCAGCCGCACCGAACGTCTCGATCGCCTTCCCGTCACCTCTAAGCACAAGCGCCTACTCCTAGGTTCCGGCCTTGGATGGGCGCTTGATGCCATGGATGTAGGGCTAATCTCCTTCATCATGGCCGCCCTTGCTGTTCACTGGGATCTTGGTCCTAGCCAGACCTCTTGGTTAGCCTCGGCGGGCTTCCTTGGCATGGCGCTCGGTGCAACCTTTGGCGGATTGCTGGCAGATAAATTCGGCCGCCGCAATGTCTTTTCTCTCACCTTGCTTATCTACGGCTTGGCAACAGGGGCTTCCGCGCTAGCTGGGGGACTTACGGTTCTCATCATCTTCCGATTCATAGTCGGGCTGGGCCTCGGAGCCGAGCTACCAGTTGCCTCCACGCTCATATCCGAATTTGCTCCTCGACGGGTCCGCGGAAGGATGGTAGTCATTCTCGAGGCATTCTGGGCATTGGGATGGATCCTTGCGGCCATCATCGGCACTTTCGTAGTGAGCACGGGTGAATCCGGATGGCGCTGGGCCCTGGCCCTTGGCATGCTGCCAGCCGCGTATTCAATCTATGTTCGCCGCGGTCTACCAGAATCTGTGCGCTTTCTTGAATCCAAGGGCCGCCATGATGAGGCCGAAGCTATCGTTGCCAGCTTCGAAACCGCGGCGGAAGATCGGCCGCTGGACGATGCCCTCCCAGACCCCACGCCTTCCCCCGCAGCATCTATTTGGAGTCCGCAGCTACGAAGGCGGACCGCAGCGTTGTGGACCATTTGGTTCTGTGTAAACCTCTCCTACTATGGTGCCTTCATCTGGATTCCCTCTCTGCTAGTAGCCGACGGGTTCTCCCTAGTGAAGTCCTTTAGTTTTACCCTCATCATCACCCTTGCCCAGCTGCCTGGCTACGCGGTGGCAGCTTGGCTTATCGAGCTCTGGGGCAGGCGGGTAACCCTCGCGGTATTCCTGCTTGGCTCCGCAGCAGCGGCCGGCTTATATGGAGCAGCAGCTACGGAAGCGTTGATCATCCTGGCTGGTTGTCTGCTCTCCTTCTTCAACCTCGGCGCTTGGGGAGCCCTCTATGCCATCGGCCCAGAGCTATATCCCACTTCATTGCGAGGACGTGGTACCGGAGCGGCGGCAGGCTTCGGTAGGCTAGCCTCTATTGTGGCGCCACTCATCGTTCCACCACTGCTTGCTGCGGGTGGGACTGCCTGGCTATTCGTCGTATTCGCCGCAGCGTTTGCCATTGCAGCTGCCGCCGCCTTTAGCCTGCCCGAGCAGAAAGGAATAGCGCTTGCTCAATAGGCTCTCCCTCGCCGCGTGGACGGCCGTTATGGTCGCATTGACCACGCTCAAGCCTTTCTACCAGATTGGCTACTTATGGAAACCGGAAAATCAGCGCGCCCGGGATTTGCGCTGGGTTCCTTTCGATGAATTTTCCGGCGACAGCTGGTTTGGCCCGCTATTTGAGTACGCGGGCAATACCGCATTCTTCATCCCTTTTGGCATGCTGGTATTCGGCCTCTGCCGCTCTGTTAAGAAGACAGCTGCGTGGGGATTTGGCCTCAGCCTTGTACTAGAGGTGTGCCAGTATGTTTTCGCCCTAGGGCGCACCGATATTGATGATCTTCTCTTCAATACCCTGGGCGCTCTCGTTGGCGCGGCATTCGCCCGCCTCTGCGGCGAACGCCTTTTCCCCGTATGGCGGTGGCTGGCGCTTGCCGCAGCTGCGGTTTTCTTGGTATTGGTCATCCTTGGCCCACGATTGGGAGACCCCAACGCGGTGGTAGACCTGTAATTTAACCGTGCGCCATATTGACGAACTTGGAGTAGTGCAGCTGGTGGGCCACCTGCACGGTATCAATCGGGCCACCACGGTGCTTGGCTAGGATAATATCCGCCTCGCCAGCGCGCTCATTATCGCGGTCCTGGGAGTCGGGGCGGTAGAGCAGCATGACCATATCGGCGTCCTGCTCCAGCGAGCCGGACTCACGAAGGTCCGCAAGCTGCGGCTTTTTATCCGTACGCGCCTCGGGTCCACGGTTCAGCTGCGAGATCGCGATAAGAGGAACCTCCAGCTCCTTGGCCAGAAGCTTCAGCTGACGGGAAAACTCAGAGACCTCTTGCTGGCGGGACTCTACCTTTTTACCCGAAGACATCAGCTGCAGGTAGTCCAAGACGATGAGATCCAGACCGTGCTGCTGCTTGAGGCGGCGGGCCTTGGACCGAATTTCCATCATCGTGAGGTTTGGTGAGTCATCAATGAAGAGTGGGGCGTCTTGCACTCGGTTGAGGGTCTCATCGATCTTTGCCCAGTCCTCGGTGGAAACTCGGCCACCACGCATATCGGCCAGCTTGACCTCTGACTCCGCCGAAAGCAGGCGCATGACGATTTCAGAAGCTGACATCTCGAGGGAGAAAATCACAGAAGACTTACCGTGCTGCAAGGAGCAGGAGCGCATAAAGTCCATGGCCAGGGTCGACTTACCCACACCAGGACGAGCAGCAACGATGACCATCTGGCCCGCGTGAAGGCCATTGGTCAACTTATCGAGGTCGATGAAGCCAGTAGGCACGCCTAGCTCCACACCGCCGGCTTGCTGCAGGGCGGCGAGCTCATCAATGGTGGGGTCAATAAGGTCCCCCAGGACTCGGTAATCTTCTGCTGTCTTGCGCTGGGCGACGGCGAAAACTTCCTGCTGCGCACGGTCCAGCACGGACTCGATCTCTGCATCTTCGGTGCCGGAAAATCCGAGCTGTACTACGCGAGTACCGGCATCAACAAGCTTGCGCAGCACTGCCTTTTCCGCGACGATTTCGGCGTAGTAGCGTGCGTTCGCAGCCGTGGGCACCGTGGCGAGCAGCGTGTGGAGATAGGGGGCGCCGCCAACGCGCTCGAGGTTATTAAAGCGGTCGAGCTGGGAGGCCAAAATGACGGCGTCGACGTCCTTGCCCTCGGAGTATAGATCCAGCATGGCGCGGTAAATCAACGTATGCGCCGGATAGTAGAAATCCTCCGGCTCCAGCTCCTCAATGACTTCCATCACCGTATGGGGACTGAGCAACATTGCGCCCAGAACACCCTGCTCCGCTTCGCGGTCCGCGGGGGGTTGGCGGAATTCGCCATAGCGCTTTGGCTCTTCCTGCTGATAGCGGCGGCGTGGGGCCGGTTCCTCCTCCGGCGGCGGCTCCGGCGGCAGGTGTTCATCATCAAAGCTGGCGTTGGTCATAACTTCTCCCCCTTGTGGCTATTTGAGCATCCGAGCGTATCGGAATCTCAGTGTAGTCTAGTGCCCGGACACCACCCCCTGGGCATAACTTCCACAGTTATCCACAGGGTGCTGGGAAAATCGCAGGTCGCGGTAGCCTTCGCCCATATTTGCCCTGCATAAGCCTGTGGATAACTCCAAAAGCCCATGACCTGCATAAATCAAACTCCCAGCTCAGAGCATGTTTTTATCGGTGTGAAAATAGGCACACCCTTCGTGGATAAGCGGCCTGACCTGCGGGTTAATAAAGAGGCCTCCGCGTAAACATAGAGTTAAATCGCCAAAGAGTTATCCACAGAATTCCACAGTTATCCACAGCCCGATGAAAACGCGCTAAAGGCCCCAAGTTTCTGCCACCTCACATAGCAGGAACTTGAGGCCTAAAGCGTTGCTGTTGTCTTTGGGTCTTATTTGGACCGTCGTGCGCCTAGTTAGGCAGCAACGACCGAGAAGTTCACCTTGCCGATAACATCAGCGTGCAGCTTCAGCTCGACCTGGTAGTTGCCGGTCTTCTTGACCAGGCCCTTAGGAAGCACAACGATGCGCTTATCCAGCTTAGGGCCACCAGCCTTGGAGACGGCGTTGACAATGTCTTCTGCTTGAACGGAACCGAAGAGCTTACCGGATTCGGAGGTCTTAACCTCTACCTTGACATCCGTCAGCTGCTCGAGCTGGTTGCGGACCTCACGTGCGTGATCCAGGTCGCGAATCTCGCGAGCTTCCTGGGCGCGCTTGATGCCCTCAATCTGCTTCTCTGCGCCGCGGGTAGCCACGATGGCCAGGCCGCGAGGAAGCAGGTAGTTACGTCCGTAGCCGTCCTTAACCTCAACAATTTCGCCAGCGGCGCCGAGGTTCTCAACGGCAGCGGTGAGGATCAGCTTCATGATCCCTGCCTTTCAATTGAGTTAGTTGAATAGTTGCGGGTGACAGACTTAGAACGGAGGTTCAGAATCAGCGCCTCCGAAACCACCTGCAGGTGGTGCGGAGTTCCACGGATCCTCAGAAGGAGCCTGGTTCTGCTGCGGCTGCTGTTGCTGGCCGCCTCCAAAACCGCCCTGATTATTGTTATTCGAGCGCTGCTGGCCGCCGCCAAAGTTATTGCCGCCCTCACGCGGATTGCGGTTTACCTGAGCGGTGGCGTAGCGCAGAGACGGACCGACTTCGTCGACGTCAATCTCGAATACGGTGCGGTTATCGCCCTCACGGGTCTGGAAGGAACGCTGCTTCAAGCGGCCGGTAACGATGACGCGCATGCCCTTGGACATGGTCTCGGCAACGTTTTCCGCTGCCTGACGCCATACGTTGCAGGTCAGGAACATAGCTTCGCCGTCTTCCCACTGGTTCGTCTGCGAGTTATAGCGACGAGGGGTGGAGGCGACGCGGAAGTTAGCTACTGCCGCACCCGCCGGGGTGAAGCGCAGCTCGGGGTCAGCAACGATGTTGCCTACCACCGTGATATTGGTATCTCCCTGTGCCATGTCTTTACTCCTTATCGGTTACGTGGATTGTGCTTGATCCCAGTATCCGTTACTTGCTGTCGGTGCGCAGAACCTTGGTACGCAGGATGGTGTCGTTCAGGTTCAGACGGCGGTCGAGCTCGGCAACCGAAGTGTGCTCGCACTCCAGGTTGACGACGGCATAAATGCCCTCTTCCTTCTTGTTGATGGGGTATGCAAGACGACGCTTGCCCCATACATCAAGGTTCTCAACCTTGCCGCCTTCCTGGCGGACGATTTCGAGGAACTTATCCAGGGACGGGGTTACGGTGCGCTCATCCTGATTAGGATCCAGAATGATCATGACTTCGTAGTGACGCACGGACCTCATCACCTCCTATGGTCTAGTAGTTTTCGGCTGCATCACCTTTGCGGATGCAGCAGGAGGGTACGTTGCGTCAAGCAACCCCACTACAGTACCGCAAATGACCGGCGAAAAGAAATCTAACCAGTGGTCGTTGCGGCGAAAAACACAGCTGCCGTCGCCGGAATGATGGTGAGGAAAAGAATGGCCAAAAGCCCCAGCACGATGGGTCCGCGGCGATCCTCACGATTGTGGAAGAGCCAGAAGGCTCCCATCACGCAGAGGAATCCCAAGAAGATGGATGCCATTCCGATATAGGTAACGATCATGCGAATGCTCCTGCCAAAGGATCGCGGCCGGCGTGCGCATCGCGCACCTTATCCGGGGTCTTTCCGCACATCTGGCGAATAACGAGGACAGCCATGGCGATAATGAGGGCGTCGCGGGAGACAATCGCAACGTCAAGCAGCTCGTGCGGAATGCCCTTATTGTCTGTGCCCAGCATGTGCCACATGAGTAGGGGCCACACGAGGGCGTCGACAAGCGCCCAGCTAAAGACCAAGCGCCAGCGTGGCAGGGCTAGGGCCGCGGGCACTACCAGCCACAGCGAATACTGGGGTGACCATACCTTGTTGAACAATAAGAAGGCTGCCACGATGAGGTAAACCAGCTCGGCCATGCGCGGCGTCCGCGCGCTGCGCAGGCCCAGCACCGCAATCGCCGCACAGAGAGCCAAAAACGCCACCAGGCTGAAGGTATTGAGGAACTCAGGGCTAAAGCTAATCACAGTATTGCGGCTAAGCACCGAGTAAATGGTGGTCCACTCCGCACCGCGCTCTTGGTTGAGGCGGAAGAATTCGCGCCATGCCTCCGGGTACTTCAGGGCCACCGGAGCGTTGACCACGATCCAGGTCACGGCCGCGGCGAGCAAGGCGTAGAAAAATTGCGGCCAGCGACGATTGCGCACCGCCAAGACCAGGAATGCCCCCAAGAGAAAGAGCGGCCACAGCTTAAAGGAAGTGCCAAGGCCGATGAGGACACCCGCTACGGCAGGGTGCTTGCGCGCGGCGGCCAGGAGCGCACCTACGGCAAAGGCGATGGAGGGAATATCCCAGTTGCTGAAGGCGTGGATGATGACAAGGGGGCTGGCGGCGACAAGGATGGTATCCCAAGTGCGGTTGCCCACCAGCAGGTAGACCATGTAGAGCACGCCTACCCAGATGCACGCCATGACCAAGGCGGTCAGGCCGAAGTACCATCCGGCCTCCGGGATGCCGGCCCACTCAACCAGAGAGTACGTATTGCGGGCAATCCAGCCCATCAACCCCTGGAAAAGGCCCGCGAGGACTGGGTACTCCATATAGCGGGTCAGGTCACCCTCTTGCCAAGAATAGGCATAGGGGAAGCCGCCTTCATCGAGGCCGCGGCCACCGTAAAGCGGGATGATGTCGTTATAGCAAAAAGAGGTGTACTGGCGGTTGCCCGCCCAATTCAGGCTAATGACCCCGTCATCACCGCGGGTGCCGCCGGCGCAATTAGCCTTCGAGAGGAATCCGCACGCCAGGAAAACCCAGCCGACGGCGATTATGGCGCGCAGAGGGGTCCACCACTGGGTGCGGCGTACACCGGCAAAACGGCCCCTTGGCCCGCCGAGGAATTCAATTACCCCGCGGGCCAAGGGTTCTGAGGAGGCGGGAATGCGCTGGTGCGGATTCGCTGTCACTGCCGCCTACCCTAGAAGGTCTGCCAAGTCGCTATCGGGGCCGATGAGGTCATCCAAAGACGGCGCCTCTGGCTGGGCCGGTGCCTGGTTGTTATCACCACTATTGCCGCTATTGCCATTGCCGCGTTGCGGTTTCGGGGCAGGCTTCGGGCTCTCCGGCTTGTTCTCCGGCTGAGCCGGCTTGGTTTCCTCTTCCGGAGCTGCTTGCTCGGCAGGGGCCTCGTAGTCCTGGGTATCGCCAGCGCCGCTATCCCAGCTCGGGTCATAGGCCGGAGCGGCCGTTCCGGCGCCCATGTTGCCGAATCCCAGCGGATAGGCAGCCGGGAAGTTTTGGAATTCGGAGTTGGCCAGGGAGTTATCCAGCACGGCCTTCCAAATCTTGGTTGGCGCGCCGGCGCCGTACATGATGCCGCCGTACTGATCGAAGATAGCGGAGGTGTTATCCGCGGTACCTACCCACACGGCGGTAGCCAGCTGCGGGGTGGCACCGACCATCCAGGCATCCTTGTTATTGCCGGTATCGCCCATCTGAGTGGTACCGGTCTTGGAGGCGGAAACACGGCCACCGGCAAGAGCGCCATTAGACCATGCGGCCACCGGCTCCATGGCTTCGATGACGTTATTAGCCACGTTGGACGATACGCGGCGCTCGCCCTCGTCTTCGGGGTGCTCGTACAGCACTTCGCCGGCAGCGTTTTCTACGCGCTGCACAAAGTGCGGGTTATGCCACACGCCCTGGTTAGCCAGGGTGGACATTGCGGTGGCCATATCGAGCGGGCGGGACTGGTACTGGCCCAGAACAATGCCTTCGAATGGCTGCTTGCCGTTTTCCGTCAGCGTCTTTTCAATGCCCGGCAGGGATTTAGCCACGCCAAGGGCGTGCGCCATATCTGCGGTGTCCTGCGTGCCGTTCTTGAGGTCCTCCTGCAGGCGAAGGAAGGAGGTATTCAGGGATTGCTTGGTAGCCTCGCGCAGGTTGCATACGCCGCAGCCGCCGCCCACGTTGGTGACAACATCCGAGCCAGGCAGCTGGTACGGAGCGGACGAGTAATTGGTATCTAGGCTGATGCCCTGCTGCAGGGCGGCCGCAAGGGTCATGATCTTGAAAGTAGAACCGGTCTGCAGCGGGGAGTTGGCGTAGTCCCAACCATTGGAATCGTGGCCGCCAAAGTATCCACGGACCGCACCGGTCTTCGGATCGATGGTCACGGAAGCCGCACGCGCATCCTCTTGCAGCGGAGCCATCTGGTCATCGACTGCCTGGATGGTGTTGTTCTGCACATTCATATCGATGGTGGTGGTGATGCGCAGGCCGCCGGTGGACACCTCGTTTTCGGTGATGCCTACCTCTTCCAGTTCGCGGATGACCTGATCCTTGATGTGGCCATTAGCGCCTGGGGCTTCGGTGTAGGCGGAGTACTCAGCTGGGTCGCGGGTCTCTGGGAAGACCATGCCATCACGCTGTTCCTGGGTGAGGTCACCCATGTCTACCAAGCCATCAAGGACGTAGTTCCAGCGGTCCTCGGAGCCCTCCTGGTTCACGCGCGGGTCGAGGCCGGACGGGGACTGAATGAGGCCAGCGAGCATGGCGCCTTCCTCCGGAGTGAGGTCCTTGGCGTCCTTATCAAAGTAGGCGTTGGATGCCGCCTGGATGCCGTAGGCATTGCGGCCGAAGTACACGGTGTTGAGGTAGGCGTTGAGAATATCCTCCTTATCCCACTCATTGGTCATCTTCACCGAGTAGATGAGCTCGCGAATCTTGCGCACGTAGGAGTATTCGTTGCCCACCAGCGTGTTTTTCACATACTGCTGGGTAATGGTGGAACCGCCGCCAGCATCTTCATTGCCGGTTAGCTTACCCACCACGGCGCGGCCGAGGCCGGTGAAGGAGAAGCCGGAGTTATCCCAGAAGTCACGGTCCTCCGCGGCCAGCACGGAGTCCTGCACGTATTCCGGGATTTCATCCAGCTTCACGTGGGTGCGGTTGCCTTCCGGCGGCACCAGGCGGGCGAGCTGGGTCTGATTATCACCCGCGTAGATGGTAGAGACCTGGTTATTGGCCAGGTCCTTGGGCTCCGGAACGGAGTATTGCGAGTATGCGTAGGCAAAAAGTCCTGCGGGCAGTGCTACAAAGACCAGTAGGAACGCCAAAACGACCCACGGCCAGATGCGGCGCTTCTTTGTCGCCTGCTTTTTGCTGGGGCGAGCCACCTTAGTGGACTTGCCGGTAGATTCCTTCTCGGTCACTGATTCGTGTCCTCATTCATCCCTGATCACAAAACTAAATAATTGCAGCTTACTGCCTAAGGCGGTGCGCTGGAAACTAACACGCGTTAAATGCAGTAGCAGAACGCAACAAGTGGTTCCACCGGCACTGGCGGCATACCTCCACCTCGTGCACCGTAAACTCCAAGCCCTCGGCTACAAACTCCGCTATTTCTTTCTCACTGCGGGCACTCCCGGCGCGGCGGCCGAGGTTCTCGCCATAGACCCAGCGCGTGAGCCGCAGAGGTTCGCCACACACGGGGCATTCCTTATCCATGGCGCGCCCGTGGTGCTCTGCTGCGGCGCGCAGCAAAAAATCAGCATCGCACACGTCCTCCCGCGTGAGCTGCCCGGCGCGAAATTCGCGCAGGTGGTGGGCGCGCTCCCATTCATGGGAGAGCACGTGCTTATAGGCAACGGAATTCACCCGGATCATCCTAATTACCTCTTCTTGATCGATCCACATGGCGTTATGCCACCATAGGGCATAATTTTCGGCTTACTCTTGCGCAGTCACTGACAGCCACAACTCATGGAGTAAAAGGAGTAGACCGTGTCCGAAAAAGTAAAGGTCGCCATCGTGGGCGTCGGCAACTGCGCCACGTCCCTCATTGAAGGCGTGGAGTTTTATCGCAACGCCGCGGCAGATGCAGATATTCCCGGCTTGATGCACGCCCAGTTTGGCCCGTACCACGTAGGCGATGTGGAATTTGTTGCCGCCTTCGACGTGGATGCGGACAAGGTGGGCAAGGATCTGGCGGAGGCTACGCGCAGCTCCCGCAATTGCACCATTTCCATAACTGACGTCCCTGAGCTGGGCGTTACCGTGCAGCGCGGTCCTACCCTGGACGGCCTCGGCCGGTACTACCAAGAATCCATCGCGGAATCGGAAGCCCCGCTTGCCGACGTCCCCGCCACACTCCGCCAATCCGGCGCCGACGTCGTAGTCTCCTACCTGCCGGTGGGCTCTGAGGAAGCGGATAAGTTCTACGCCCAGGCGGCGATCGATGCCGGCTGCGCCTTTGTCAATGCCTTGCCGGTCTTTATTGCCTCTGATCCGGAGTGGGCGAAGAAGTTCGAAGATGCCGGGCTGCCCATCGTAGGCGATGATATTAAGTCCCAGGTGGGCGCCACCATTACTCACCGCGTCATGGCGAAGCTCTTTGAAGACCGCGGCGTGCGCTTGGAGCGCACCATGCAGCTCAATGTGGGCGGCAATATGGATTTTAAGAATATGCTCGAGCGCGAGCGCCTCGAATCCAAAAAGATCTCCAAGACGCAGGCCGTAACCTCTAACCTGCACAACTCGCCCATCGCCGGTAAGCGGGAGGACCGCAACGTCCACATCGGGCCTTCCGATTACGTGGAATGGCTCGATGATCGCAAATGGGCCTATGTCCGCTTAGAGGGCTCCGCCTTTGGCGAAGTACCGCTGAGCTTGGAGTACAAGCTGGAAGTCTGGGACTCGCCTAACTCCGCCGGCATCATCATCGATGCCGTACGCGCCGCCAAGATTGCCCTCGACCGCGGGGTGGCGGGCCCGGTACTGGCTGCCTCGTCCTACCTGATGAAATCCCCGCCGGTACAAAAGGCCGATGACGTGGCGCGCGCCGAGCTAGAAGACTTTATTGCCGGAAACTAATTTTTTAACTTCCGAACTACCGCGCAGGGAAAACGGGCTATACAATCGTTTTCTATGACGCAGCAACATGAGGAGAAGGGCCCCGCTCAATCCCCGTCTACGTACGAGGATGCCGTCGAGGTCGCGCGTTCCATCCAGCCGTCGCTCAATAAGCTCATTCTTATTTTCCAGCGCACGGCGGAGGGCTCTTCATTGACCACCTCCCAGGTGTCCATCATGAACCAGCTGCGTATGCGCGGACCGTCCCGCGTTTCCACCATCGCGCAGGCAGAACTTATCCGCATGCCCACCGCCTCCAACGCGCTCTATCAGCTAGAGCGCCGCGGCTACGTGGAACGCCACCGCGATGAAGAGGACCGCCGCGGCGTCTTGGTAGCGCTGACGCAACTAGGCGAATCCGAACTAGCCATAGTCTCGCAGCAGCGCGCCTCCGCCCTAGCAGAGATCATGCGGTGGCTCGAGCCGAAGGATTTGGAGACCGCCAACGAAGTAGCCACCGTTATCTCCAAGCTGGCTGATGTCTATCGCCCCACAATGAACGGCGAACAGCGCTAGTTTTGCCCGCGGTGATTTCATTTTTCTTCGGCTTAACGTGATAATTGAGAAAACGAAAACCGTAAGCTCTCACTAGTTCACTCCGTATGGCAACTGATTCTTCCGATGGGCATCTGCCGGCCTTGAGCAAGGGCTCGGCCGATAAACCCCTTCGCATTCTTATTTCTTGGAGCCCTTCTTCCTCCGGTACCGAGGCTCTAGATTGTGCCGCGTGGCTCTCCCGCACCGCAGAAATACAAGTACGCGTCATCTCTACCGTGTTCCAGCCGTGGACTACGACTTCCCTCAACAAACTCGGCGGAAAATATAAAAAATGGTTTAAATCACAAAAGGAGGCCTGCGCGGCCGCTACCCATGCCGCCCTCGATGAAGCCGGCGTGCCGCGTAGCTGCTGGGATGAGAAACCCTCCCTATTGGTCGACGGCCCTTCGCGCCCCCATCTGCTGACGGAAATGGCCAAGAAGTTCGAGGCAGACCTCATCATTTTGGGGCCCAACCAGGCCGCACCGAAGGGCCGTTTCTTTGCTGGTTCTACGGCCGATACCTTGCTGCATTATTCTCCTCAGCCGTTGGGTTTGGTGCCCCGCAAGGTAAAACTGTCCAAGCACGGCGTCACCCGCTTTAACTTTGCCATTACTGAACGCAGCCCGCGCGAAGATCATGAGATGCTCGCCGCAGCGGAGCTCGCGAACCGCTGGAACCTGCCGCTGCGCCTGCTGGCCTTTTCGGCAAAGGGACTGCTCAATACGCCGTCCAAGGATAAGCACGATATGGCGCTCGAGCTGGTGGCGGAGTGGCTCGAGGATTCCCTCGCCATGCTGGACCGCGCCCGCGATTGCATTCAAGAAAAATTCCCCGAGCTGGATGTCACTTCTGAAATTGGTTCCGGTGCGGGCTGGGGCGGCGCAGTGGATTCGCTCAAGTGGAAGAAGGGCGATCTCATGCTCATGGCCTCCACCCCGCAGGGCCCCATCGCCCGCGTGTTCTTGGGATCTACCGCCACGGAGCTGCTGCCGCATATTCGGGTGCCTATCTTGGTCCACCCATCCTGCGGTTAGGATTGGGGCATGAGCCTGCGACCAGAGCATCCCGAAAACGATCTAACTTCCGATGCGGACTATGCCAATCTGCGCCGCCCGGAACCGCGGAGCTTTGATGAGCTGGCCGATGAGCCGGACCCTTTAGAGATTGCCGCTGCTAACCGCCGCTCCACCCGCCAGGCCGTCTGGTACATGATCGGCGTTCTTGTGCTCTCCGCGCTTTATGGTTTCGCAGTCGCGCTCGTCACTCGGCTCTCCGGTGGTCCCTTGTGTGAGGATGACGCCGCCACGTGGCTCTGCACCGACGGGCAGCGCACCTTCTTTAGCCTGACCACCCCGATCATTCCCTTCTTCGGCATGATCGGCTGCGCCATCATCATGGTGCGCAAGCTGCACCGCTATCTGCGGTGGCGCAGTTGGATGGCCATTTTCTGGGTAATGGCCTGCAATTTCATGCTGTGGACCATTACCGATATCCAGCTGTTCCTCATGGACTCGGCCGCCGCATAGAAACTTTCCGCCTCCCTATGATCCTCCTGCTTGATAATTACGATTCTTATACCTTCAACCTTGCCCACCTCATCGCGGAGGTAGCCGGACGCGAACCACTCGTCGTCGCCGCCGGTGAAGCGGAAGGGCTGGCCGATCGCGTCCGTGCCGGCGAATTTTCGCATGTGGTGATTTCTCCTGGGCCGGGCACGCCGGAGCGCGAGGAGGATTTCGGTGCTGCCCGGGGCATTATCGCCGCCGCAGCCGCGGCCGAGATTCCGGTACTGGGTGTATGCCTTGGCCACCAGGGGCTAGGTCTGCTGGCCGGCGCCCAGGTGTCGCGCGCGCCGCAGCCGCGCCACGGTTTTGTCTCTACCATCAGTCACTCGGGCGAAGGAATCTTTGCCGGAATCCCGCAAGACTTCGAGGTGGTGCGCTACCACTCCCTGCATATAGAGGAGGCCCCCGGCATTACCGTGCATGCCCGCAGCGAGGATGGCGTCATCCAAGCGCTTAAGGTCGATGGCTTGCCGCACTGGGGCGTGCAATTTCACCCGGAGTCGGTGCTTACCCAGCACGGCCGGGAGATTATGCGCAACTTTCTAGGCGGGTTCCGCTTGCTCCACCGCGAAGTCCCCGGCGCGGTGGATTGCCCACGGGTCTTTGCCGCCCTGCGCGCCGAGGGCAACGATGCCTTCTTCCTCGACTCCGCGGATCCCCGCGGGCGCTATTCCATCCTCGGCGATACCGCCGGCGCATTGAGTCGCTCTTTCCGCTACCGGCTTGGCGACGCCCCCGATATCCTCACCCTCCTCGACCGCGAGCTTGCCACCCGCATCATCGACGCACCGGACCTCCCGTTTACCGGCGGGGTAATCGGGTACCTGGGTTACGAATGCGCCCAGCTCACCCTGCCCATTGAGCTACGCCACCGCTCTCCTTACCCAGATGCCTACTTTGTGCGGCCGCAGTCCTTTATCGTCTACGACCACCACGCAGAAACCGCGCACCTGTGCTGCCTTGCCGATGACGGCGCCGAGGAACTGCTAAAACGCCTGGAAGCCGCCTTGGACACGGAGGAACCACGGCCCACGGGGGAGGACGGTGGGGCGTCGCTAAGCGCGGGCTCCTGGCGCAGCCCCGGCTACCTGGAGCGGATTAAACGCGCCCAAGAATTCCTGCACGCCGGCGAGAGTTACGAGGTCTGCCTGACCGATACCTACACGGCCGCGACCGAAGGCGAGCTCTATCCCCAACTGCGCTCGCACAATCCCGCACCCTATGCCGCACACCTCGTCTTCGACGGCGTAGAGGTCTGCAGCGCCTCGCCCGAACGCTTCCTCACCGTGCGCGGCCGTGAGGTAGAGGCCAAGCCGATTAAGGGCACCATCTCGGCCGACCAGGATCCCGCACTGCTGACCACGGACCCGAAGACACGGGCCGAAAACCTCATGATCGTTGACCTACTGCGCAACGATCTCTCCCGGGTATGCGAGCCCGGTACCGTGCGCGTGCCGAAGTTGATGCAGGTAGAAAGCTATGCCACCGTCCATCAGTTGGTCTCCACCATTACCGGGCAGCTGCGCGCCAGTGCCACCGCGGTCGATGCCCTCCGCGCCACCTTTCCTCCCGGATCGATGACGGGCGCGCCGAAGCTGCGCACCTGCGAGATCATTGACCAACTCGAAACGGGACCGCGCGGCGTGTACTCCGGCGTGGTGGGCTACCTGGGGTTTGACGGACAATCCGATCTCAGCGTGGTCATCCGCACAGCCGTGCGGGCGGCCGGTGAGATCACCATCGGCGCCGGCGGGGCCATCGTCCTGGATTCGGATCCGGCCGCCGAGCTGGAGGAGCGCAACCTCAAGGCCCAATCCGTGCTGGGGGCGTGGCAATGAGCAGCTACCTCTGGCACCAGGGCAGCTTTATTCCAAGCCAACCTCACCCCGGCCCCTTTGACGTTGCGGATTCTTGGCGGATGCTTGCCGACGCCCACTCCAACGCCCTCCCCCTGCACCTCCAGCGCTTCGAGTCGGTGGCCGGCCCACTTCCCGCCGGCTTCGTCCCCGCGATGCTGCAGCTTATAGGCCCCGGCGATCTCTTCCCCCGCATCTCGCTAGCCGGCGAACACCTGCGCCTCGATATTCGCCCCGCACCCCCTGCGCGCCGAACCACCCGGGTGACCTATGTGCAAGCCCCCGACCCGCGCACGCAACCTTTAGTCAAGGGTCCCGACTTCCCAGCGCTAGCACGCTACCGCGACGAGTATCAGGCAGACGGCACCGATGACACCGCCATCGTGGATTCCTCCGGTGCCATGGTGGAGACCACCACCGGCGCGCTCGTCGCCTGGGACGAGGAAACGCTTATCCTCCCCACAGGTCAGGCGCTGCCCAGCATCACGCTGCGCCAAGTTGCCCGGCGCGCTGCGGACCTAGGCATGCGAACCGAAACGCGCCCGCTCACCCCGGAGCTTGCCGCCGAACGCCCCCTGTGGTTCCTCAACTCGCTCCACGGTATTAGCCCGGTCAGTAAGCTACACGCCCCCACCGGCGTCATCCATCCGCCGCACAGCCCATATACCGTAGCGTGGCAGCACTGGTGGTGGGGCTGCTTCCGCAAGGAAACGGCGCGCGACTAGCTCTCCTGCTTGGCTAGCTGCGCTGCCACTTCGGCGCAATCCGGCCGGCCGCAGTGCTGGGTTTCTACGTGCTGGATGCAGTCATCACAGATGAGTACCTGCTGGCGGCAGGTATCTTCATTGATGCAATTGTGGAAGGTATTCGTGCCCTTACCGCAGTGCACGCAGTGGCCGAGCTGGATGAAACCGGGGTCTTGCAGTCCTTGGCCAAACTCGTGGTGCATGCGCTTGTCAAAGACATACATGGAGCCTTCCCACAGGCCATCATTGCCGTACTTTTCGCCGTAGCGCACGATGCCACCATCGATCTGGTAGACCTCTTTGAAGCCGCGGTTCTTCATCAACGAGGACAGGATCTCGCAGCGGATGCCACCGGTGCAGTAAGACACCACCGGCTTATCCTTCATCCAGTCATACTTGCCGGATTCGATTTCCTCGATGAAGTCATGCGTGGTTTTCACATCGGGCACGACCGCATTTTTAAACTTGCCAATCTCTGCCTCCATGGCGTTGCGGCCGTCAAAGAAAACGACCTCCTCGCCACGTTCTTCTACCAGCTTATTTACCTCTTCCGGCTTGAGGTGCACGCCGCCGCCAACTACGCCGTTTTCATCCACCTTCAGCTCGCCCGGCGCGCCAAAGGCCACGATTTCATCGCGCACCTTGACCGAAAGCCGCGGGAAGTCATCCGCACCACCCTCGGACCACTTGAACTGCATGCGCTTAAAGCCAGGGTATTCCTTGGTCTGGCGGACGTAGCGCTTGCAGGCTTCCATATCGCCGCCAACGGTGCCGTTGATACCGTGCTCGGAAATGAGGATGCGCCCCTTGAGGCCCAGGGACTCGCACAGGGTGCGCTGCCACAGCATGATAGCGGTGGGATCTTCGATGGGGGTAAAGCAGTAATACAGGAGAACTTTGCCAATAGTCACGCCCCAATCTTAGGCCTGCAGCTGCACAGATCCCCAATCTTGTAGCTCTCCCTTATAAGACTGCGGCCCCTCCAGCACAAGCTGAAAGGGCCGAATCTTGAGCATGCGGAAGTTAGCGCTTTTGGTACAGCGCCTTCTTGCGGGCGAAGACGGGATCAGAGGTCACGAGCACGCCCAGGTTGCGGAAGATTCCCTCATCCACAGAACCCAGGATAGTGGTGGTGTGGACGTCGCAACCAGCAAGTTCCTTGATCTGCTCCAGCGCCTTGCGAGCATTGTCATCCTTCGCCGCAGACACGGACAAAGCGATCAGAACCTCGTCGGTATGCAGGCGTGGATTCTTGGAACCCAGGTGCTTGGTCTTGAGCGTTTGAATCGGCTCGATGGACTCGGGCGACAGCAGGTGGATATCGTCATCGATACCTGCCAGGTGCTTCAGTGCATTGAGCAGCATCGCCGCCGAGCATCCCAACAGGGGCGAGGTGCGGCCGGTGATCATGGTGCCGTCGTGCAGCTGCATAGCAGAGGCAGGCTCGCCGGTTTCTTCCGCGCGCTGGCGCGCAGGTGCTACCACGGGCCGATCTTCTACCTTGATGCCGGCCTTAGCCATGATGACGGCGGCGCGCTCGGATTGCTCGGTGCCCAAGCCCGCACGCGCCTCTTCCACCTGGGCCTTGAAGTAACGGCGGATGATTTCTTGTTGGGCGGCGGCGCGGCACACGGCGTCGTCAGTAATGCAGAAGCCGGCCATGTTCACGCCCATGTCCGTCGGGGACTGGTACGGGGTGGTGCCGGTGAGCTTTTCCAAAAGCGTGCGCAGCAGCGGGAATGCTTCCACATCGCGGTTGTAGTTCACGGTGGATTCGCCGTGGGCGGACAGGTGGAAGTGGTCAATAATATTGGAATCGTTCAGGTCCACCGTGGCTGCCTCATAGGCCAGGTTCACGGGGTGTTCCAGGGGGAGATTCCAGATAGGGAAGGTTTCAAATTTGGCGTAGCCGGCATTATTGCCGCGCTGGTGCTCGTGGTAGACCTGCGAGAGCGCGGTGGCCAGCTTTCCGGAGCCAGGGCCCGGCGCGGTGACCACGACAAGGTCGCGGGAGGTTTCCGCAAACTCATTGCGCCCAAAGCCCTCTTCGGACACGATAAGGTCCGTATTGGTGGGGTAGCCGGGGATAACGCGGTGGCGCGCCACCTTGAGGCCGAGGCGCTCGACCTTTTCGATGAAGGCCTCCGCCTGGGAGTTGCCTTCCTCCAGCTGGGTCATGACGATGTTTTCTACCAAGAATCCGCGGCTGCGGAATACGTCCACCAGGCGCAGCAGGTCATCTTCATAAAGGATGCCCAGGTCCGCGCGCACCTTCTGGCGGGAGATATCCTTCGCGTTGATGCAGATGAGGATCTCAACGTCCTCTTTGATGCGCTCCAGCATCGCGATTTTATTGTCCGGGGTGAAGCCGGGCAATACGCGGGAGGCGTGCATATCGTCAAAAAGCTTGCCGCCCATCTCTAGGTAGAGTTTGCCGCCGATTTCCTCGCGGCGGGCGTGGATGTGCTTCGACTGCAGCTCAATGTATTTCTCGCGGTCAAAGCCGATTTTTTGCGTCATGATTTGAAAGCCTTCCCCTGAGTTAAATCATTCCGCATTTCGAGTTTACGCTATTGTCACCCCGCAAATAAGTGAGCTGGTTAGCGCCCGGTTTGGCCGAAAATTCTTCCCGATTAGACTGGATTCCATGCCTGAAGGTCACGTCATCCACCGCCTAGCTAATAAATTCAACGCCGATTTTCGCGGCATGCCGCTGCGCGTGACCAGTCCGCAGGGCCGCTTCGCGGCGGAGGCGGAGCTTCTCGATGGCGAGCGCATCGAGCTGGCAGAGACCTACGGCAAGCACCTTTTTGTACACTTCAGCGCCCAGGATCCGCGCCATATCCTCTATATTCACTTAGGCCTGATTGGCAAGCTGCGCTTCGAGCCCCGCGCGGAAGTAGGCGGACAGATCCGGGTGCGCATTGATAATGGCGCCGAGGCCGCTAACCTGCGCGGGCCGCAGTTTTGCCGCCTGCTCACTGAAGAGGAATTCCGCGCCCAGCTAGCCAAGGTAGGCCAAGACCCGCTGCGCACGGACGCTGACGTGGAGGCGCTCTGGTCCACAGTGCATAAATCGCGCCGCAGCATTGGCTCGCTCATGATGGATCAGCACCTTTATGCCGGCGTGGGCAATATCTACCGGGCCGAGACCCTCTTTCGCCACGGCCTCTCCCCTTTCCTGCCGGGCCGGGACGTTTCCCGTGAAACCTTTGACGCCACGTGGGCGGACTTGGTGGATCTCATGGAATACGGAGTGGAGCACGGCCGCATCGATACCGTGCGTCCCGAGCACTCCCCCGAGGCCATGGGCCGCGAACCGCGCAAGGACGACCACGGCGGCGAGGTCTACGTCTATCGCCGCGCCGGCCTACCTTGCTATATCTGCGGCACCCCGGTGGCAGAAAAAGTCATGGAGGGACGCAACCTATTTTGGTGCCCGACCTGCCAACCGGCACCTTAAAGGCCTATCCTGGCGGGCATGCGACATGCCTATAGCGTTGCCGCCGTCCGCGCGGCAGAGCGTTCCCTTCTAGCCCAGCAGAACTTTGACGATGAGCTCATACGCTTAGCCGCACGAGGCGTGGCGGCCACTGCCGCGAGCATGCTCGACTCTGGACGGCGCGTAACTATCCTGGCCGGGCCAGGCGGCAACGGCGGCGATGGCCTCTATGCTGGTGCTTTCCTGACAGAAGAGGGCTACTCAGTGGAGGCCATTCTCGCAGCGGATAGCGCCCACGAACCCGCGCTAGAGGCATTTGCCGCGGCCGGCGGAACCATTGCGCACGGTCTAGGAAACGCCGATCTGCTTATCGACGCCGTCGCCGGCCTCGCCTCCACACGCGGCCTTTCCGGTGCCCCACTGAGGGCCTATACCGAGGCCAAGGAGCGTGGGGTGCCGGTATTAGCGGTGGACATTCCTTCGGGCATTAACGCCGATACCGGCATGGCCGCAGCCGATGCCGTAGACGCAGACGTGACTATTAGCTTTGGCTGGGCCCGTGCCGGACATATCTTTGCCCCGGAATGCGGTGCGGTGGTGCTCTGCGATCTGCTCCTACCCGGCGCCCCTCGCTCCTTTGCAGAAGAGCTTTCCGCTACCGCGGAGCCGGTGGGCTATATCGCCAACGAACCCACTATTCCCCTGCCCTACCAGTGGCCGACTGAGCCGGTGCTTTCGGGAGAACAAGGCCTGGTCACCGCCCCGAAGCCGGTGGGCTGCACGGGACCAATCCTGGATCCGACTCCGGGAGCGAAAAGCACCAAGTACACCGGCGGAGTGACCGCAGTATGTGCTGGCAGCAGTGCTTTTCCCGGCGCGGGCATCCTCGCCGCCACGGGCGCGGTGCGCGCCACGCCGTCCATGGTTCGCGTCGTAGGCAATGACTCCGTGGTCACGAGCCTGCCGGAGGTAGTGCCCCATGCCAGTGCCCAAGAAAAGGTCCACGCCCAAGCCTGGGTCGTAGGTCCAGGGCGCGGCACCGGACCGGAGGCGGCCGCGGAATTGCGCGCCGTGCTAGAACGCGGGCTGCCCACCATTATCGACGCCGATGCGCTGACCGTGCTCTCGACCGACGGCGATCTACGCGAACTCGTGCGCGATCATCCCTGCGCCGTC
The DNA here is from genome assembly GCF_030229735.1 of Corynebacterium sp. MSK074. Classification (NCBI taxonomy): domain Bacteria; kingdom Bacillati; phylum Actinomycetota; class Actinomycetes; order Mycobacteriales; family Corynebacteriaceae; genus Corynebacterium; species Corynebacterium sp. MSK074. The sequence continues at coordinate 27,602 of NZ_JASPIX010000006.1, forward strand.
CTGACCCCGCATGCCGGGGAGTTTGAGCGGCTCTACGCGGCAACTCTCGGCCGCGAACTTGATCTTTCGGAAGGCCTCGGGGTGCGCCTGCGGAAGCTTTCCGATGCGCTCGACTGCTTCATCCTGCACAAGGGCCGGATCACCACGGTCACGGCCCCAGGCCAGAAAATTTATGGCATGAACGCTGGGCACTCCTACGCGGCCACCGCCGGTTCTGGTGACGTACTCTCTGGCATCCTCGGAGCCACGCTCGCGCAACTGGATGCCGCCGAGGCGGATGCGGAGGCGATCATTATGGAAATCCTGCACGCCGCGGCCATCCACCAACACGCGGCGGCCATTGCCGCCCACACCCCGGACGGCTTTGGCCTTTGCTCCGCCTCCCAGATTGCCGCATCCGTGCCACAGGCAATCGCACGGCTACTCCTCATGCAGCGCTAGCTGAGGCTAGCTGAGCGCAGAGACCTTCTCCTGCTCGGAGACGTGGCCGTCCTTGACCTCAACCACGCGGTCAGCGAAGTTCAGCAGGGAGCGGTCGTGGGTCACCAGCACGGTGGCGGTGTTCATCTCCTGGGTGACATCGCGCAAGAGGCGGATGATCTCCTGCGAAAGGTGGGAATCAAGCGCAGAGGTAGGCTCATCAGCCAACAGCAGATCCGGCTGCTCCATGAGCGCTCGGGCGATATTGACGCGCTGGCGCTGGCCACCGGACAACTGGCCCATGCGGCGATTGCCCATTCCGGCTAGGCCTACAAACTCCAATAACTCATCGGCGCGCTGTGGGCGCAACTTGCGGCCAGCAATATGGTCCATGATCACCAATTGGTCGCGCACATTGAGCGAGGACAGCAGGTTGGCCTGCTGAAAAATGATGGAGCGGGTACCGTCCACGTACACGGACCCGGAGTCTGGGGTGATGAGGCCAGCGGCTACAGACAGCAGCGTGGACTTGCCGGACCCTGACTCACCCACGATGGCGGTAAGGGTAGTGGATTCGGCGATGAGGGAGGCGTCGGCAAGCGCGGTGGTAGTAGTCTCACCGTCCTGGTAGGTCACGGTGGCGTTGCGGATATCAAGAATGGTGGACATGTTAAGCATTTCCTCCAAGGGCATCGAGTGGGTTGGCTTTAGCTACGCGGCGGGTAGCAATAAGGGCGCCGGCCATGCCGAGGGCCCAGATGCCAACCGCGGGAACGGCGATGGTGCGCAGGGAAACATCGAAGGGCACGGTGCCGGAGGCAAGCGCGCCGAGCACCCAACCAACGACGGCGCCCGCAATGGTGCCGGCAGCCAAGATGATGGCGGCCTGTGCCAGGGCATCGCGCAAGAGGTAGCGCACGGTGGCACCGAGCGCGCGCAGGATGGACAGGTCGCGGGTGCGCTGGATGGTCCACACGGTCAAGAAAGCGACGGTGACCAGCGCGGAGATGCCGTACAAGAAGCCCTGCATAGTAAGCAGCGAGCCGCGCTCAGACTGATAGGCCGCCAAGCCGGAGAAGGACGTGGACACTTTCACGGAGCCTGGAACCTCGTCCTTATACAGCGCTGCCGTACCTATCACGCCCTGTGGAGCGTGGCTGATGCGCTGCCAAGTTTCGGTAGACGCCCATACCACCTCGGAGTGGGAGTACATGGTCTCTGGGACGGTGCCCTCCACCGAAAAGTCGGCGCCACCTAGGGTGACGGTATCGGCCGCATCGATGGACTCTGGCAGGAGCACTCCCTGCTCCGGGATGGTCTTATCGCTACCCGGAACCTGGGTTCCGGCGGGCAAGCTAAGGACGGCAACGCCGCCGTGGCCCTCCAGCTTGGTCTGGGCAGCGCCTAGAGGAATGCCATCGCTGGCGATATCGCCAGCGTGCATCTCGGACTCGCTGAAGGAGGGATCCTCGGTGGAGAAGGAAATATATGGGTACTCCTCTTCCAGGGACTCCAACGCGGAAGTATTCTGCTTGGACAGGCCCTCCGTGAGGCCGGAGAGCATCACGAGCAGAAGGGTAATGAGCGCAACCGTGCCGCCGATGAGCGCGAAGCGGCCGCGCGCTGTGGTGATTTCTCTGATTGCTAGGAACATAGTTCTATATTCGCTTTATGCAGGTCAGAAGTAATCGGCCAGCTCGCTGAACCTCGAGTCAACCAAGTGGTTGATTCACGGTCCACCCGTGCGCGGATATCCTGGGTGGTTGTGTTTAAAGGACAAAAACTATGGGTCTATGGCCTCCACGCCATGTTCGCGTTTCTGCTGGTATTCGGCGTGGCGCGCGCCTATGTGGACGGCCGGCTCGATGCCCGGGTGATCGGCTTAGCCATCGCCCTCGCCGTGGTCTACTCCGCACAACGTTGGCTGCCCACATGGCTATGGCTAGGTGGGCTATGCGTGCTGTGGCTGGGCCTGATGGTCCATGCGCAAGATTTCATGTGGCTGGAATTCCCGCTCATTTTTGTCTTTCTGCGTGCTTTGCCCACCGTGCCTGGGTTGGTTTCCATCGCCGTGCTGTGGGCGGCAGCCGCCTTCATTCCCGCCTGGCTACACCCCGAGGGCTGGTCCATCGCTGCGGCAGTGGGCCCGCTTATCGGCACCGCCTTTGCGGCAACGGTCTTTTTCATCCAACGGCGCCTGCAGGCAGAAGCGGCGCACCACAGGGACATCGCCAAGCAGCTGCGCGAAACCCAAGCCGAGCTGGCCGCCAGCGAGCACCAAGCCGGCCGGCTAGAGGAGCGTGAGCGCCTCTCCCGGGAGATCCATGACACCGTCGCGCAAGGCCTTAGCTCCATCTTGCTGCTCTCCCGCGCGGCCCGTGGCACCGATGATCCCCGCACCAAAGAAGAGCAGCTGGCGGTCATCGAGGACGTCGCGAGCGAGAATCTGGCCGAGGCCCGCCGCTTCGTCCGCGAGCTTGCCGGCCCCGATGAACGGCTGGAAACCCAACTCACCTCCCTGCTGTCCCAGATGCGCAGCCGCGTGAAAGCCTTGGGGGAAGAGACCACCTTTGAGCTGGTGGTTTCCGGCAGCGGCAAGGTGCCCGAACGCATCAAAGAGGTCATCGTGCGCGCCGCGCAAGAGGGCCTGAATAACGTCATCAAACACGCCCACGCCTCGCGCGCGGTGGTTACGCTCGGCCTTTTCGAGGATGCGGTGACCTTGGACGTCGTTGATAATGGACGCGGACTATCCGCCTCCCCTCGCCCCAGTGGCAGGGATCATGGTTTCGGGCTTACCGGCCTCCGCGGCCGCGTGGAAGCTGTGGGCGGCACCATGAACCTGGAATCCGGCGAGGGCACCGCCCTGGCCGTCCGTATCCCGCTGAAGGAGAAAAGCAATGGTTAATGTCATGCTGATTGATGATCACCCAGTGGTCCGCGCCGGCCTGCGTGCCATCCTCAATACCTTCTCCGATGTCGAGGTAGTCATGGAAGGCTCTACCGGCGCGGATGTGGATAAGCTCTTTACTGACAACGCCCCGCAGGTAGACGCCGTGGTCTGCGATATCCAGATGCCCGGCATGGATGGCATCGCGGCCACCAAGCGCGTGGTGGAGGCCGGCGGCCCACCGGTGCTCATCCTGACCACCTATGACACGCAGGCCGATATCCTTGCCGCCGTGGAGGCCGGCGCGATGGGCTATCTACTCAAGGATTCCCCGGAGCAGGCGCTGCACGAGGCCGTGCTCAATACCGCCGCGCACCGCCGCACCTTGGCGCCGGAGGTGGTAGATCTCCTGGCCCAGCGAGTGGGCCGGCCGCAAGAATCGCTCTCCACCCGCGAGCTAGAAATTCTTCGGGCGCTTTCCAGCGGTTCCTCCAATAAGGAGCTGGCCAAGCAGCTCTTCATCTCCGAGGCCACGGTCAAGACCCACCTCATCCATATCTTCCAGAAGTTGGGCGTGGAAACTCGCACCGCCGCGGTGACCGTGGCGCGGGAAAGGAAGCTCATTTAATGCTGGACTGCATAGTCATTGGCGCCGGTCAGGCGGGTCTTGCGGTGGGCTATTACCTGCGTAAGAAGGGGCTGGATTTTGTGATTCTAGACGCTGAACCCGGCCCCGGCGCGGCTTGGCGCCACACTTGGCCTTCGCTGACGCTCTTTAGCAATTCCGCCTCCTCTAACCTGCCGGGATGGCCCATGCCCCACCACGAGGGCTTTCCGCCGGCCAGCCACGTCATCGACTATTTTGCGCGATACGAGCAGCGCTATGAACTGCCCATTCGCCGGCCAGTCAAAGTGGATAAGGTCGACCATGACGGCGCGTGCTTCCACGTCTTTGTCGGTACAGAGCAGCTGACCGCGCGCACGGTCGTGGCGGCCACGGGCACGTGGTCCGCGCCCTTTATCCCCTACTACCCCGGCGATTTTAGCGGACAGCAATGGCATTCAGCCTTCTACCCGGGCCCGGAGGACTTTGTCGGGTCCACCGTGGCGGTCGTGGGCGCGGCCAATTCCGGTGCCCAGATCGCGGCCGAGCTCCTGCTGTCCGGCGTGGAGACCACCTGGTATACCCGCCGCTCCCCGCGGTGGATGCCCGATGATGTTGACGGCCGCGTACTCTTCCAGCGCAATCGCGCCCGCCTCAACGCCATGCTGCGCGGCGAGCCAGACCCCGGCGCGGATTCCAACCTGGGCGATATTGTGATGGTCCCACCGGTCCTACGCGCGCGGGATTCCGGACTTTTGCAGGCCACCCCCATGTTTTCTTCGCTTGAAGAAGTCGCCGCAGACCACCTCATCTGGTGCACCGGTTTCCGGCCTGCCCTCCGGCCTATCCGCGGGCTTCTTGATGGCACCTCCCCCACCGTCGATGGCCTCTTCCTCGTGGGTTACGGCACGTGGACCGGACCCGGCTCCGCAACCATTACCGGGGTAAGCCCGTTTGCCAGGCAGACCGCGCACGATGTAGCGAATATATGTGACTAAAGCGATAGGTTAGTCCCAGCTAATTCGACTAAACTGCCTTCACGCAGAGAGTGCGAAACGATTAGGGAAAGCTGGTCTATACATGTCTGCCTGGGATCTCTACGATGACCTCATCGATGCCATTCCCCGTGACATAGTGGTCTCCCGCGCCGCCCAAGGCCCGCGGTGGACCCGGGTATACACCGAAAGTCCTAGCTGCGGCATGGCCATGACCATGTCTGCCACCTCTCGCCCGGCCCAGATGCGCACCGAGTACACCGGCGTTCCTCTACGCGCCATCGCCCAGCTGGCCAAGAGCTGGAATTTTTCGGAGGCGTCCTTCGGCATGGCCGCGCTAAATTCCTACTACGCCACACCTTCCGTGGCCGGCGAGCATGGCTTTGCGCTTGCCGACGCCCCCTGGCCCCACATCTTCGATCCCTTCCGCAACGCCGTTGCTGGGAAGAAGGTCGCAGTCATTGGCCACTTCCCTTTTGCACCTAAAGCACTCAACCAGGCTGCGGATTTTTATATGCTGGAGCGCTCGCTCAATGAGGGCGACTATCCCGATTCCGCCGCCGAATACATCCTGCCCGAGTGCGATTATGTTTTTATTACCGGCTCTGCCTTTGTCAATAAAACTGCTCCCCGCCTGCTCGAGCTCTCCCGCGAGTCCTTCAATGTCGTGTTGGGCCCATCAACTCCCTTAGCCCCGGTACTGCTGGAAGACTACGGCGTATCGCAAGTCACCGGCATGGTTCCGTCCAATCCCGCAGGGATGTTTGAGGGCCTAGAGAAGGGTGATTCCCTCGATATGTTCAACTTCGGACACCGAGTCACCCTAGGGCGCTAAACAATCACTCCGGCCAAGATTACGGCAGCGAGAGCACCCAGGCCCGCCGCCGCAGTCCAGCCGATGAAGCGCACAGCTCGCAGCTGCGCCTTAAAACTGCTCCGGCTTAGCAGGAACGCACCCAAGGATGCGCCGAGGGTATTGAAGACCAAGTCGTCTACGTCGCTAAATCCCAACGAGAATACGTATTGGGTAATTTCGATACCCAGGCTGAGCGCCATCGCCAGAAGGATGGTTCCACCGCGGCCAAATCGGATGCGCCGCGAATTCTGTCCCAGCACCACCAGGCACGCCCCGAGTGGCATAAACAGCGCGATATTACCAAAGGTATTGGTCCACGGACCCCACCACGGATGAGGGTTATTAAACCCATTAAACATCTGCAAATCTAGGCTGCGGCGTGCGTGCGCAGACGCATCAACCACACCGGGGATATCTATAAAGGGCTTCCCCACCGTAGCCACCGCAATAGCCACGATGACAACCACGCAGGCTACGGCTGCACTGCGCCACAGCGTGCGCTTAGCAGGCATTCCACGCGCACCAATCTGGCGCGAGGTGCGGGTGGACATCGTGGTCATCGTCATGTTGTTCAAGCTAACAAGCGAGCCTGAAAAATCCCCGTGAGATTCGCTGTTAAATCTCTGCATCACATTTAACGTACGATGGTGATCATGAGCACGCTACTAGTTACTCGCAACGAAGATAAGTCCGTTACGACCTCCTTTGAAGAGGGAGAGTTTTTCGGCGAGGGCGACCTTACCGTTGATGTTTCTTATTCTTCCCTGAACTACAAAGACGCCATGGCTATCGCAGGTGACCGCGGCGTCATGCGCACCAGCCCGCTGGTTCCGGGCATCGACGTGGTCGGCACGGTTTCTGAATCTAGCGTCGAGCGCCTCCCAGTTGGCACCTTGGTAGCATCCTTCGGCGATGGCCTCGGTGAATTCCGCCACGGCGGCTACACCCCGAAGCAGCGCGTCAACTCCCAAGCAACCGTCGCCCTGCCCGCGGACTTCACCGCAGAGCAGGCCGCCGCTGTTGGCACCGCGGGCTACACTGCCGCACTGTGTGTTAATTCTCTGCGCGGGCTGCCCGATGGTCCGGTCTTGGTCACCGGCGCCACCGGTGGCGTAGGCTCCATCGCCGTGAACCTCCTTTCCAATGCTGGTTACGAGGTCCACGCGATGACCGGCCGCCCGGATGACTACTCCCAGTACCTCCACGAGCTTGGCGCCCATACCATTGTGGACCGCGCCGAGTTCGCCGAAGCCGGAAAGCCCCTGCAAAAGGCTAGCTACGCCGGTGCTGTTGATACCTCCGGCTCCCACGTCCTGGCCAATGTATTGGCCCGCACTGTGTGGGGCGGCACCGTCGCCTCCACCGGCATGGCCGCCGGCCCAGACCTGCCCACCACCGTCTTGCCGTTCATTCTGCGCAATGTGCACCTCGCCGGCGTTAACTCTGTCGACGCCCCGCTGCACTACCGCCAGAACGCATGGCAGCTGCTCGCACGCAAGCTGGACCGGTCCATCCTTGAGTCCCTGACCAATACGATTCCGCTGTCGGATGTTGTCGAGGAATCCAAGTCCCTCCTCGAGGGAACCCACCACGGACGCACCGTCCTCAAAATTTCCTAGGCTACTCCTAGACACTCTTTCGCGGCACCCGCCTTCCTGGCGGGTGCTTTTTGTATGCACGGCTACCCCGCGACGCGCTAGCTTTCCGACGTCCCCTCTTTCGCTATCCCTTGCAGCAACGTGCGGGAAATCCTGCCCAAGGTTTGTAGGTCTTCATCACTAAGGGTACCCACCACGATTTCCTCGACTGCGGCGGTATGTCGCGCGATCGCCGCGTTGAAAGCGGCACTTCCCTTTTCCGTCACAGTGACTTTAACTGCACGGGTTCCTAACTCCGGCGCCTCGCGCCTGGAAACCAATTTTCGGGACTCCATGCGCACTAACTGCCGATGCAGCCGCGACTTCTCCCACCGGAGCTCGTCTGCCAATTCATGCGGGCGTGTAGAAGTTTGGCGCCGACGATTCAGCACGGCCAAAACCGCGTAGTCTGCCTCGCTCAATCTAGAGCCACTCTGCAGCTCCCCAGAAAGCCGCGCGTGGAGCGCTTCCTGCATGGCAACAAAGTCACCCCACGCCGCGCTCTGCTCCACACGCATCGCATTCCTCCTTTGGTTTTCCTTCTTTCACCAGTCTATACTGCAGAGTTGATCTAGCAACTCATTGGCCTGCGTTGAGTTGATACACCAACTCCCACTACTGCACGGCGATGTGCGTATAGGAAAACCACAGTTTCCCAAACCAATGCCTTTGGTCTCGAAAGCACTTATGTTTTGCTTTTGAATACCTATCTGCTGCTAATCACCATTGTTTGAGTAGGTATGTTCTTGACATGAAAATTAAATAGTGAAGCAACTACTCGCGGCAAAGATGCGGCTGCGAACGAAATCACCGCTCCAGCAGAGAAGACTGCAGCGTTTAGAATGGCAAACATGGATAAGCTATTTAGCACGTGCGGTTTCGACTTCGCGGATATGGAAGAACTCATTGCGGAGCTGCCTACCGAGCACGACATGTGGGACGCGCCCGGATTTGATCGAGTGCTATTCCACGCCGACCCGTCCGGCATGGCGGTCACAGCTATGGAATACGAAGGGGAGTGGGCCGCGGTGCCTTCGTACCGGGGTGGGGAAGAGGCACCGGGCACGATATATCGCGCAACGCCCTATATCGGCATTGTGGAAACAGGGGATTTACGGTTCGCGGCACTGGCGGATGCGCCTTTTGCCCTGCCAGCAGGCAACCCGGTCGGCGGAGAGAAGCTCCAGGGACAGGTGCGGCCGGCGGTTGTGGCATTGAAATACGAGGTAGGGGAGCCGGAAGAGTTTTCCTTGACTTCGCCTGCAACCGAGCGCTTCTACCGGAACTTCAAGCCCAGCATGCTCAACCCGCAGGTGGAAGTGGCGGGGATTATCGGGGGCGTCGCCAAGCACAGCAATGAGCTGGGCATGGGGGAGTTTTGGATATGCGACCTCGACGGCCTCCCGCTCATTGTGAACGAGAAGCTGGAGGTCGGCCAGGGAATCCGGGCGCACGGCATTGCGCTGTGCGCCACGGAATTCTGGGAAGGGTAACTACTTGACCACGAGGTTGACCATGCGGCCCGGAACGTAAATCTTCTTCACTACGTTCTTGCCGTTGGTCAGATCGGCGATCTTTGCGTCGGCGAGAGCAACGTCAAAGACCGCGTCCTGGTCCGCATCCGCGGCCACATTGATGCGAGCCTTGACCTTGCCATTGATCTGCACCGGCACCTCGATCTCATCATCGACCAGGTACTTTTCTTCAAAAGTGGGGAAGGGCTGGTAGGTGATGGTCTCGTCATGGCCGAAGCGCTGCCACAGTTCCTCCGCGATATGCGGGGCAATGGGGGAGACCAACTGTGCGATCGGCTCCACGGCGGCGCGTGGGGCCTCGGTGCGGTAGGTCTTGGTCAGGTAGTTGACGTACTCGATGAGCTTCGCCACCACGGTATTAAGCCGCAGGTTCTCGTAATCATCGCGCACGCCTGCGATGGTGCGGTGGAGCTGCTTGAGGTCATCCTCGCTCAAGGCGGCGTCGGTAGTGGCCAGCTCGCCGGTGTCCTCGTTGACGGCCAGGCGCCACAGGCGCTGCAAGAATCGCTGGGAGCCTACGACATCCTTGGTAGCCCACGGGCGAGACGTATCCAGCGGACCCATGGACATCTCATAAACGCGCAGGGTATCGGCACCGAAGTCGCGGCAAATATCGTCCGGAGCAACGGCATTCTTCAGGGACTTACCCATCTTGCCGTACTCCTGATTGACCTCTTCGCCGTTGTAGTAGAACTTGCCGTCCTTTTCCTCTACTTCAGCGGCCGGCACGTACACGCCGCGGGAATCCGTGTAGGCATAGGCCTGGATATAGCCCTGGTTGTACAGGCGGCGGTAAGGCTCTTGGGAGCTAACAAAGCCCAGGTCAAAGAGCACCTTGTGCCAGAAGCGGGAGTAGAGCAGATGCAGCACCGCGTGCTCGACGCCGCCAACGTAGAGGTCCACGCCGCCCGGGTCCTGCGGGCCATGCTGCTCCGGACGCGGGCCGGTCCAGTAGCGCTCGTTCTCGATATCGCAGAATGCCTCATCATTGCGGGGATCGATATAGCGCAGCTGGTACCAGGAAGAACCCGCCCACTGCGGCATAACGTTGGTATCGCGGAAATAGGTCTGTGGACCGTCGCCCAGATCCAGCTCTACCTCGACCCAATCGCGCACCTTTGCCAGCGGTGGTTGTGGCTCGGAATCCTTGTCCTCGGGATCAAAGGAAACGGGTTTATAATCTTCTACCTCTGGCAGCTCTACCGGCAGCATGGATTCCGGCAGGGCGTGGGCAAAGCCGTCCTTGTCGTAGACGATGGGGAAGGGCTCGCCCCAGTAACGCTGGCGGGCGAAGAGCCAATCGCGCAGCTTGTACTGCACCTTTTCGCGGCCAGAGCCGTCCTTTTCCAGCCATTCAATGGCCGCGGCAATGGCCTCGGCCTTATTCAGGCCGTTAAGATCCAGGCCTTTGTCGTTGGAGGAATTAACCAGCGCGCCGTCCTCGGTCCAGGCTTCTTCCTCCACGTTTCCGCCAGAGACAACCTCCGTAATAGGTAGGCCGAAGGCCTGGGCAAACTCGTAGTCACGGGTGTCGTGCGCCGGAACTGCCATGATGGCGCCGGTGCCGTAGCCGGTCAGGACATAGTCCGCGATGAAGATCGGGACCTTCTTGCCAGAAACCGGGTTGGTGGCATAAGTACCCAGGAAGACGCCAGTCTTTTCCTTGTTCTCCTGGCGCTCCAGGTCGGACTTGGCGGCAATATCGGTGCGGTAGGACTCCACGGCCTCCTTCGGATCATCGTGGCCATAGGTCCAACGCTCATCCACGTCATCGTCATAAGGGATGGGGGAGAGGAGGGCGTCGACAAGCTCGTGCTCTGGGGCCAGCACCACGTACTCGGCACCGAAGAGGGTATCCGGGCGGGTGGTAAAGACCTCAATCTCGTAGCCCTCGGCAGGGAAGGAGACCTCTGCGCCGCGGGAACGGCCGATCCAATTGCGCTGCATGGACTTGACCTTGTCCGGCCAATCCAAAAGCTCCAGATCATCCAGCAAGCGATCGGAGTAGGCGGTAATGCGCATCATCCACTGCGAAAGGTTCTTGCGGAAGACCGGGAAATTGCCGCGCTCGGACTTGCCCTCAGCGGTGACCTCCTCATTTGCCAGCACGGTACCCAAGCCCGGGCACCAATTCACCGTGGAATTAGACAGGTAGACCAGGCGGAATTCATCGATGGCCGCGGCCTTTTCCTCTTCGGTGAGGTCCTCGTAGTAGCGGCCATCCTTAGTGGTGCGCTTATTGGCCTCCAGCTCCTTGATGAGCTCTGCAATCGGGCGCGCCTTCTGCTGCTCCTCATCGAACCAAGAGTTATAAATTTGCAGGAAGATCCACTGCGTCCACTTGAAGAACTCCGGATCGGTTGATTCCACGGAGCGGCGCGGATCGTGGCCCAGGCCCAACATGCCCAGCTGGCGGCGCATGTTTTCAATATTCGCCTCGGTGGTGGTGCGCGGGTGGGTACCGGTCTGGATGGCGTACTGCTCGGCCGGCAGGCCGAAGGCATCGTAGCCCAAGGTGTGCAACACGTTCTTGCCCAGCATGCGGTTATAGCGGGCGTACGTATCGGTGGCGATATATCCCAGTGGGTGTCCCACGTGCAGGCCCGCACCGGAAGGGTAGGGGAACATATCCTGCACATTGAGCTTTTCCTTAGGCAACTCGCCCGCATCGGTGGCGAGCTCGCCTACCGGGTTCGGGGCATTAAAGGTGCCATTGTCTTTCCAGTACTGCTGCCAGGTCTTCTCGATCTGGTTCGCCAGCTCCGGGGTATAGCGGTACGAAGTGGAATCGCTCTGGGTAGTCATAATCACACAGTGTAATAGCCGCATCCCGGCGCGGGGTAGTTCGCTACGCTTTCCGCGTTCCGCATGGCACGCACACCCAAAATCCCCGCCGTAATCGCCCCCGGTTTTCGCATCATTTCCGCCGCTCGCAGCCAAAATGCAGATCTGCATGAAAATGATCTAGGCTGGGGTAAATGAGCCAGGAGAAGTTTCGCAGCCAGCTATCATCTTTTGCAGACGCAGCGGTATTTCAGGGGATCCCGCACCTGCGCCTCTCCCCAGCTACCGACACATTGGAGCTGTACCTACCGGCCGTAACCGCAGGTTATGAGCCAGAAGATCCCCAGTGGACCGTGACCGCACAGCTGCTCAATGGCAGCGAGGACACCCGCAAGTTCTACTACGTGGAGGGCGAGGAGCCCGGCTTGTGGATCAGCATGCCGCGGGCCTTTAGCCACCTCAGCGTCTCCTTTGAGGAGCACACAGTGGAATTCGCCGGCGTGGCCAATGGCGGCCTGTTGTTGGATTCCACCCATCGGCCAGTCGATACCACCACAGCGGTAGCCAAGGGTTCTTATACCTTCATCACCCCCACCGGCACGGAGCTTGCTAAGGCCAAGGTCGGCGAGGCCCGTCCCCACGGCGCATGGGAGGGCTGGACCATCGCCCCGGTAGAGGTCAGCCAGTCTTTCACCGTGGAGGTTCCGCGCCAGGAACCCGCGACCATCAAGGTGTCCGGCAGCCCTGATTTTGCCTGGGACATGGCCGTCAAGACGCTACCCAATGCCCATGGCCTAGATGGTGAACTGGTCTATACCCAGTCCCCGCGGGTCATCGCCAATACGGAACTCAGCATGGAGCTGGCCTATGTCCCCATTGATGGGGAAGAGGAGGCCGTGCTGGAGGATGAACTACCGGAGGGCATTCACGAGGTGCTCCCCGCAGACGCCTTCGAGGATCCCTGGGTAGGCCGCTACCGCTTCACCCTGTACAAGGACGAGGAACTGGTGGATATCCAGTACCTCAATTTTGCGGAGTCGCTGCACATGCGTGCCAAGAACGAGGGCCCGCGCGGCACCAACTTTCGCTTTATCGATGCCCTGGGCAACCTTTCGCCGTTTAGCTATGCCCTGGCTTCTGCGCCGGGCAAGGCTATCCAAATGGAAAAGGGCCAGCGCGTCTTTGGTGAGGACGAAAGCGTGCGCGAGGAGACCGTCGGCAGTGAGGCTGGCTATGAGCTGACCTTCCAGGTGGAACCGGCGACGATTCGCACTCGCGTGAAGCGCACCGCGGCCGAGCCCGTGGATTACCTGGATAAACAGGTCATCCTGGCGGACCAACTCGATGCGGATGCACTTTTTACCATTCATTCTCCGGAGCCACTACCGCTGGCAAAATTCGTGGTTATTGATAAGAACCAGAAGATTAGGGACCTTGTCACCGCCAATGGCTCTACGGAGGCAGCCACCAGCCTGTCCGTACCAAACCGCGCGCTGAAGTCGGCGCTGACGAAGAAGACCTCGCTGGAGCTCTACCTCCTGTGGTCCACGTTGTCCTATGAGGAATACCTCGAAGGCCTGCCGGAAAAGGAGCGCGCAGCGCACCAAAAGCGCAGCTTTGAGCGTCGCGTCATGGAATATGAGGCCACTGCGGCCAGCGACCTCATTTATGCCGCCATCGCCACCGTGCGCAAGGCACCGTTGGTCGCCCGCGCAACCATTGAGGACGGCATCCTCATCCCCGAGCAGGCGCATGAGGAGGAGGTAGAGCTATTGGCTTGGGCGTGGCCGCTGGGCAATCCCGCGGGCGAGCCGCTACCGCTGGAGCCCACTGAGGAAGGCTTTGAGCTGCCCGAGGAGCTGCTGGACGCCGGCCACCTCATCGTGGACTTCCGCGAGGATGAGCCGGCCAGCGACTTGGCCGCACCGCAGTACCCGCCGGCTAGCGCTCTTATCATCTTCCACGACGGTGAAACCGAAAACACCGAGGGTATGTGGCCTACCTACGCGGCCATGCGCCGCCTCGCACCCAAGGCGAAGGAAACCTTCGAGGGAATCATCAAGGAGATTGAGGCCGATCCGCGCGCCAGCATGGATGCACTTATGGCCGCGGACTTTGAGCCGGGGCAGCGCATGCGCGCCTTTGTCCGCACCGGCCTGGTCTCCCGCGCCTTCCGCCGCGAGGAGCCGGCCGGCGAGCCTTCCTCGCTCTTGGCCGCGCTTGCCGACGCCGCCCATGACTACGTCGAAGCCCACGGCTCCGCCTCCCTCGCACGCGTGCCGTCCACCGGCGTCGACGATGTCACCCGCCCCATGCTGCTGATGAGCGCAACAGGCGAGGCACCTACACCAGCAACGGACAGCGACCAGCTCTGCGATGATGCCCACCGCATCGCCGCACTGCGCGAGTGCTTTGCCAATGACCTTGCGCTCACCCGCCTCGGCACCATTTCCAAGCTGCGTAGCACCGCAATGCAGCTGCGGGTGACGCTGCAACAGCTGGGCGTCGATAAGTCCGTGCTGCATACCCTGCTCGCGCTGGACGCCTTTGGCGATGGCAATTCGGAGCTCGGCGATTCCGCCTGGATGCCGTTTATTTCCTACGTCTTTGCCATCACGGCGCGCGGCGTGGCCAATGGCAAGCTGGCGGACCCTGCTTTCGCCGCCACGCTTGACGACGCCCTCCCACAGCTCGCCGAGGCCGTCTCCCTCGCCCCGCAGCTGTTCTACCGCGATATTCTCACCGCGGAGGCGCTCACACTCAGCTAGGGTGACAGGCATGCAGGTCATCTCCACCAATGTCGCCGTCCGCCGGCCGGACCCGAGCGGGCGGCATGAGTTCTCGGGCATCGACAAAAAGCCGCAGGATTTCATCGAGCTGGCAGCACCCGGACCCCATTATGGCGATGGTTCCGGGGTGCGCGGCGATATAATTGGTGACACCAAACATCACGGCGGCAACGATAAAGCCGTCTACGCCTACTCCCGCGAGGAACTGGATTACTGGCAATCCGAGCTTTCCCGCCCGCTGGCCTCCGGCGGCTTTGGCGAAAATCTCACCACGCGGGGCATCGATCTCTCTGCTCTGCTCATCAATCAGCGCCTGCGTATCGGCACCGCCGTGCTTGAGGTCTCCGTGCCCCGCCAACCGTGTGCCACCTTCGCTGGCTGGCTAGGGGAGCGCGGCTGGCTCAAGCGCTGGACCGCGCGTGGCGACTGCGGCACCTACCTGCGCATCATTTCCCCCGGCCGCATTCGCCCCGGCGATGTCATTGAGCTGGATACCCCGCCCAGCCACGGCATCACCATGCGCATGGCCTTTGCCGCCAAGATGGGCGACCGCGCCCTGGCCCGGCGCGTTATTGATGCTGGCTGCCTGCCCACTCGCCAACAGAACTCGCTTCGCACCTAGTTACACAAGCACTTATAGTCCGCCATCAAGGTGCGCATAAGCTTCGCTGCCCACCGCCCCAACCTCTTAAGCGTTCCCATCAATTTCGGCAGTGCTCGAAAGATATCCGCCCGTCCCGCGTCCTCATATCGGGCTCGTCATTGCCCCGCCCTAGGCCTGCAGGCCAGGCACCCGTGGCTTGTACTCGGCGCTATGGGAAGCCGCAGAGGCCCACAGTAGGGACCGGGACCGTTAGTCGGCACATCCCTGCACAGCGAGTCTAGACGCATACTCTACTTCCGGAACCGCAGGCCACGTCACGACGTTTAGCTTGCCAAGAGTCCAGCACAGTCTTCTCGCCCGGAGTGCGCGCATAACAAAAACACGCCAGCACTGAGTGCTGGCGTGCTTTACATGCTAAGTGCGAAGTAGGGGAGTGTAACTGTGCTACTCGCCCTTTTCAAAGCTCAGATGGTGCCCCTTCGCCTTAGGGAAGCGGCCGTGCACAAAGAAGTAGTAGATAGCGGCGATAACCACGAGGCCCGCGAGAATAAGATACATCGTGTCGAAGCCCGTTGCCGCAACGATGGGGCCCAGGCCGAATGGAGCCAGGCCAATGCCGAGGTCCATGAGCAGGAACATGGTGGAGATGCCCGCGCCCATTTGCGCGGCAGGCACCGAGCGCACGGAGATGGCTTGGCAGGCGGGGCTGAGGGTGCCGAAGCCCAAACCGGTGCAGGCGCCCGCGACCACCAGCATGACGTCATTGGTGGGGAAGCCCATGATCAGCAGGGCCACGACAAAGGCGGCCAGGCCGAGGTACATCACGGCATTATCACCCTTCTGGTCCTGGATGCGCCCCAAGACGAAGCGCATGATGAGCATCGTGACCGCATAGCCAATGAAGAACAGCCCTGCGCCGGTGGCCAGGTCTTCCTTGCGTGCGTAGGCGTTGAGATAGGTAACCACGCCGGAGTAGGCGATGCCGACTAGGAGCATGAATAGACCGATGGGAACCACGTTGGGGTGTACGGCATTGCGCAGCCTAAAGGCCGGCTTTTCGGAGGAAACCTCGGCCGGATAGCGCAGCACCAAGGCCAGGATCAGGGAAACGATATTTGCGCCAAGGGCGACTGCAAATAGCGTAGTGTAGCCGATGTTATTGGCCAAGAACAGGCCGATAGCTGGACCGAACGCGGTTGCCAGGGTAGTGCCCAAGGCGAAGTATCCGGTGCCTTCCGCACGGCGCTCGTGCGGGATAACGGACTGCGCTACCGCCATGAGTGCGGTAGAGGTCAAGGCATAGCCCGCGCCGTGCACCATTCGCACGATAATCAAGACCGCAACATTATGCGCAAAAAAGTACGCCACAGCTACAACTGTGACGAAGACCAGTGAAGTCAAGGCCGCCTTCTTGTGGCCCACGCGGTCCACGATCCAGCCGGAGAACACGCGCATGCACGTCGCGCCCAGAACAAAGGCACTGGAGGCGAAACCACCCACGGTATCCGATGCCCCGAAACTCTCTACCGCGTAGAGGGCCATGGTGGTTACGGACAGGTAGAAGACCAAGAACTGACAAAAATTAGCCACCCACGCGAGGACAAACGTAGGCGTAATCAGCGGCGGCTTAGCCGCTGCAGATTCTGTAGACGTCATATACTCACTCCAAATAACAAAAAGAAAATTCCCTCTCCACGCGCTGGCCATAAGGCCACGCATCGCAGATGAAGGAAATAGAAATTAAATTTTACGGAGAGGAACTATACGCCCCGCAGACTGCAAAGGTTAATTGAAAAGCTTTCCAGGCCCTTACCGACGCCGCCCGTACACGGGCGGCTACCGACAATCGCTACACTTTGAACTGGAAAATGCTACGCACTGGGTAGGTAGCGTTGACTTATTCGCGCTTAAGAAAAGTTCTTGAATCCTAGGCGCCGGCATAAGGATCACGGA
The DNA here is from genome assembly GCF_030229735.1 of Corynebacterium sp. MSK074. Classification (NCBI taxonomy): domain Bacteria; kingdom Bacillati; phylum Actinomycetota; class Actinomycetes; order Mycobacteriales; family Corynebacteriaceae; genus Corynebacterium; species Corynebacterium sp. MSK074. The sequence continues at coordinate 44,669 of NZ_JASPIX010000006.1, forward strand.
TACCCAAGTACTGCACCGAGGTATATTCTTCAATACCTTCGGCGCCGCCTTCGCGTCCTAAACCAGAGTGCTTGACGCCGCCGAATGGGGCAGCGGCATTGGAGATGACACCGGCATTGAATCCCATCAGCCCAAACTCGAGGCCGTCGGCAACGCGCCAGAGGCGATCGGAATCCTCCGTATATACATAGGAGGCAAGTCCGTAATCCGTATCGTTCGCAATCTCTAGCGCTTCCGATTCATCCTTGAAGGTTAGGATGGGCGCGACCGGTCCAAAAATTTCTTCCTGAGCGACGCGAGTTTCACGTGAAACATTGCTCAGGATAGTGGGCGCATAGAAGTGACCCGCGCCCTCGCCGCGGGTGCCGCCGGTGACAACGGTCGCACCCTTGTCCACCGCATCCTCAACCAAGGATGCAACATTGTCGAGTGCCTTAGCCTCAATCAGCGGACCACACGTCACACCTTCGTCCATGCCATTACCGACGACGAGTTTCTCAAACTCTGCTGCCAGCTTTTGCGTAAACTCCTCCGCCACGGACTCGTGCACCAAGAAGCGGTTGGCCGCAGTGCAGGCCTCGCCAATATTGCGCATCTTCGCGCCCATGGCTCCCGCAACCGCTTGGTCAATATCCGCATCCTCGAAAACAATGAACGGTGCATTACCGCCAAGCTCCATAGAGGTGCGCAAGACATTATCCGCGGCACCCTTAAGGAGGGTTTTGCCCACTGGGGTAGAACCGGTGAAGGAGAGCTTGCGCAAGCGGGCGTCGGCAAGCAAGGGCTCCGAAATGGCCGAAGCGGAGCTGCCGGAGACCACATTGAGCACGCCCTGTGGCAGGCCGGCATCGAGCATGGTTTGCGCGAAGTACTGCGCGGTGAGCGGCGTCAGCTTGGCCGGCTTCAGGACCATGGTGCAGCCCGCTGCAACGGCTGGGGCAACCTTTCGGGTGGCCATGGCGAGGGGGAAGTTCCATGGAGTAATCAATAGGCACGGGCCCACGGGCTTGCGGCGGGTAATCATGCGCAAGGTGCCTTCCGGGACAGGGGAGTAGCGGCCGTAAGCGCGCGTGGTTTCCTCACTAAACCACCGCAAGTATTCCGCACCATAGGTGACCTCACCTTGCGACTCAGCAAAGGGCTTTCCCATTTCAAGGGTCATCAGGGTGGCGAACTCATCGGCGCGCTCGTGTACCAATTCAAAGGCGCGGCGGAGTATATCGGCGCGCTCGCGCGGGGTGGTGCGCGCCCACTCATCTTGGACCGCACAGGCAGCATCGAGGGCAGCCACCGCATCATCAGAATCCGCTGACGACAGCGTGGCGATGGTCGCGCCCGTCGCCGGATTTTCTACGTCAAAGGTCTCGCCGGAAGACGCGTCGCGCCACTGTCCGCCAATCAAAAGCTGAGTGGGGACCTTCGCTAGTAGTTCCTTCTGGTCGATGCTCATATTCATCACCTTTCTCCATTGCGTGAATGCACCCCACAGTACCGCGATTCGTTAGCTGGCTTTATTGGTTCTGCGCCAAGCACAAGCGCTTAGGGGGAGAGGGTGAATATTTTTATCGATTACCTGACAGGCTATAGAAATGTAGGTTAGTATGACCGTTATGAAGAAGATGACTACTGCTTGGTGGTGGCGCGCGTAACCCGCGGGCCTTATTCCACATCCCATTTTTAGGCTCGCATTCTGCGGGCCTTTTGGCGTTTTAGTGCCTCTGCTCGCGGAAGCTTCCTATCCGTTTCCCCGTTCCCCACACCCATCGAAAGGGCACTGCAATGCCATACACCGCCACTCGCGACATCTCCTACGGCAGCGATGCGGCCGCAATCTTTGACGCCCTCGCACAACCGCACGACTCCCTACTTCTCGAAAGCGCGGACATTGAGACAAAGAAGAATCTCAATTGCCTCGCGGTCCTCAGGGCCGCCCTGAAAGTAACATGCCACGGCCAGAGGGTAGAGGTACGCGCGCTCACGGAGGCAGGGGAGACGCTCCTTCCTTCCCTCGAGGACCGGTTCCACCATCGCCTAGTTTCACGTGAAACTACCGCCGCGGTTTTCGAATTCTCGCTGTCCACACAGCCCGACGAGCGGGAGCGGCTTCTTGCCGAATCTACCGCCGATATTCTGCGGTTCCTGCAATTAGAAGCCAACTATTCCTCTCCAATATTGCCGTTCCTTGGGGGCGGATTCGCTTATGACTACCTCGCTACTTTTGAGGAACTCCCCGAGGTTAACCCCGGGGCCAACACCTACCCGGACTACGAATTCTTGGTAGCCCAAACGGTCCTCGCAGTGGACCACCTGCAAGGGACTGCGCACCTAGAAGGCTGGGACATCGACGACAAGCGCCTGCGGGAAGAGTTGGATTATCTTGCCTCACTGCCGGTGGCTGCTCGTTTCACGGCGCCGCAAAAGGAAAGGATCCGGGCGGTGGCCGATGTGGATGATGCAGGGTTTAGGGCGGACGTCGACAAGCTTAAAGGCAATATTCACGCCGGTGATATCTACCAAGTAGTGCCCGCGCGCGCCTTCACCGTGGAATGCCCCAACGCCCTGGCTGCCTACCGGGCACTGCGCGAGACCAACCCCTCGCCCTATATGTTCTACGTCCGCGGTGCCTCCTATGAGCTCTTCGGCGCCTCGCCGGAATCAAACCTCAAATTCACGCCAGAAGATAGGCAGGTCCAGCTCTATCCCATCGCGGGAACCCGGCCGCGCGGGCTCAACCCGGATGGCAGCATCAACCATGAACTGGATATCCGCAACGAGCTGGACATGCGTACAGACCAAAAAGAGGTTGCGGAACACACGATGCTGGTCGATCTAGCACGCAATGACCTCGCTCGCGTGGCCGTGCCCCGCAGCCGGCAGGTAGCAGAACTCCTGCACGTTGACCGCTACTCGCGGGTCATGCACTTGGTCTCCCGTGTCACGGCGACGCTCCACCCGGACTTCGATGCGCTCGATGCCTACCGTGCGTGCATGAATATGGGGACGCTTACGGGAGCACCCAAACTTCGCGCCACCGAACTGGTGCGCCGCACGGAGGGGAAGCGCCGCGGATCCTATGGCGGGGCGGTGGGGTACCTGCGCGGCGATGGAGCCATGGATAACTGCATCGTCATCCGCTCGGCCTACGTCCAGGACGGAACCGCAGTGGTGCAAGCCGGCGCCGGAGTGGTCAAGGATTCCGTGCCGCAAGCCGAGGCCGATGAAACGGTGCATAAGGCCTACGCCGTACTCCATGCCATCGCCATTGCACACGGAGCCGAGTTGGAGGTACAGCGATGAGCTCGCCGCATATTGTCCTGCTAGATAACCACGATTCTTTTGTCTACAACCTCGTCGATGCCCTTGCTGGGTTCGATACCACCGTGTTTCGCAATACCGTAGCGGTTCACGACGTGCTGCGCGCACAACCCGACATTATTGTGCTTTCCCCGGGCCCCGGTCATCCACGGGACGCCGGCTGCATGATGGAACTTATCGACGCCACCCTAGGCACCACCCCGATCCTTGGCGTATGCCTCGGCTTCCAAGCACTACTCGAGCACCACGGCGGTTCGGTCGAACCGTGCGGCCCCGTGCACGGGAAGTCCATCCCGATGACCCTGACCGAGGCCGGCGTTATGCACCCCGTCTTTCAGGGCCTTGCCACCGATACTGAGCCGGACCAACCGGGTCACCTTGGTACGCAAGTTCCGGTGGCGCGCTATCACTCGCTTGGATGTACGGACCTCCCTCGGGGGATGCGTTGTCTCGCGCGTACGTCCACGGACATCGGAGAGGTAGCCATGGCGGCCGAAACGGACGACGGTAGGGCCTTCGGCGTGCAGTTCCACCCTGAGTCCATCCTCACTCCCCGCGGCCCCCTCATGCTTGAGCGTTGCGTTAATCAACTATTTATGCACACCACTATGGATATGGAGCACTAAAAATGAATCACGCACCCCTGCGTACCTTGCAAGCCTTCCTGAATAACTCTCAGCCCACCATGGAAGAAGCCATGGAGGTATTTACCCCCTTGGCTGTGGGCGACTACGACGATATTCATATCGCGGCGCTGCTTACCCATATTCGCACCCGCGGCGAGACCTTCGCAGACATTGCCGGCGCGGCCAAAGCTTTCTTGAAAGTGGGCTATCCATTCCCCATCACTGGAAAAGGACTCATGGATTCGGCCGGCACTGGTGGCGATGGCGCGAATACTATCAATATCACTACGGGCGCCTCCCTCATTGCCGCCGCCGGGGGAGTGAGGATGATCAAGCATGGCAACCGCTCGGTCTCTTCTAAGTCCGGATCGGCCGATGTCCTCGAAGCCCTGAATATTCCACTGGACCTAGACGCTGCCCGAGCAGTGCGCCAATTTAAAGCTTCCAACTTCACGTTCCTATTCGCCCCAGCCTACAACCCAGCGGTCGCCCACGTACAACCGGTGCGCAAGGCGCTAGGTATCCCCACCATCTTCAATACACTAGGACCCCTCCTGTCCCCAGGACGCCCGTCACTGCAAATTATGGGCATCGCAAACCCAGCCCAAGGCCAACTCATCGCGGAAGTCTTTCGAGAGCTCGGCCGAGAGCGCGCCTTGGTCGTCCATGGTGCTGGAACGGATGAGATCGCTACCCACGGCACGACACAGGTCTGGGAGCTCAAGGACGGCGAGATTGCCTCTTACGAGCTCACTCCGGAAGACCTCGGCATCAAGCGCCACGAGCTGACGGACCTTGCAGGCGGCGACGGCGCCGCGAATGCCCAAGCCCTCCGTGCGGTTTTTGCCGGCCGTGGCGAGCCCGCCCATTGTGACGCCATTGCCGCCACCGCCGGCGCGATATTTTACCTCAACGGGACCACGGAGACTATCGCAGCGGGAGTCACTCACGCCAAGGAACTGATCAGCAGCGGCACTGTTGAAGAATGGCTCACCCTTCACGAGAGCGCCAACTATGCAATAGGGGAGGAGAGCTAATGTCAGAGAATACTTTACCCACGGTGCTCGAGGAGATCGTCACCCAGCGCCGCACTCACCTGCCTGCACTCCGGGAGCGCCTGTCCCACGTGGACCTGGCTAGCGTGCCACGCTCGGAGCGTTCGCTTGCCGACGCCCTCCGTGGCACCAACCGCTTCATCATGGAGTGCAAGTCTGCCTCGCCGTCCCTTGGCAAAATTCGCGAGGACTATCGCCCGGGCGATATTGCCCGGATCTACTCTCGCTATGCCTCCGCCATCTCGGTGTTGTGCGAGCCCGATCGTTTTGGCGGCGACTACGACCACTTGCAGACCGTCGCGCTATCCACCCATGTGCCGGTGCTGTGCAAGGACTTTATTGTCGATCCCATCCAGGTATATGCCGCGCGCTATTACGGCGCCGATGCCATCTTGCTCATGATGTCTATCGTGGACGATGACACCTACGGTGAGCTCAAAGCACTGGCGGACGAACTCTGCCTAGACGTCTTGACTGAAGCCATCACCGAGGACGAAGTGGATCGCGCAGTGAAATTTGGCGTCGATATCATCGGCATTAACAACCGCAACCTCCACGATCTCAGCATCGACCTGGGCCGCACCGAACGCCTAGCCCGCCATGTTCCAGACGGAAAGGTGATCGTTTCCGAATCTGGAATCCGCGATAATGCCACCGTCCGCCGGTTAGGAGCCCACGCTCATGCTTTCCTTGTAGGCTCCCAGCTCACCTCCCAGGAGGACATCGATCGGGCGGCGCGCGACCTCGTCTATGGTGCCAATAAAGTATGCGGCCTTACTACCGCCTCTTCCGCACAAGCAGCCCGCGCTGCTGGCGCCCGCTACGGGGGACTCATCTTCGCACCAGGTTCGCCCCGCAGTGTTTCACGTGAAACCGCACAAAGCATCATTTCCGCAGAACCAGAGCTGGAGTACGTAGCCGTGACGCGGTCTACGGATTTGGAGACACTAGGAAGCGTAGCCAGGATTCCCGGCCTCAAAGTTCTCCAGCTTCACGCCCCATTCCAAGGTAGTAGGGAAGCAGAGCTGGAATTCCTTCACAATGTTCGCGGCATCGCTGACGGTCTTAAGCTTTGGCGGGCCATCGACATGAATAACCCTGACTTCGCGGCCTTGACACCGAACCTAGTACCAGAGGTAGAGGCTCTTGTCCTCGACTCCGGCAGTGGCGGGACCGGAACCGCTTTTGAATGGCAGACGATTCCCCCTGAAGGGAAGGAAAAATCCCTCCTCGCCGGAGGACTCCGGCTAGACAACCTAGAAGAGGCACTGTCAATCGGCACGATGGGACTCGACCTCAATTCGGGTCTGGAATATACACCTGGAGGCAAGGACTCCTCGTTAATCGCCGAAGCTTTTAACACCATCCGGAACTACACACACCCATAGAAGGAAAAATACGATGACAGTTTCACGTGAAACGCTACTACCGGCATACTTTGGCGAATTCGGCGGACAGTTCGTCCCCGAATCCCTCATCCCAGCACTCGTCCAACTTGAGAAGGCTTTTGTCGACGCACAAAAGGACCCCACTTTTCACACAGAGCTAAGCGCGCTATTGCGTGACTATCTCGGCCGTCCCACACCAGTTACAGAGGCGAGAAACCTCGGGGGCAAAGCGCGCATCTTCCTCAAGCGGGAAGACCTCGTCCACGGTGGAGCACACAAGACGAACCAGGTACTTGGCCAAGCACTGCTAGCTAAGCGGATGGGGAAGACACGCATTATTGCCGAGACCGGAGCTGGCCAGCACGGTACCGCTACCGCACTTGCTTGCGCATTACTGGATCTCGAGTGCGTGGTCTATATGGGCGCGAAAGATGTGGCCCGACAGCAGCCAAACGTATTCCGTATGGAGCTGATGGGTGCAAAGGTCGTCGCCGTCGACACCGGATCCGGAACTCTCAAGGACGCGGTGAATGAAGCCCTCCGTGATTGGACCGCCACCTTCCATGAATCCCACTATCTCCTCGGTACCGCGGCCGGACCGCATCCGTTCCCAACCATCGTCCGAGAGTTTCACAAGGTCATCTCTGAAGAGGCTAAGGCCCAGATGCTTGAGCGCACCGGTGGACTACCAGATGTAGTCGTGGCTTGCGTCGGAGGCGGCTCTAATGCAATCGGTATGTTCGCAGACTTTATTGAGGAAGAGGAAGTGGAACTCGTCGGCGCCGAACCTGGCGGCGAAGGTCTAGACTCCGGCAAGCACGGTGCCACCATCAACAACGGTACGGTTGGCATCCTCCACGGCGCACGCAGCTACCTGATGCGCAACGCAGACGGCCAAGTGGAGGAATCCTATTCGATTTCCGCCGGACTCGACTACCCAGGTGTAGGACCACAGCACGCACACTTACACGCCAGTGGCCGTGCACAGTATGTCGGCATTACTGACGCCGAAGCACTCGAAGCATTCCAGCTTCTATCCACAAAAGAAGGAATCATTCCTGCCCTCGAATCCTCCCATGCGTTGGCCTACGCGTTAAAGCGTAAGGACGAGGACATCACCATCTTGGTTTCCCTTTCCGGTCGCGGCGATAAAGATATCGACCACGTTCGCCACACCCTTGAGACCCACCCAAAATTTGAACTCCAGGAGAAGAACTAATGAGCACCCGATACGAAGACCTATTCCGCTCACTGCGCAACAGAGGGGAGGGCGCATTCGTCCCATTCCTCATGTTGGGCGATCCCACCCCAGAGCACACGCTAGCCATCGTGCGAACCGTCGTCACGGCCGGAGCCGATGCATTGGAGTTAGGTATTCCATTTTCTGACCCAGTGGCCGACGGCCCCACCATTCAGGCCTCCCACCTTCGCGCGCTCGACGGAGGTGCCACCGTAGATTCCGCCTTGAAACAGGTAAGAACAATTCGCGCGGAATTTCCCGAGCTCCCCATCGGCATGCTCATCTACGGCAATGTGGCGTTCACTCGCGGTTTCGACCGGTTCTACGCCGAGTTTGCAGAAGCGGGTGCGGATAGCATTTTGCTTCCCGACGTCCCCGTTCGCGAAGGTGCTCCATTCATCACCGCAGCAGAAAAGGCCGGTATTGATCCAATTTTTATTGCCCCGGCCCGCGCGACTGCACACACCCTCGAGGGCGTCGCTCAAAGCTCGCGGGGATATATCTACGCGGTTTCACGCGATGGAGTTACCGGTGCCGAAAAGCAATCAGAAACAATTGGCCTCGAAGAAGTCGTCGCTAACATCAAAAGATTCGACGGACCTCCGGTACTGCTCGGGTTCGGCATTTCCGAGCCTGAACACGTGCGCGATGCCGTAGCCGCTGGGGCAGCGGGGGCCATTACAGGATCCGCAATTACCAAGATTATTGATCGCCACGTTTCACGTGAAACAGACGCGGAAGGAAAAATTGTGGAAGGAACCTCAGGACACATATCCGATGCGAAAGCCTTGCACAAAGAACTCGCCGAGTACGTAACTCGCATGAAGGCGGCAACTAAGAAGTAGTCCTGAAGACACGAAGAACCCTCCTCAGCTCTCGGCAGCTGAGGAGGGTTCGCTATAAAAAGCCTCTACGCGGTTGCTTCTGCAGATTCCTCTTCGGTGTGGTCCTTCTTGGAGCCCGCGAACTTGTCCACGATCATCGCAATTGCGCCGTCGCCAGTAACGTTGGCAGCAGTGCCGACGGAGTCAATTGCGATGTAGGCCGCAATCATCAGCGCCACCATGCCATCGTCAAAGCCCATCATGTCCGCCAGTAGTCCAGCTGCGACCATGACGGCGCCGCCTGGCACACCTGGTGCTGCAATCATCATGATTCCCAGCAAGAAGATGAAGCCAAGTCCGGTGCTCAAACTAATATCCAGGTCCGCCATGTACACAATGGCAAAAGCATAAAGCGTCAGCTTAATCATGGAGCCGGAGAGGTGAATGGTGGCACACAGAGGAATAACAAAATTTGCCACCGGCTTCGAGATGCCATTCTTCAGCGTCGACTCCAAAGACACCGGAATAGTCGCGGCCGAAGAGGAGGTTCCCAGTGCGGTGAAATAAGCCGGCAGCATATTGCGTAGTGCTTTGAAAGGATTCTTGCCGGTAATTGCACCAGCGATAATGTACTGAAGCACCAGGTAAACCAGAGTCATGACAACTGCCAGAATGAGGACCTTGGCGAAGGCCGAAAGCACTGAACCCAAATTGCCATTCATGCCCAGGCCCAAGAACATACCGAAGATATAGAACGGCAGAATTGGCACTACAAAGCCCCAAATGACCTTGACTACTACGCTCTCCAATTCCTTTGTCACCGCATACAAGGTATCGGACTTCACTGTAGTCATCGCTACACCGATGCAGAATGACAACAAGAGAGCCGTCATAACCTCAAAAGGCGGCGCCATTTCCACCTCGAAGTACGGAGTAAGTGCGCCCTCATCAATATCGGAGACATTTGTAATCAGATCCTGACCGCTGAGCATGGTGGGGTAGAGCCAGTGCGCAAGTACGTAGGCAAGAAGACCCGCAACAATCGTTGAGCCGTAGGCAATGCCTGCAGTAACACCCAGCCATTTTCCGGCTCCCCGCCCCAGAGCAGCAATCGACGGGGCGATAAGCGCGAAGATGAGGACCGGAATAAAGAAATTGAGGAAGTTACTAAAGAGTCCATTGAAGGTGGCGAATACGCGGCCAAACCATTCGGGCGCGAATTGGCTCACCACCACGCCAAGGATGATGGCGACGATGATGCGGAATAATAGGGATTCCGAGAGTTTCTTGAGATTCATGTACTTACATTCAAATTGGGTGTTTCGCCCCTTGGTAAAGGTTCCAGGGTGAAACAGCGCGGTATAGAGGCAATAGTCGATTCAATATCTATCGATCGACCTTAAAGGCATACTACCCGACAGAAGACTTAGCCAGAACACTCACCCCAGCCACGATTTTTATCCTGGCGCTACAAGGTTAAACTGAATACATGATCGCTGTGGGAATCATCTTTTTAATCCTCGCCGTCTTCCTCATCATCGTGGGAGCCTTGGCCTCGACCAAGCGCCTGCCTGGAAATAGTTATATCGGTTTACGCCTGCAGGAAATCCGCAAATCCCGCGAAGCATGGGACAATGCCCATCGCGTCGCCGGGCCATTCTGGATCCTTAGCGGTGTCTGTCTAGTTTTTGGCGGCATCGTCGCGCTCCGCTCTCAAGGCTGGATGTGGCTCATCCCGGTTCTTACCTTTGTGGCCGCTGTTCTAGCCCTCTCCATCGGTTCTAATCTCGGCTCACGTGCCGCGTTCCTCTACGAACAAGCACACGCGGATGAGGAGGGTTGTGGAGAATCCTGTAATTGTGGTTCCGACGGTTGCGGTGGGGAAGAGGCCTCCGCAGCATCCGCCCCCCAGGTTGATGTCGACGCACTCCGTCACGCCGCTCGCGAATCCGACAGGTAACCACGCACCGCTGCGCAATCTACCCCTTCTGGAGAAAGATTCATCTTCCGTCCAGAAGGGGAATTTTTGTAGCTATACCTTTCGTAGTGAGTTATCGCTACACACTTCCGGTTAGTCACAGTGACTTTATTAATTAGGACAGCTGTTTGCCCGTTTTTAGTAACTGTCAATATTTTAATCCAAACCACGGTCTGGAATTAACCCATACTTGAATAACTCTATAGTTGATTCACTGCACCATTGCGATTCCTGCGAGAGAGGGTAGAGGTTACGTAAAGCTGCCATGAAACCCTGACAGGCAAGAGCACAACCAGCCCCCTGAAGGGCAGAATATAGTGCATGAAGAAAAGTACCGCCCTGGCGGCCATCGCCGCTTCAACTTTTGTCATCGGCACGTACGCCGAGCAAGACCACAAGGCAACGACGTCCGTAGCAGAAGCGCAAGAACAGCAATCTGCTCAGAGCATCGTAGATGATTTAGGAATTGACTCCGGCACCTATGAGCTAGTCGCTACCTCCAATGGCTCTCCGGAAACGTGGGAGGGGCTCCTAGCTGACTAACTTCAGAGTTTCACGTGAAACTTTAATTCCAACCGGACAAACGGGAACGGCACAATACGCAAGACCAACGGGCTAGAGTAGAAGCATGATCAAGTGCTCCCGTCGAATGTTCTTACTTGGAACCGCCACCACATTTGCAGGCGCCTACGCCGCGGCCTGTGGCTCCTCTCCGTCCGCAGAAATTGCGGCTACCGAGATTCCGATTGGCTCTGCGAAGATTGTTGATGGCGTAATCTTCACCCAGCCCAAGGAAGGCGAGTTTAAGGCCTACTCCCAAACTTGCCCCCACCAACACAATCCAATCACCGAGATTGATGGCATGACGGCCACTTGCACGGCACACAACACTTCCTACAATCTCAGCGATGGAAGCGCAATCTCCGGCCCGGGGCGCGATCCATTGGAAGAATACGAAGTTAAACAAGACGGCTCTAACGTCACCACGGCCTAAAGTGCATTTCCCGTGTGGTTTCACGTGAAACTACACGGGTTGTGTTTTCTTGGCCCGAGCATCTGCAGCATGTGATGACGAATAGGGTTTAAACTCTTAGCATGCTGCAGCGTTTGAAAAAGCCCGACCCGCTTATCGTCCTCATTATCCTGGCGGTCATCATTGCGATCATTGCACCAGCCCGCGGGAGCTTTGCCGACATATTCGGCCAATTAACAAACGTGGCCATCGCGCTACTCTTCTTCTTGTATGGCGCGAGGCTTTCCACTCAAGAAGCCCTCAACGGACTAAAACACTGGCGGCTACACCTCACAATTCTCGCTTTCACCTTTGTGGTTTACCCGCTTATAGGCATAGCTCTGCGCCCACTCACCGCTGTCATATCGCACGACATGTACCTGGGCATCTTATTCCTCACGCTGGTCCCATCCACGGTGCAATCTTCGGTTGCCTTCACCTCAATCGCGAAAGGAAACGTGGCGGGCGCAATCGTATCGGCTTCTGCCTCAAACTTGGTGGGAGTAATCATCACCCCATTGCTCGTCATGCTCTTGATGGGAACTGGGGGAGGAGTTCACATCGATACGTCAGTATTCGGCGAAATCGCCCTTCTATTGTTGGCGCCATTTGTTTTAGGTCAGCTAACTCGACGCTGGGTGGGGAAGACTGCGCAAAGCAAGGCCACTAAGGTCGTGGACCGCGGATCAATCGCGATGGTGGTATATTCCGCTTTTTCCAAGGGTGTGGTGGACGGAATTTGGTCCTCGATTTCCCTGTGGGATCTGGCGTTCCTAGTCGTCTTCGCCGCGATCTTCGTCGCCTTCATGCTGTGGCTAACCAGAAGGGCAAGCCAAAAGATGGGATTCAACCGCGCCGATACCATCGCAATCGAGTTCTGCGGATCGAAAAAGTCATTAGCCACGGGGCTACCCATGGCCTCGGTCATCTTTGCTTCTGGCGGCGCATCCCTTGGCCTACTAATCCTCCCGTTGATGATTTACCACCAGGTTCAGCTGATGATGTGCTCATGGCTAGCGGCCCGTTACGCGCAGCACCCCGACACGTAACTACACTTAAGTGCCATGACGAATTACCTTTACGTACGAACCGAACTGAATGTGCCCGGAGTGGGCTCAGCAATTCACATGGCGGAAATGGAAGAGCGCGATGCCCGCAGCTGCCGCATGGTGCGCATGATTGCGCTGGATCCCTCGGATGCCATCGTCGGGGTAGCAACACCAACTAGTTCCACGGGAAACGTAGATCAACCGCAAGAGGTTGTCCCTCACCCGGATACCTATGATGATTTTCCGGACATTAGCGCGCAGTACGTGGACCAGTCTCGGTTCGACGCCCTGTGGTCCGAAGCCACCGCCAAGTTCGGCCTATAAGAGTCGCAAGGGCTAAAACACTACGTTGACGAGGAGCATATAGAAGGCGGTTCCTCCGAAGATGGACAGCGCAGACTCCCGCTTCCACAGGTGAAGCAGAAAGGTAACCACCACACCAAGGAGAGCCGCCCAGATACCACCGGGGGCGCTGGACTGCCCGTGGACGGTATACACGACCAAGATGGTCATCACACCGACGGGCATCATCATGCCGAGCAAGGAAAAGAACTGACTATCCTTCATCCATTTCACAAAGGAGAAAGGAAGTTGGCGTAGTACAACGGTAATGAGACCGACGGGAACTAGGACGGCCGCGATGGAAGCAAGGGTGACTCCAGCGGGCATTAGCACTCCTCCCAGAGTCGCTTAAGGTCGCCTCGCCTACGCAAGGTAAAAGCCGCATCGACGCGTGGAGATAGGTACCGAATAATCAACAGGATGAAGTAGGCGCTGAGAGCCACCATGAGAAGTTGACCAGGGACGAAGGCAGCGGCGAGGATCCCCACCATCGCGGCGCTCAAAGACAATGAGAAGTCCTGGTTATTGCGGAAGGAATCCATCGCCAGCACGACGAAGAGCGCCACTAGGGCGAATTCCATGCCCTGCACGGTAGAGGGAATCACCTGGCCGGCGAGAGCACCGACAATGCCACCGCCTACCCACAGAGCCTGACAAAAAATTTGGATGGTGAGGATCCGGGCCCCGGTCGGGCGGTCATGGGTGGGGAGGGAGGAGACGATGGCATATGTTTCGTCGGTAAGCGCATAGGTGGAATAAGCCCTGCCCAGGCGCGAGTTAATGCGGTGGCGAGGAAAAGTAAGACCATAGAAAATATGGCGGAAGTTCACCATGAAACCGGTGACCAGGGAGGCCACGGCTGTGGCGCCGCCGGTGACCATGGAAATGGCCAGGAACTCCATAGAGCCGGCGTAGATGACGATGGAGAAAATAGGCGTCCACCACCAACTGAAGCCGGATTGGACCATGAGCAGGCCGAAGGCAAGGCCGAGGGGAATGAGGCCGATGGCGGCGGCCCAGGTATCCCGCACACCTTGTGAAATATCCTCACGCATGCGGGCTAGTTTAGCCCACTGCCTGCAGCGCGATAGGAATTAATTGTCTTCCACGTTGACAGGGTAGGTGGAGTACAGCGGCAACGGCATGGGTTGGCGCTTCATAACATCGGACCAGAGGTCGGCCGGGCCCGGCGTAATAACGTCTTGGGCTAGGGCAGGGGAGACGAACCATTCGCCGGCCTCGATTTCCTCCTCGAGCTGGCCCGGGCCCCACTCGGCGTAGCCGGCAAACATGCGCATGCCCGAGACCAAGGGCTCTATCTCTTCTGGCTCCGCGCGCAGATCCACATGCGCGAGGCGCGGGGCGAGGCGGGTGAGGCGATCGTGCTTGTCCGGATCGACGCCCTGGTTGGTTTGCGCGAGTCCTACGACGGATTGCTGATTGAGCGGGCCGCCGATGTACAGCGCCTGCGGCTTGGCCACAACGGGAAGCCATTCCGGCAGCACATTGAAAATCGCCACCTCGGAGCGCTTGGTCAGATCCACGCCGAAGGTCATCATGTCATTGTGCTCAATAACGAGAATGACGGAACGGGCGAATTCCGGCGAAAGCATCCCCGGAGCGGCGATGAGCAGCTGGCCGGGGGCGGGGTCATTGCGCTCGAGGGCGTTGAATAATCTATCGGCAAACATCACTGTTTAGAATCCCACCACTCACGCAACTTCGCAATCGCTTCCTCGCGCTCGAGGGGGCCATGCTCGAGGCGCAGCTCCTTGAGATAGGACCATGCCTGGCCCACCTCAGGGCCGGGCTGGAGCCCTAAGATCTCCATGATCTCGTTGCCGTCGAGGTCTGGACGCACGCGCGCCAGGTCCTCCTTGCGGCCGATCTCTTCGATGCGCTCTTCCAGCTGATCGTAGGTGCGCTGGAGGCGGCGGGCCTTCTTGGCATTGCGGGTGGTGCAATCGGCGCGCACCAGCTTGTGCAGGCGGGGAAGAAGCTTGCCGGCGTCGGTGACATAGCGACGCACGGCGGAATCAGTCCACTGATTTTCCCCAAACCCGTGGAAGCGCATGTGTAGGTACACCAGCTGGCCGATGGACTCCGTGGTGGCCTTCGGGTACTTCAACTTGCGCAGGCGCTTGCGGGCGAGCTTGGCGCCCACCACCTCGTGGTGGTGGAAGGAGACCTTGCCATCGGTGTTATCAAAGGTATCCGGCTTGCCAATATCGTGCAGCAGCGCCGCCCAGCGCAGGACAAGATCAGGCCCATCTTCCTCTTGATCCATGGCCTGGCTCAGCACCTTGAGCGAGTGCGCATAGACGTCCTTGTGCTGCGCGTGTTCGTCCGCGGTCATGCGTAGCGCGGGGATCTCCGGGAAGATATAATCCGCGATTCCCGTAGATACCAGAAGATCAATGCCATCCCACGGGGCCGTGCCGCAGATGAGCTTATCCAGCTCCACCTGCACGCGCTCCACGGTGATGCGCTGGATCTCGCCAGCCATATCCCGCATGGCCTCCACAACGCGATCCGCCACGCGGAATTCCAACTGGGAGGCGAAACGAGCCGCACGCAGCATGCGGAGCGGATCATCGTGGAAGGAGATCTCCGGCTTATCCGGGGTATCGAGCACCCGGTCAGCCACGTCTTGGAGGCCGTGGAGGGGATCGTGGAACTTAAAGGAGGCGTCGGCAAGCAGCTCAATGGCCATCGCATTGACCTTGAAGTCGCGCCGGACTAGATCGCCTTCCAAGGTGTCGCCGTAAACCACCTCAGGATTGCGGGACTGGCCATCATAAGAATCGGAGCGGAAGGTAGTGATCTCAATCTGCTGGCCCTTGTAGGCCGCGGAGACGGTACCGAAGTCTATGCCGGTATCCCACACGGTTTCGGCCCACTCATCGAGAATCTCCTTGACCACCTCGGGGCGGGCCGGGGTAGTAAAGTCCAGGTCATTTCCCAAGCGGCCCAAAAGCGCATCGCGCACAGAGCCGCCCACGAGGTAGAGCGGGTAGCCGCGCGCGGCAAATTTCTCCACCAGTCCACCCAGCAGGCTGCTGAGGGAGGAGACGGTGGATTCCGCGCGGGCAAGAACGCCGATTAGCTGAGTGTCCTGAAAATTCACGGGTGAGAGTCTACTACGATTGGCAGGGATGACTAACCAAGAACAGGGCCCCTCCAAGGGAGGCGGCCGCAACCGCAACCGGTCCCGGCGCAGGCGGCGCCGCCGGCCGGATAATCGCGCGCGCCGCACCACTCAGCAGCGCAAGCCCTACCGCGGTGGCAATGGCCAATCCACGGCCATGGAAACCCGCGATGAAACCTCCGCGGGTGGCCTCGTTGTCTCCGGCTTGGCGGAGTGCGTCGATGCCACTGGCAATGTCGACCTTTCTCGGCTCTATGTGGCGCTCATTGGCCGCCTCGACCGCCGCGGGCGCCTGCTGTGGTCCATGCCCAAGGGCCACGTGGAAAATGGCGAGGCCAAGGAGGTCACCGCTGAACGCGAGGTATGGGAAGAAACCGGCATTTCTGGTGAGGTTTTTGCGGACCTCGGCATGATTGATTACTGGTTCGTCTCTGATGGCGTGCGCATCCATAAGACCGTGCACCACCACTTGCTGCGTTTTGTAGACGGCATTATGAACGATGAGGATCCAGAGGTCACCGAGGTCTCGTGGATCCCCGTCTCTGAACTCATCGAGCACTTGGCCTACGCCGATGAGCGCAAGCTGGCGCGCATCGCGCATGATCTCCTTCCCGATCTCGCACGAAAGGAAGCCGCGGCGGGGAAAGTGACGCCACGGTAATGCGCCAACGCCTGAAGTCTTGGGCCGCCGTGGGCGGCTGCATGGCGGTAGCGGGGTGGGGCTTGTGCCTGCCGCTACCAGCAGCCGCCGCGCAGATGGACTCGGCCGCCGAAAATCAGCAGGATATCCAGGCATGGTTGGGCGCGCGCGGGCCGGAGCGGGCCACTCTTGATCTCCTTACGGCCGAGCCCTTTTCCGTGGGCAAGGACCTGAAACTGACCTTCCGGCTGCACAATCCCACCGATGAAGCCATGGAGGATCTCCAGCTCACGAGCCGCCGCGGCGATGCTGTGCAGGACACCGCGCAGGCCCGCACGCAGCTGGCCACCGGCGAATTCCCGTATTACGGTCCGAGCACTACCACCGCACCCCTGCAGCCAGGCGAATCCCGGGAGGTCACCTTCCAGGTTCCCACCTCCCTGCACGAGGAGCAGACCCTGGCCATCGAAGAGCCTGGCTCCTATCCGCTGCTGTTTACCCTCACCGGCACCGTAGGCGGCGAGGCGGTCAGCTTTGCGGAGGAGCGCCTCGTAGGCCAGGTAAAGGGGAAGGAGCAGGCGCTTGGCGATGCCCCCTCGGACCCCACACCCCACGATCTCACCGTGATCTATCCCATCAGCGCCGATATCGACTCGGTACCAGGCGGCACTGGGGGAGAGGACCTTATCCTCTCCTCTGATGAGCTGGCCGGTGAGCTGGCGGAGGGCGGCAGGCTCGATCGCTTGGTCAGCACGTATGCCGACCACGACCTGCGTGGGGCAGGCTGCGTAGCCATCGATCCCGCCCTCTTGGACACGGTCAACCGCATGGCGGAGGGCTATAAGGTGGGGCCGGCCCGCCTACCTCAAGCCGAGCGACCTAAGCGCCTACGCGATTCGTGGTTCACTAACGATGACGATGTGCACCTCGAACCCGGCAGTGGAAAAGAGGACGCTGCCCGCTGGCTCAAGCGTCTGCGCGAGCTCGATTGCTTTATGTCTATGCCGTGGGCGAACGCCAATGCTTCCTCCGTGGCCAAGGCAAATAAT
This sequence comes from Corynebacterium sp. MSK074, assembly GCF_030229735.1. Lineage (NCBI taxonomy): Bacteria > Bacillati > Actinomycetota > Actinomycetes > Mycobacteriales > Corynebacteriaceae > Corynebacterium > Corynebacterium sp. MSK074. Next base: position 62,335 of record NZ_JASPIX010000006.1, read on the forward strand.
CCCTTCCTTACTTATGAGGGGCTACAACGCGGCAATCACACCATCGAGCGAATTCTCGGTGCCAAGCCGGCCACCACCGTGCTCGCGGTCGGCTCCGGCTATGTGGATCAGCAGCTGCCCCTGCCCGCGTTGGTGGCGGATAATACTTCGTGGCCTGGCCGCGCCGTGACTTTCGACGCCTCCCTGGGCGCCCTCCTCGCCCAAACCGGCTCCAAACCACAGACGGTGGGCTATTCCAACCCAGAGCTGCGCTACGATTACTCGCTCGATTCCGATCTTTCTCGTGCCATCACCGGCGGCGCCGCACTGAGCTTGGCCGCAAGCGATGACACCGTGGCGCGCTTGCCCAATTACTTGGATCCCAGCGCGGCCGAGTACGCACTCGACTCTGCCGAGGCACTCATCGCTTCCGGTAAGTCCCATCCGCGCACCGTCGGCAGCCTGAAGCAGGAGACCGCAGAGCCCGGTTCACTGCCCGGCAGCCCCTTTAGCGATCCCGCCGCCTTTGCCGAATCCGATATCGTCCGCGTGGAGCAGCAGGCCCGCTATACCGACGAGCTGATGAATATCATGGTCGACGATCCCGATATCGCGCTCACTCGCTATGAATTTGTCTTGCCTTTGCGCAGGGATCTGCTCGCCGCCCTCTCGCTGACCAACCGCGATAGCTTGGGAAGCAATGCAGAGGCGCAGCGCCGATTCACTCACACGATGGATGTGCATTCCGATACACTGCGGGACCTGCGTTCTTCTGTAGCGCTTATCCCACCGGGCAATGTCTATACCCGCGTATCCGAGTCATCGCCGCTGCTCATCGTGGCAGAAAATGGCCTGCCACTACCGGTGGAGGCCAAGCTGCAATACGATGCTCCCGATGGCGCGCGCCTCAACACGCCCAAGAGCGTCCGTATTCCGGCGAAGGGCTCTATTACTGTATCCATGACCGCCGATATGCCTAAGGACGTCGATCGCACGGACATTGGCCTGTGGCTTGCCACCCCAGAAAAGCAAACCATCTCCGAGCCCATCAATATCGCTGTGCAGACGCGTGCCGGTATCGTAAGCGTGTATGGCGTCGGCATAGCCGGCGCCCTTGCGCTGGTCTTAGCCACGCTCTTCCGGCTAGGCCGCCATCGGCGCAAAAAATCACAAAGGCTTAAAAAGTAAGTTGAAGTTGTATCCTCTATGACTGATAAGACTGGCCGCGAGGCCGAACACGTGGAGAAGTCACCTGCGGGTGTAGTTGACCCAAAGGATGCCGCCGCGCCGGCAGAGCACCCCGCCCCGGCGGGTGCCCGCGGCCGCATCGTCCAGGCCTCTCCTCCCGCTCCGGTACCAGAAAAGCGCCCCACCCCAGCGGTGAAGGACACCGCCGTTCCTCCCGAGGAGGATAAGTCCGCGCTCACTGGACGCAACGCGGACAACGAATCATCCAATCAGGATGTCATCCGCGCAACAGGCACGATGGCCATCGCGACGCTGCTATCCCGCATCACTGGCTTCTTGCGCCAGATGCTCATCGGTGCCACGCTCGGCGCCACGGTGGGCACCGCGTTTAGTAGCGCCAACCAGATCCCTAACCTCGTCACCGAGATCGTTTTGGGTGCGGTACTGACCTCTCTGGTTGTGCCCGTCCTCGTGCGCGCCGAAAAAGAAGACACGGACCGCGGCGAGACCTTTGTCCGGCGGCTATTTACCCTGGCCTTTTCCATCCTGGGCATAGTCACCATCGCCTCCGTGGTGCTCGCACCCTTCTTAACCAGGATGATGCTGCCGGAAGATTCCAAGGCCAATGCCGTGCAGGCAACTTCCTTGGCCTTCTTGCTGCTGCCGCAGATTCTTTTCTACGGCCTCTTCGCCCTCTTCCAGGCCGTCCTCAATACCAAGAATATCTTTGGTCCGGGCGCCTGGGCACCGGTGATCAATAACTTCATCTCCATTGGCGTGCTGCTGGCTTATCGCTTCCTGCCCGGCCAACTAGACCCGCATGAGCCCACGCCAGTGGCCGATCCCCACGTCATGCTCTTGGGCTTGGGCACCACCACAGCAGTGATGGTGCAGTGCCTCATCCTATTGCCGTATCTGAAAAAGGCCGGCATTAACCTGCGCCCCAAGTGGGGCTTGGATGCGCGCATCAAGCAATTCGGCGGCATGGCTTTGGCCATCATTACTTATGTGGCCATCTCCCAGCTGGGCTACGTGGTCACCTCCCGCGTGGCCGCCTATGCGGATGCCGGCGCCCCGCTGGTCTATCAGAATGCTTGGCTCATGCTGCAGGTGCCTTATGGCGTTATCGGTGTGACGCTCCTGACGGCGATTATGCCGCGCCTGTCCCGCAACGCCGCCGACGGCGATGTTGATGCCGTGGTCCGCGATCTCACCCTGGGCTCCAAGCTGACCTTCATCGCGCTTATCCCCATCGTCATCTTCATGACCGGCTTCGGCGTACCTATCGCCCGCGCCCTCTTCCAATACGGCGCCTACGGCGCCGACAGCGCCGAGCAACTCGGCCTGACCATCAGCTTCTCCGCCTTCACACTCATCCCGTATGCCTTGGTGCTGCTGCACCTGCGCGTATTCTATGCCCGCGAGGAAGCCTGGACGCCTACCTTCATCATCGCCGGCATCACGCTGACCAAGATCGTCCTCACGCTCTTGGCACCATTGATGACGTCCAACCCGGACCGCGTGGTGATTCTGCTCGGTACGGCCAATGGCTTTGGCTTCGTCTCCGGTGCGGTCATTGGCGGCTTCCTGCTCAAGCGCAAGCTCGGCAGCCTCGGCGGCAAAGCCGTCACCCAAACCGTGCTGTGGGCTTCCGGTGCCGGCCTGGTGGGCTTGGTCGTCTCCTGGGTGCTGTACTGGGGCGTGAATTACCTCCTTCCGGAGAATTTGCCGTCCATCGTCTCGCTGATCAAGGTCGCGGTGCTCGGTGTCATATTCCTCATCGCCACCGGCCTGGTGCTGTCCAAATCCTCCTTGCCGGAGGTGCAGAACTTGGCGCGCGCCCTGCAGCGCATCCCGGGCATGTCCCGCTTCATCAAGGTCGATTCCTCCAAGGCCATCGAGCTGGAGGAGCCCGACGTGCCGGAAATCCGGCCGGTATTTACCCAGGACGCCTTCAATGCCACCCTGGTGCCGCCGCCAATGTCCGCGGGCATCGTCCGCGGCCCACGCCTGGTCCCAGGCGCCCCGGTTTCGGATGGCCGCTTCCGCCTGCTACAGGATCACGGTGCGGTCACTGGTGCGCAGTTCTGGCAGGCACGCGAACAGTCCACCGGCCGACTGGTCGCCTTGACGTTCGTCGATACCAATAGCCTGGCGCCGATTGCGCCATCGACTCCGGGAGTTGCCGCCCGCCGCTCCGCAGAGATTTCGCGCAATACCCGCCGCCTTGCCGAGCTGGAGCTCGATACCGTGGCGGATAATATCCAGGTTCTGTCTTATCGCACTGGCTGCCTGGTAGTGGCGGATTGGTTCGAGGGCACCTCCCTCAAGCAGGTAGCGGAGGCAGATAACCTCGATCCCCATTCCGTGGCACGAGCTACTGCGCCGCTATTTGCTGATGCCGCTGCTGCCCACGACGCCGGCCTCACCCTCGGCGTGGAGCACCGCGACCGTTTCCGCGTCTCTACCGATGGCGTGGTCAAGGTTGCCTTCCCCGCCGTGCTGGACGGCACCTCCGCAGCCACCGACCGCGAGGCTTTGAGCTCCGCCCTCGAGCTGCTGGTGGAGTCCACGGAACCTTCGCCGAAGAAACTGCGCGATATTTCTGAGGACGCCAATCTCCCCGCAGACGAGGCCGCCCAGCGCATCGAAGATGCGCACTTTGCCCTCGATAGTGCCGATGAGGACAGCCGCGAGGAAAAGATGGAGGAGCTGCAGGAGGCACAGGCGCTAACCTTGGCCGGCATCGCCCAGCGCCTGCACGACTTCGCACCGGATGAACCAGAAGAAACACCCGAGGCCCTGCCGGTGAAGGCACAGGTAGAACCGGATCAAGAGGATGACCCCGCGCAAGAACCCGGCTTTGGCGGCCGCGGCTATTCCGGTTCCGGCGTCATCGTCATCGGCATCTTTGCCACGATCTTCGTCGTAGCAATGGCCGCGCTCACCACCTGGATCATGTCCTTGCTCAGCAATGTGGAGGCATCCAACCCGGTCAGCGAGACCATCCACGGCAGCACGGACATTCCGGATACCCCGCCGGTGCGTCTCCAGCCTTCCTCTGCGGTTACCGTCCCTGATAACAAGGACAACGCAGCGCTTATCGACGGCAAAACGGCCACCACGTGGTCCACCACCGAGGAGGACACCGGCGTCCTCGTCACCTTGGATACGCCAACGCACCTAGCGGTCCTGCCGGTGGTGCAGTCCAACTCCACTGGGGCGCGGTACGCCGTCTATGGCGTAAACCAGGACAGCTTCAATCCGGAGAACCCACAAGCTGGCTCCCTGCACCAACTGGCCAGGGGCAAGTTCGAAAGCGGCAAGGAAGATATCGAGCTGGAGGAAACCACCGAGCAATTCGATGGGATCCTCTTCATGCTCACCGAGCTGCCCAAGTCCGATAAGGCAACCATCGCAGACATTGGTCTCGTCGGGCAGCCCTAGGCGCAACCCACACGGCCGAATCGAGGAACACGACCTTCGATTCGGCCTTCTTTTTTAAATTCTTCCCAATCACACTTCTGTGACCTGCACGTTTACAAAGTTTTTACTTCACGTGTTGACTATTTAGAAGTGGTGCGTACACTGTGGGGTGTAACGCAAACAACAACTTTAGGAGTATTCATCATGTCCCTCGCAGCAGGTACCTACGCACTTGACCCAGCCCACACCGTTATCGGATTCGTCGCCAAGCACGCGATGGTCACCAAGGTTCGCGGTAACTTCGCAGACTTCGAAGGCACCATCACCGTGGCCGAGAACATCGCCGATTCCGCTGCTGAGACAATTATCCGCACCGCTTCCATCTCCACCGGCAACGATGACCGCGATGCACACGTAAAGAACGAAGATTTCTTCGCAGTAGAGCAGTACCCGGAGATTACCTTCAAGGCCACCAACCTCAACGTTGATGAGAATGGCAACGGCACCGTCACCGGTGACCTCACTATTAAGGGCACCACCAAGTCCGTCGACCTCGACGTTGAAGACGTTGCTACCGCCGAGGACCCATTTGGCAATACCCGCCTGGGCTTCGAGGCAACCACCAAGATCAACCGCAAGGACTTCGGCATCGACTTCAACGCTCCGCTGAAGACCGGCGGCGTGCTGGTCTCCGAGGAGATCAAGATTGAGCTCGAGGTCTCTGCTATCAAGCAGTAGGCCCGTAGCCCCAGACACACTAGAAGCATTAAGCTTCCCCAAGCCCGCAGCCACCTTCTGGCTGCGGGCTTTTCCTACGTCTTCCGGTCTAGCGGTACAGCCACTCCTTACCCTTGGGAAAAGCCATTCAGCCCCTCAGCACCTCTGGATATCAGCCAATCAACGGGTTTGGCTTCACCTATAAAGGAAACAATTCAAAGTCGCCACAGGAGAATTGCAGGGTGCTGTTGCAAAGTTGGGCGGAGAGCCGAGACGACCCAGTTTCTCATTTCCTGATGGCCGCTGCGTGCCGGCGTTCTCAGGCCGTCTCGAAGACCCGGTTGACGATCACCGCGTCCGGATTGGGGTGCCCATAAGCAAACATCGTGCCCTGACCTTTCCGTAATGAATGCATCGCTTCCATCCCTTTCAACGTCCGGTAGGCGGAAATTCGGTTTTTGAACGCCCCCTTCGGTCCCAGGATTCTTTTAAGTCGGCCATGATCTCCCTCGAGAACGTTGTTCAGGTATTTCACCTGCCGGTACTCCACCGTCTGAGGGCAGATTCCCTCCGCCTTCAGCTCGGATATTGCCTTGGCCAGAGCTGGTGCCTTGTCGGTGTTGATGACCCGCGGGGACCCGGCTGTCGTATTCGATCGCAGCGTCTTGGCCAGGAAACGCTTGGCCGCAGCCACATTCCGTTTTGGTGAGAGGTAGAAGTCTAAGGTCTGGCCACCGGCGGTAATAGCCCGGTAGAGATAGCACCACGTGCCGCCGACCCGGATATAGGTCTCATCCACCCGCCAGGACCGGGCCTGCCAGTCGGGTACCTGCCGGTACCAGCGAGTGTGCTTATCCAGCTCAGGGGCGTATTTCTGCACCCAGCGGTAGATCGTGGTGTGATCGACTGGCACACCCCGCTCGGTCATCATTTCTTCGAGGTCGCGGTAGCTCACGCCGTAGCGGCAGTACCACCGCACCGCCCACAGGATGATGTCACGGGGGAAATGCCGACCGGAGAAGATGCCCATGGCTCTGATTATTTCACGCCGGTCTTTCTACTGCCCCAACTTTGCAACAGCACCGACATACTTCACGCTGGCATCCACATTACTTTGAGACCTCGCACATTCTGTGCGGGTCAGGTTCCTATTAGCAGTCTGGAGTATGTCACTGCCTTCGGCGGCATCACCCCCGGATCATTTTCAGACAGGGACGAAAATAAGCCATACCGAAGCCAGCGACTAGTTCCACTGCCACAAGGCAGAAGGAACGCAGATAAACATAGCCTGCCCCAGCATGGGGCTAGGAGTACGAATCCTGGGCTCCTTCAAGCGGAACTGCCAACAACGTAATGGGATTAGGCTGGGATCTGGCGCGGGTCAGGAGGCGCAGCAGGAGAGTTTGGAGACGTCGGTGGTGAAGGACTGTGCGGCGATTTTGATCCCTTCGGCCATGGTCAGGTATGGGCACCAGAGGTTCGCGACCTGGTCAACGGTCATGCCGGCCTCGAGGATGTAGACTCCGGCGGCGGCCAGGTCACCGGCCTCCTTGCCGACGGCGGTGATCCCCACAATCCGTCCGGTGTCGGCGTCGGCGACGATTTTGATGAAGCCGCGGGTGTCCCGGTTCACCAGTGCCCGGGGAACGTATTCCAGGGGCAGGACCCGGCATTCACACCGGATGCCCGCCTCGTTGGCTTCCTTGTCGGTCATGCCGACCGCGGCCAGTGACGGGCTGGTGAACGTCACGCGGGGCAGGTGCCGGTAGTCGACCTCGCGCCCGGCGTTGTTGAAGGCGTTCTCCACCATCAGGGTTCCGTGGGCGGACGCGACGTAGACGAATTCTCGGTGCCCGGTCACATCCCCTGCGGCCCAGATCCTGGGGTTGGAGCTGGCGAGTGTGCTCTCGACCAGGATCTGGCCGGTGTCGCCGGTCTTGACGCCGACGGCGTCCAGGTTCAGTCCGTCGGTGACGGCGCGTCGGCCGGTGGCTACCAGCAGCTTTGCGGCGCGGAATTCCTCCTGGCCCCCGGCGACCGTGGCGGTGACAAGGACCTCTGCGCCGGCGGGATCTGTGCGGACCGAAGTTACGGCTGCGCGGCGGACCACGCGGATGCCCTCGTCGGCGAAGACGCCCATCAGCGCACGGGAGGCTTCCGGTTCCTCGTGCGAGGCAAGCCTGGAGCGGACCAGCAAGGTCACTTTGGATCCGAGGCGGGCAAAAAGCTGCGCCTGCTCCAGGGCCACGTACCCGCCGCCGAAGACGATCAGGGACTCAGGCACTTCGTTCAGTTCCATGGCGGTGGTCGAGGTCAGGTAGTTGACTTCATCCAGTCCCGGCACCGGGGGTGCCCACGGGGTCGAACCGGTCGCGACCAGATAATGGGCGGCGGTCAGGGAGTCGCGGGTGCCGTCGGGTCCGGTGATTTCCAGGACCGGTTCCTCCGGGGTGCCGGCGAACACCGCGGTGCCCTGGCGCAGGTCCCATCCGTAGTCGGCGGCCAGATCCACGTATTTATCCGAGCGCATTCGCTCGACCAGGGAGCGTTTCCCGTCTATCAGTACACCCATGTCCACCGGGGCGGCGGAAGTGCTGATCCCGGGGAACCTTCCGGTCGCATCCACAGCGACATGCCGGGCTTCAGCGGCGGCCAGCAGGGCTTTGGAGGGAACGCACCCGGTGTTCACACAGGTCCCGCCCACCGTGGAGCGTTCGATCATCACGACCCGATAGCCCAGCTTGGTGGCCCGGATGGCGGCGGCGAAGGCGCCGCCTCCGGAACCGATCACGGCTAAATCAAAATCTGGTGCTGCCTCAGGCATTAGTCCTCCTTGGAGTCTCGAATGAACACCCCGGGGGGCGTTCCTTTTTGCATGCTGTCCCCAGTCTGCACCTTCCCCTGCACGGGAAGGTCAAGAACGGGAGCGAAGAGATCGGTGTTGCTACGGAAGTGTTGTGTCAAGAAATTCCTTCAGGGCATCGGCCTTCATGGGCCGGGAATCGGCCCGGCCCAGGATGTCACCGTCAGGTGCGATGACGACGGTACTGTCTAGGGATGTGACCGCGTACTTTTGGGTGAGTTCCCCGGTCCGGTCGACAACGAAGGGGTATCCGGGTGTGCCGGCCATTTCGCGGAACTGGTCCACTTGGGTTTTTGTGGTCTCCGGCGTCACGTCCACGGCGACGAAGTCTGCCTTATCGGCATATTCCTGTTCCAGTTCCTTCATCGCTTCTGCCTGCGGAACGCAGGTATAGCACCAGCTCGCCATGAAATACAGCACTGTCGGGCGGGTGGAAGGGACGGTGAGGGCCTTGCCGTCCACAGATGTGATCTCGATCCTGTCCACGTTGTTTGCGCCCGCTGGCCCGGCGGCGGGAGCGGTTTCGCTCCCGCGGTTCAACGCAGTGAGGGCCAAGACCAGGATGAGGGCCGCGGCCGCTACGACGGCAGTAATGGTGAAAATCCGCCGGTGGTTTCTGGTCGTTGTCATGGGTTTCCTTTCTGGTTGGTGCGCCCCGGCGCCGTGTCGGGAAGAAGATGTTCCGGGCCGCAGCACGCTTCGGTGCTGTCGCTGCTCTCAGCCCCATCCGTGATTGCGCTGTTGTCCTGTGCCTTGCTTTTACTGCGGCGCCGCAGGGCCAGGGCCGCGGCGGCGAGGACGGCGGCCACCGCGGTGAGGGTGATGATGGGCCAGTTGCCCGAGATGAAACCGGACAGCGCCACGCTGGCTTCGGTGACCGTCCCGCCCATGATCTCCCCGGCCTGCCCGCCGGACAGGGCCGGAACCCAGTAGAGCAACAGGTAGATCCCTGCGAGGATAAGCGCGGCTCCGCCGAGACGATTAACAAACGGCAGGATCCTTCGGACGTGGCGTGCCAGGACGTCCCGCGCTACCGCTGCACCGAGGGACAGAAGGACCAGCACCACCGAGGAGCCCAAGGCGTAGGCGGCGAAGACCGCCAGCAGCCCGGCCAGGCTCCCGGTGGACACAGCCTGGGCGACAACAGCCAGCAGCACGGCCAGGCTGCAAGAGAGCGCAGCCACCGCATAGGCCACCCCGTAGCCAAAGACCGCCCTGAGGCCCGAACTGGTCCCGTCCGTCTTCAGAATCCGGGGCAGGTTCAACCTCGCCCCGGGCAGCTGCCATCCGAACACCATGCCAAGGCCGGCAACCACAATAACCGCTCCGATCAGCGCCGCCGCCCAGGGAAGCGCCGACGCCACCGACCGCAGGCCTACAGCGGCGAGCAGGCCGGCCGTAACAAAGACAGTGGCGAAACCGGCGCTGAGGGCAACCCCGGCCTGAAGACCTGCAAGCAACGGCCGCTTCCGTCCCGCACCCGGGCCTGAACCAATGAAATACGCCAGATAGGTTGGCAGCATCGCAAACCCGCATGGATTCACCGTGGCAAGCATTCCGGTCAGAAAGGCCAGACCCAAAACACCCGTCATCCCTGTGACCCCGCATCCTCAGAAGCACCGGCCCGGGACTGCCCGGACCGCTCCTGCTCCGACGATGAATGAGGTGTTGGAGTAGAACCCGCGGACAGGCTGGCCCCCGGGCGGGAACGGGCGCAACAATCCGTCCCCGGGCTGCCCCGACGCTGCGCCCGCAGGAGCAGGGCCCCCGCGGCAAGGGCTGCGGCGGCAATGAACCAGAGGTTGCCGGCCATTGCGCCGGCCGCGGCGAAAACACCGGCTGCAGCCGTCAGAACGGGTACCCCGCAGCACACCAGCGCCACCATCACAACACCAAGGAAGGACAGCAGAGTGCCTGCCGCAAGCACCAGGCCAGAGCGCTCCCGGCCCTTCACTTTTATTGACATGATCATCCCTTCATATGTCCGGCTCGTGTCCGGAACCCCGACAGGGGACCCCAACACGAAACCGGACGGCCAGTAGTACGTCACACCCCATTATCAACCTTCCACTAAGGGGGAAGGTCAAGCTGGCGACGGGACCTGTTGGTTTGCGGGTGCCGATGCGGAACGTTCCAGTACGATGGAAGGGTCATATGCGATTTTTTGGAACGAGATGAGGACCCGAAATGCGAATCGGTGAAGTTGCTGATGCTGCCGGTATAACAACCAAGACGATCAGGTTCTATGAGGACCGGGGCCTGCTCCCACCGGCTGAGCGCTCGGCCAACGGCTATCGTGACTACGCCCACGACACCCTCAGCCGCCTCGAATTCATTCGCCGCAGCCAAACCGCCGGGCTGACCCTGGCGCAGATCCAGGGCATTCTGCGGATCCGCGATAGCGGTTTGACGCCTTGCACCCACGTACGGGATGTCCTGGGGAAACAGTTGCAGGACCTGGACCGGAAAATCGCGGAGCTCACCGCGCTCCGGGTGACCGTGGCCGAACAATATGCAACCGCCGAGGTGGCCGACCCTCAGCGCTGCGATGCTGAACAAATCTGCAGTTACATCTGAGCCCGCCGCAGGCTAAGGGGCTTCACTGAGCCGGCTCCCGCCGCGGCCAGTGCCGTCCGCAGTTACGCAGCACCCGGCTCCACGGCACGGAAGACCTCCGTGCCCGCGGCGTCCAGGATTACAGCGGTGCTTACCTGGTTTATCCGGTAGGCGGTGATGAGCCGCGTATCGGTATCAGAGGCAAAGGCCAGGGATGACGCCCCATTTCCGGCCAGGAATTCCCTGATTTCATTGGCCGTCTCGTAGGACGCGATGTCCACCGCGACATAGTTCACGGCAGCAGGAGAGCTTCGCTGGACCTTGGCAAGCACCCGGGCTCCCGGCTCGAAGGTCAAGCCCCATGGTGATGCCGTGGCCCGGCGAGTGAGCGAGGTCAGGCCGGTTGGCGGCGGCTTTCGGTGGGAATGATCTGGGGTAGGAACCGGACGTAGAGGATCGTGCTCTGATTCTTATTCTCTCCGAGACGGGTGACACATGTAACAGTTGATTACACCCATCTGTACGCGCTGACCTGCGGCGTTGTGGGTTGTGCCGAGCGTGCTGCCGGAGTCCCTTTCAGTGTCCCTGGGGTAGGAGCGGCCGCATGAAGGTGCGCTCGTACCGCAGGACGCACCCGGACTCGTCTCGAATCCGGTCAGCGGCGATGAAGTCCGGGTGGGTGCCGAACAAGGTGCGGTACTGCTCGTAGGCAGCCAGGCTGGGGAAGCTGAACAGGGATTCCGCACGGTCACTCACACCTTCCGCGGGTAGGTAGTACCCGTGGTGGGTGCCGCCGTGTTCGTCGACATGCCGCATCCAAGCGCGGGCGAACTGTTCAAAGGCCGCGATCTGGTCGGGGTCGATGGTGTAGTGGACGACACAGGTGATCACATCCACAACGCTAGGCCCACAGGCGCTCATTGGGGAGCCTTTGTCTGTGCGCCTCGTGGTGCACCTGGGGCACACCAATCTGCCTGGTTTACCTGCGGAAATGCATCAGTTCGCCAAGTTGGCGCCGAGTTCAACGGTGAGAACTCCGACGGCGATGAGGAGGATGCCGAGGGCCATGGTTCGGGTGAGGGGTTCGTGGAAGATGACCCGGGCGAGGATCGCGGTGAGAGCTACGCCGGATGCTGCCCAGATGCCGTAGGCGACGCCAAGGGCCATGCCGTCGGCCAAGGCGAGACTTAAGGCGACGAACGCCACGAGATACCCCGCGATGACGCCGATGAACCATTTCTTCACCCGGCCACCGTCGGAGGCTCGTAGCGACATGGTCGCGACGACTTCGGACAAGATGGCGCCTGCGAGGAAGATCCATCTCATGAGTTGACTCCTGCTTCCTGGGCTGCGGTTTGCTGAGCTTTCTGGGAGCCGAGTTCGACGGTGAGGACACCGCTGATGATCGCAACCATTCCAAGACCCATCACAGCGGTCAGAGGTTCACCGAAAATCGCGGCGGATAGCACGGCGGCGAGCACGACCCCGCTGGCTCCCCAGATGCCATAGGCGACGCCGATCTGCATTCCTTCGCGCAGGCAGAAGGTGAGGAAGACGAAAGCGCCGATGTATCCGGCAGCAACCACGATGTACCAGGATGGGTGATTGAGCGCCGCCTTGAGAGACAGCGTCGCCGCCACTTCGGTAGTGATGGCGCCAGCGAGCAGGAACCACTGCTTCATGGGGTTGTTCCTTCGATCAGGGAGCGAATGCTGGAGACGACGGCTTCGAGATCCGCGCCGTGGAGGGTGGACACACCTGTGGCCTGGGCGCCCCAGAGTCCGTCGGCGGCGAGTCGGGCGGTGGTCAGCCTGGCTCGGGTGGCGGCGTCGAGATCGTCCGGGAGTTCGAGCCAGCGGCCCATCCGCGTAGTCCACGGTTCGGTGAGTTCGGGCCGGTACGTCGCTTGGCCCCAGATGATGAACTCGGCGCGCTTGGCGGCCCCGTGGGCGGCGACGTGAAGGTAGCTCAGGAGCCGCTCGGTGGCGTTGGCGTTCTCGAGGGGCTTGCCAAGGGTGGCAGTCATGTCGTTCTCGACGTTGGCCGCAGCGTGGTCGACGATCGCGGCGAGCAGTACGTCGCGGTTGCGGAAGTGATATAGCAATCCCGGTTTGGTGAGCCCGGCCTCGTGGGCCACTGCGTCAAGGGTAATGTCGCCACCCTCCGCTGCGTTCATGACGCGGAGGGCAGCTTCCAGGATCTCGGAGCGCTGACTGGTTCGCATATAGCTAACTTTACCATTTGGTAGGTGAAGCCTTCAACTGCGGGCGCTGGTAGGGGCACCTGGGGTACACCCTATTGTTACGCCGGTTTGACGCAGAATGTTTCCTGTAAATAGGGCCGTTCCTAGCATTGTTTTACACGCGTCTAGTGGGGTCTAGGCCTTATGTTTACAGAAAGTGGTGAGTGTGGTGTTATCGCCTGACGGTTTCCATAGGTTGCATCCCTCAGTGTGGTGTAACGCTTGCTGATGGTCACTGGCATTTTGCGCCACATGAAGAGTATGGGACGGGCAAAAACTAATCCAACAGGTTCACAGTGAGGCTCCAATACCCGCTGGGTAATTTGCTGCTAAAAGGCAGCGGGCTTAGGACCCCAACCCCGCACCCTGCGTGACGGCGGTAACTATAGTGCGTAGATATGACCGCACCACAAGACAAGACGCAGCACGAGTTGCTCCAAGAACGCGCGGCGGCGGTGGACCTGCGCGCCTATCACCTCCACCTCGATCTCTCGGAGGTACTCGATAGCCCCACCTACCGCGTGACTACCCGCCTCGAACTCAGCAGCAGCGCACCAGAACTTTTCCTGGATTACCTGGGCGAATCCGTCGCGGAGGTCAAGGTCAATGGCACCCCGCAGGAGGTGGACTTTGATGGCAGCATCATCCGGCTGCACGGCCTGCCGGTAGGGGAGGAGCTCGCCATCGAGGTCACCGGCCACTCGCGCTATTCGCGCACCGGCCAGGGCCTGCACCGCATGCACGATCAAGCCGATGACGCGACCTACCTGTATTCACACCTCGAGCCTTCCGATGCTCGCCGCATCTTCCCCTGCCTAGAACAGCCGGATCTCAAGGCCGTCTTCCACGTGCGCATGACCGCACCGAAAAAGTGGCAGATCCTTTCCAACCAACCGGAAGTCGAACGCAGCGAAGAGGGGGAGCTCGCCACCGTTACTTTTGCGCCGACCCCGCCGCTGTCGACGTACCTGACTTCTTTCGCCGCCGGCCCCTACCAGTACCGAGAGCGCACCTGGACCGCCCCGGATGGCAGCCACTCGGCACAGCTGCGCGCTTTTGCGCGCGCGTCCATGTTTGAGCACCTAGACGAGGAAATCCTAGAACTTACCGCCCAAGGCATGGACTTTTTCCACCAGAACTTTGGCTATCCCTATCCGTGGGGCAAGTACGATTCCATCTTTGTCCCCGAATACAACCTGGGTGCCATGGAAAATCCCGGCCTGGTGACGTTTACGGAGAACTACATTTTCCGCTCCCGCGCCACCCGTGCGCAGCATGCCGGTCGTGCAAATACCATCCTGCACGAGATGTCCCATATGTGGTTCGGCGATCTGGTCACTCCGCAGTGGTGGGATGACCTGTGGCTCAAGGAGTCCTTCGCGGAATTTATGGGCGCGGATTCTTCCGTCCACGGCACCGACTACACCGAAGCCTGGGCCAATTTTGCCGGCGCCCGCAAGAATTGGGCCTACCTGCAGGATCAGCTGCCCACCACGCACCCCATCAAGGCGGAGATCCCGGACGTGGATGCCGCGCGCCAGAACTTCGATGGCATCACCTATGCCAAGGGAGCGGCGGTGCTCAAGCAGCTGGTGCACTACGTCGGCCGCGATAATTTCTACGCCGGTGCGCGCGACTACTTCCAGGAACATGCCTTTGCCGCCGCCACCTTTGATGACCTCCTGCAGGCGCTCAAGAAGCACACGGACCGCGATCTTGATGCCTGGTCCCAAGCTTGGCTGCGCACCTGGGGCCCGGATACCCTCACCCCGGAGTTGCACACCGAGGGCGAGAAGATTGCGGAGCTGGCCATCAGTGCAGACGCCGAGGACGTCACCCGACCGCACCGCCTGACCGCTTCGCTCTTTGATGCGTCCCTGCACAAGTACCGCGAGTTCGACATCGATCTCCCGGCCGGTGATGGCACCACCCGCACCATCATCGATGAGGCTGCCGGCCTTCCGGCCCCGGCATTGCTGCTGCTTAACGACGCCGACCATACCTACGCCAAGATCCGCTTCGACGAGACCTCCCTAGACACAGCGGGCGAGCGCCTGACCGACATCGAGGATGAACTGACCCGCGCGGTAATCTGGACCGCCCTGTGGAACCTCACCCGCGATGGGGAAATGTCGGCGATTGACTATGTGGGGGTCGTCGTCAAGCACGAAGCCTACGAGACCAATACCACGCTGCTGGCTGCTGCCTGCGCCAATGCCAACTTTGCCATTGCGCATTATGTTGCAGACGCCGACCGCGAGCAGGTCCGCACCGACTATGCCGAGGCAATCTGGGGCCACCTGGCCGAGGCCGAACCAGCCTCGGACGCCCAGCTTGTGCTCGCTCGCGCCGCCATCCGCGCACTCGCCGCAACGCCGGAGGAATCAGGCACCGCGCGCCTTAAGGCCCTGCTCTCCGGTGACATTGCCGGCCTTCGCTTGGACCCCGAAATCCGCTGGTCGATCTTGCGCGCCCTCGCGGCCCGCGACGCCGTAACCCCGGCCGAGCTCGAAGAGGAAAAACAGCGCGATAATACGCTGACCGGCGCTACCGAATTCCTCGGCGCCAGCCACGCCTTCCCCACGCCGGAGACCAAGCGCTCCGCGTTCGATAAGGCGCTCACGCCCGGCGCATATTCCAATGCCGAGGTCGACGCACTGGTCGCCGGTTTCAACGCCCCGCGCTCAGCTAGCCTGCAGGAGGCCTTTGCGGAGGAGTTCTTCTCCCGCGTGGAAGACATCTGGGCCGCGCACCCGATTGAGATTGCTAACCGCCTCATCCGCGGCTTCTACCCGGAGTTGCCGATGGCCGATGCCGCCACCACGCGCCTGCTGCACCGAGAGCTGCCAGGAGCGCTGCGCCGCATCCTGCTGGAATGCCGCGATAACCTGCGGCGCACCCTCCGCGTGCGGGCTGGTCAATAAACTGTACAGCCTAGCGCTCGCGCCCTAATTCCCCTCGGGTCACACTGTGTATAACAGTTGTTGATCCGGGGGGAATCTACATATGACGCTGAGCCATGACCGCAGTGACGAAGAACTAGTTGATGCTTTTATTGAGGGGGATAATAAGGCCTTTTCCACCATCGTGGAACGCCACCGCACGCGGCTGACCACGGTGGCGCGCCGCTACACCAGAAACGATCATGACGCCCAAGATGTGGTCCAGGAGGCCTTTCTGCGCGCCAGCTGTAACCTGCATTCCTATCGCCGCGAGTCTGCGCTTTCGACCTGGCTGCACCGGCTGGTGAAAAATTCTGGCTATGACTACTTGAACCACCGCTCTAACAGGGAAAATGCTTCATTAGATGCGGAGGACTTCGACGACGATCGCAACCCGCTGCTCGCGCATAACCCTTCCGAAAACCTAGCGGAGCAGCTGGTGGTGCGAGAAGCCATGCAGCTGCTGCGGGAGGATCAGCGCGAGGCGCTGGTGCTTACCGACGTCGCCGGGTTCCGCGTCGGCGAAGTTGCCACCGCCCAAGGGGTAAAGCCCGGCACTATCAAATCCCGCCGCGCCCGAGCGAGGGAAGTCCTACGCGCCGCCATGGGGTGAGTTTGCTAATACCGACGTTTGCCAGCGTGGCGGGTAGACTCAGGGCGTTACGCGAAACCACACTCTGATTTAAGGGAGTTAGCAATGACCGTCCACGATGTTGCCATCGTAGGTTCCGGCCCTGCCGGTTACACCGCCGCGCTGTACGCGGCACGCGCCGAGCTCAACCCGATTGTCTTCGAGGGCTTCGAGTACGGCGGCGAGCTTATGAATACCACCGAGGTGGAAAACTACCCCGGCTTCCAAAAGGGCATCATGGGCCCAGAGCTCATGGAAGAAATGCGTGCCCAGGCCATCCGCTTCGGTGCGGATCTCCGCATGGAGGTCGTTGACTCCGTTGAGCTGGAAGGCGATATTAAAAAGCTGCACGTCGGTGACGAGCTCTTTGAGGCCCGCACCGTTATCCTCGCCACCGGTGCCGCCCCGCGCCACCTCGGCGTTCCCGGTGAGGAAGAGCTGTCCGGCCGCGGTGTATCCACCTGCGCTACGTGCGATGGCTTCTTCTTCAAGGGCCACAATATTGCCGTTATCGGCGGCGGCGACTCCGCCATGGAGGAGGCTACCTTCCTCACCAAGTTCGCGGACTCTGTCACCATTGTGAACCGCTCCGAGAACTTCCGCGCCTCCAAGATCATGCTGGAGCGCGCCCAGGCCAACGAAAAGATCAAGTGGGAGACCAATAAGGTCGTCGAAGAAGTTATTGAAGCCGAAGGCAAGGTCGGCGGACTCAAGCTCAAGGACGTCACCAACGGCGAGACTTCCACCTTGGATGTCACTGCCATGTTCGTAGCAATTGGCCATGATCCGCGCTCTTCCTTCCTCAATGATCAGGTCAAGCTCAACGACAACGGCTATGTTGTAGTTGAACAACCCACCACTAAGACCTCCCTGCCTGGCGTTTTCGCCTGCGGCGACTTGGTGGATGACCACTACCAGCAGGCAATTACCGCGGCCGGCTCCGGTTGCCGCGCGGCAATTGATGCGGAACATTTCCTCGCAGAAAACCGTTAATTCAGTATGAGCAACGTAAAGAATGTAACCACCGATACGTTCCGTAAGGACGTCATCGAGTCCGATAAGCCCGTCGTCGTTGACTTCTGGGCCGAGTGGTGTGGCCCCTGCAAGAAGCTTTCCCCCATCCTGGAAGAGGTAGCGGAGGAGCTGGAAGGCCAGGTCACCATCGCCAAGGTCAACGTCGATGAAGAGCGCAACCTAGGCGCCATGTTCCAGATCATGTCCATCCCAAATGTGCTGATTTTCAACCACGGCGAGAAGGTAGACGAATTTGTAGGTCTGCGTTCTAAAGATGACATCGTGGCGCAAGTGAAAAAGCAGCTTTAACTGTTAATCTAATTCCTATTAGATTAAGCGTGTAGAAATTCTGGAATGCGGCCCTAACTAAAGCGGGCTGTGAAAGGGGTATAAGGCGTGAACCGCGTTCTTCGAGTCGGCGATACAAGCGTGCGTGTAGCTGAGGCTCGCGCTACCTTGGCCCGTCTCGGCCTCTTGTCAGATTTCAAGGGGGAACTTTCGGCTTGGAAGAAGCAGAAGTACTCCGAGAGCGACAAGAGCTTTGATGCCAATTTGTCTGAAGCCCTCAAGGCCTTCCAGCAATCCCGCGGTATCGTGCCCACGGGCGAGATCGACGATCTCACCCTGCGCGAACTGCGCCAAGCCTCGTACACGCTCGGCAGCCGCGTACTTAGCTACGAGCCTGCGAATGAGCTGGTGGGTGACGATATCTCGCAGCTCCAGCAACAACTGCAGGAGCTCGGCTTCTACCAGCAGCGTGTAGACGGCCACTTCGGTACCAATACCCACGCGGCACTGAAGGAATATCAGCACAACTGCGGCCTGCAGGAGGATGGTGTGTGCGGCCCCGCCACCATCCGCGCCCTTGGGCTGCTTGGCCGCCGCATCACCGGCGGTTCCGCGCACAATATCCAAGAGCGTGAGCGCGTCCGCAACGCCGGACCAAAACTCGCGGGCAAGCGCGTTGTCATCGATCCCGCCTTGAGCGGCGGCGACGCCGGCCAGCTGGTCAAGGGTCGCTTCGGTGATATTTCCGAGCAAGAAATCCTGTGGGACCTCACCCAGCGCATCGAGGGGCGCATGATTGCCGCAGGCATGGAAACCATCATCTCCCGTCCTCGCACCTCCGATGCGGACGTCAAGTCCCGCGCCGAGCTGGCCAATGCCTTCGATGCGGACATGGTCATTTCCCTAGCCTGCGATTCCTACCCCAATGAGAAGGCCAATGGTGTTGCCACCTTCTACTTCGGTTCCGAATCCGGCAACTCCTCACTCATTGGTGAGACCCTCTCCGGGTTCATCCAGCGCGAGATTGTCGCGCGCACTGAACTGCTGGACTGCGGCAACCACGGCCGCACCTGGGACCTGCTGCGCTTGACGCAGATGCCGGTCATCCAGATCGTTCTGGGCTACCTGACCAACCCAGAGGACATAAAGATCCTCACCAACCCGTCCCGCCGCGATGACATTGCGGAGGCGATCGTGATTGCCGTAAAGCGCATGTACCTCATGGAGCAGGACACCGCCGTAACCGGCGCCTATAAGTTCTCCGAGCTGCTCCAGGCCGAACAGTCCTAGGCCTCGAATCTAGGCCAAAGCGCGGGCTAGGAGATCTTCGGCGGCTGCCGCACTGAGCGTATCGTGCTGGGGCGGCAATTCGAGCCGCAAGCGGGGGAGAACTGGGTGATCCGCGGCCACCTCAAAGCCGGCGGAGCGCAAAGTGTCATAAGACATCAGCCCAATATAGGCCGGTTTGTGGCCCAAGAAATCCGCCGCTGCCGCAGGATCGCCGTAATAGCCAAAGGCCTCCACGGCGGTGCTGCCGCGGTTGGTAAGGTGCATAATGGCGGCGTCGACAAGCACTGCTTCAATGCCACGCCCCATTAAATGTGCTTTGACGAAGAGCGAGGTAATGATCTCCGCATCGTCTGAAATGGGGGCGGTGGGAAGCTTGGCGGCGCCGGCAGCATCCTCGCGGGAGCAAAAGAGAATGGTGGCGTCCTCGCCCACGGTAAAGCCGCACTGCCCAAAAGACAGCAGGGTAGTAGCCAGCCACGCCTCTTTTTCAAAGGCGGGATCGAGCACGGAGGCCTCCAGCTCCCAAAAGGTACTGCGCGCGGCCTGGCGGTGAATGCGCGCCTTCGCGTACCGGCTCGAGGATCATCGCCCCAGTTTAGTGCTGGCCCTCGATGAGCGTCATGATGCGCTCGAAATCTTCTTGGTCACCGAATTCCACGACCATCTTGCCCTTGCGCTTGCCCATGGTCACGGTGACCTTGGTATCGAAGCGATCGGACAGGCGCTCGGCGGAATCGGTAAAGTACTGCGGCTGCGGTGCCGGCTGCTTCTTCTTGGATTCTGCCGGCTTACCATCGCGCTTGTAGAGGGTGACTGCTTCCTCGGTGGCGCGTACGGACAGGCCCTCCGCGATGATGCGGTTGGCAATGTATTCCATGGCCTCGGTGTCATCCAAGGACAAAAGCGCACGCGCGTGGCCGGCAGATAAGGTACCAGCAGCTACGCGCTTTTGTACCTCTACCGGCAGCTTGAGCAGGCGCAGCATATTGGTCACCTGCGGGCGCGAACGGCCAATGCGATCCGCCAGCTCGTTCTGGGTAACGCCGAATTCTTCCAGCAGCTGCTGGTAGGCGTGTGCCTCTTCCAAGGGATTGAGCTGTACGCGGTGGATGTTCTCCAGCAAAGCATCGCGCAGCAGGTTGTCATCCTTGGTATCGCGCACGATGGCCGGAATCGTGGCCAGGCCCGCCTTGGAGGAAGCGCGCCAACGGCGCTCACCCATGATGAGCTCAAAGCCGCCTTCCTCGGAAGGACGGACGACCACGGGCTGCAGCAGGCCAAACTCGCGGATCGAGTGGACGAGCTCACCGAGTTCATCCTCGTCGAAGACCGTGCGCGGCTGCTTCGGGTTGGGGATGATATCCCCAATGGAAATCTCACGGTAGGTCGCACCGATAGGAGCCGGGGTGGCCTGGCGCTTCTTGGAGGACTTAGAGCCAGAACCCTGCTGAATGGTGGGAGCGCCCTTTACGCGCTTGCCTTCACCACCCTTCCGGCCCGGCTGCGGGGTGGAATTTCCCAAGATGATATCCGCGGCGGAATCGCCCAAGCGCGGCTTGCGGGTAGGAGCATCAGGCCCGGACGGGATGAGTGCGGCTAGGCCCTTGCCAAGGCCGCCTTGCTTCTGTTCTGCCATGAGTTCCTATCCTTCCAATTCCGCGTAAATCTGTGGGCTCACGCCAATCGCCCCGGTGGTCGGGTGCGGGCGGTAATCGCCCCGCCGGTCAAGCTCGCGCGCGGCCGCAAGGTAGGCGCGGGCACCGGTGGACGAGGGAGCGTAATCAATAACCGTAGTACCGTACCCCGGTGCCTCGGAAACGCGCACGGAGCGCGGGATAACATTGGCCAGCACCACGGCTCCGAACTGTTCGCGGACGTTATCGGCCACGTCCTCGGCCAAGCGCGTGCGGGCGTCATACATGGTCAACAGCACGGCGGAAATATGCAGATCCTCGTTGAGGTGCTCGCGAATCATGGAGATATTGCCCAGCAGCTGGCCCACGCCCTCCAGGGCGTAATACTCGCATTGAATCGGGATGATGACCTCCTCAGCGCAGGTCATCGCGTTAATGGTGAGCAAACCCAGCGATGGCGGGCAATCAATGAAGACATATTCGAAGCCATGCTCTTCAAGGAAGCCATTATGCAGGGCGTCATAGAGCCGAAATTCGCGACGCACCAAGGAGACCATTTCAATCTCTGCGCCAGCCAGATCAATGGTGGCGGGGATGCAGAAGAGGTTCTCGTTGTGCGAGGAAGCCTGCATGGCCTTCTCGGCGGTGCAGTCCCCAAGGAGCACCTCATAGCTGGAATCGGTGCCGGAATTATGTTCCGCGCCCATGGCCGTGGAGGCGTTTCCCTGCGGGTCAAGATCGATCACCAGCACTTTTTTGCCCTCTGTGGCTAGCGCTGCGGCCAAGTTGGCGGCGGAGGTGGTTTTGCCTACGCCGCCTTTCTGGTTAGCAATGGTGATAAGGCGCGGATTAGTCATGCCGTCTACTTTAGTTCACGCGCGGGACACGAATGATCGTGGTTCCCTCGATGGTGCTGACCTCGGCCTTTCCACCGCCGGCCTTCTTAATGTCGGCGGCATCGCGTTCCAGTTCCTCGTGTACCGAAGAACCCTTCAGCGCGATCATCTCGCCACCCTTGCGCACGAGCGGCAGCGACCATTTCGCCAGCTTGCCCAGCGGTGCGACGGCGCGGGAGGTGACCACGTCTGCTCCCGCCACGGCCTTTTTAATCGGGCCTTCCTCGGCACGGCCGCGCAGCACCGTCACGTTGTCTAGGCCCAGCTCTTCTACGACCTCGTTGAGGTAGTTATAGCGCTTGAGCAGCGGCTCGATCAGGGTGATCTGCAGGTCCGGGCGCGCGATGGCCAGCGGAATGCCGGGCAGCCCAGCACCCGAGCCGACGTCGATAACCGTGGCGCCCTCCGGGATTGCCTGCTTGACGACGGCGCAGTTAATAATGTGCCTGTCCCACAGGCGTGGCACCTCGCGGGGGCCTATAAAACCACGAGTGGACCCGTCTGTAGCGAGCGAATCATGGTAAGCCTGCGCGAGGGGCAAGCGGGAGCCGAATACTACTGACGGGTCCATCTCGGACACGATGGGGTTCTCCTCCGTGTTTATTTGTTTTTGCGCTGTTTCTTGGTGCGGTTGTCCTTCTTGCGGGCACCCGGCTTAGGCGCGGAAGTGCGCTTGGCCTCTACCTTAGCGGCTTCCTCTTCTTCTTCCTCGCGGTCCATCTTGGCATAGACGATGCGGGTTTGGAAGAAGGTCCAGACCGTATTGGCCATCATGTAGAACAGCAAGCCAATCGGCCAGATGAAGCCGGAGAAGACCAGCATGGCCGGCATGACCCACAGCATCATCTTGGACATCATGGCCATTTGCTGCTGCATCATTTCCGCATTTTGCCCCTGCGGCGCTTGGGTCTTGCCAGCAGCACGGCGCTTTTCCTGGCGGTTCAGGCTCATGCGGGCGTTGAAGTGCGTCATAACCGCAATGACGGCGATCATCGGAACGATGATGACGGCTGCCTGGGTAGTGGTTACGCCCTCCACAATCGGCGAGTTCAAGCGCAGGTTGGTCACCAGCGGAACATCAAAGATCTTGGCATCCAAGAACTGCTGGACCAGGTCCGGCTTAAAGATGTAGTTCGCGGTGTTGGCGTTATCCTCAACGGACATAGGGTCACCACTGGGATGTCCAATGCCACCGGCTACCGCAACGGTGCGGTCGAAGGACCGCAGCACGTGGAACAAACCAACGAACATTGGAATCTGCACGAAGACCGGCAGGCAGCCGGCCATCGGGCGAACGCCGGACTCCTTGTAGACCTTCTGCATTTCCTGCGCGGCCTTGGTTTGGTCATTGCCGTACTTCGCGCGGATTTCCTGCACCTTAGGCTGGATTTCCTGCATCTTGCGCGAGGAACGAATCTGGCTGATGGTCGGCTTGACCATTAGTGCCTTTAGCGTCCAGGTCAGCAGCACAATGGCCAGAATCCAGGTAATGCCCCAGGTAGGGTCCATTACGAGGGACAGCAGCCAGTGCCAGAACCACAAAACGGCCGAAATTGGCCAGTAAATGATATTAAGCACGAGTGTTTAATCCTCAATTGTTGTTGGTACCCGGGACCGGATCGAATCCGCCCGGATGCCAGGGGCCGCATTTGCAGACCCTGGCTATTGCCATCGCCGTACCCTTGATTGCGCCGTGTTGAGAAAGCGCCTCTAGGGCATAAGCACTGCATGTCGGCTCGAACCGACAGGTCGATACCATCTTAAGGCCAGAGACATGTTTTTGGTAGAAACGAACCACTTTGACCATTGGTTTGGCCAATCCTCTGGCTGGGGGAATTTCCTCCCCGCGGGAATTTAGATATCCCATTGCTTGCGCAGTGCTTTGGCAAGATCTTTTTCTAATTGCTCACTGCTAGCAGTGGCGCTGGCGGGCAAAGCACGGATGACAACGTCCACGCTGGCGGGCAGCTTGGGAATGAATGTCATGCACACATGGCGAAGCCGCCGGGAGGTGCGGTGGCGAACCACTGCATTCCCGACGGCTTTAGAAACAATCAGCCCAAATCGCGGCCCAGTGGCGGCGATATCGGCTGTCTTGTCCGTACCTGCGTTGTCGCGCGCATGCACGACGACCGTACGAGTGCCCGCCCGGCGACTGCCCTTCATCGTGCGCCGAAATTGCGTCGGCGACGTGAGCTTGTGCTGGGCTGGAAGCATAACTTATGCAGTCAGCTTTGCGCGGCCCTTCTTGCGACGAGCTGCAACAATGGCGCGACCTGCACGGGTGCTCATGCGGGTGCGGAAGCCGTGCTTGCGAGCACGACGACGGTTGTTCGGCTGGAACGTGCGCTTACCCTTTGCCACGTTAATTCTCCTTGAAGTTGTGCGTAGGCACACCACCGCAGTGCAGCGGCACGCCCACTGATGAATAGATTCCATGAACCTGACGCATCACAGTCTCTCCGGTGCACGGCTAGCCGACGGGCCCAGCCAGTGCGAGGTGACGCTGTCACTTTCACGCGCAACTCTTTGTTGCAATAGACCATGCCAGATTACGTGATTTCTGCCGCTGGAAACAAATCGACACCCGGGTACACCCGAAATTACATAAATGTTTTTTCCTGCAGCTAGAGGGCCAGATTCTGCGCTCTTACTGCACCTAATCCATCACGCAGTAAGACCCACCCCAACCCACACCCGGGTGGTGAATTTTTCTCGCTAGACACACCCGCCGTTTCGGCGGTAGAACAGAAGAATCAAATTCCACAGCCCAACCGGTCATGTGGATAACTCTAAATCAACGCTTGAGACTTTTGTAGTTTCCGCAGCGTAAGGCCATAAACTGGCCAATGAAGAGTTATCCACAGTCATGAACTAAGCTGTGAATAACTATTTCATCCACACCTGTGGATAACTCTGTGGAGATCGAGGTGACTCGATAAAAACCGATGTGAAAACCACAGTGGAATCCGCGGTGAAAATTGTTATTCAATGTCCACCCGTCCCCGACTAAATTCCACAAAGGTAGCCTGTTGTGACTGACCCACAAGCGAACCTGCATGCCGTTTGGCGCGCGGTCGTTGATGACCTGCTCGCACAATCCGAGCAACCCAATTCCGAGGTCCCTAGTTTTTCGCACTCGCAGCGCCTTTACCTCCAACTGGTTCGTCCCATCATGATGGTCGAGGGCTACACCCTCGTCGCCGCCGAGAACCTGGATGCCAAAAATGTGGTCGAAAATGAGTTGGGCGAGCACATTGCCAAGGCACTAACCCGCCACCTGGGCCGGCCGTGTTCCTTTGCGGTTACCCTTGCCACCCCGCAAGAGCCACAGCCGCCGGCTGCGGACCCTGCACAACAGGCAACTCCCCCTCAACAACAGCAGCCTCCTCAAGCGCAACCGCCGCAGAACACGGAATCTACCCAGAATTACATTCCGCGCCCGCAGCAAACGGATGCCGCTGCACAGCAGGCCCCTTCCCAGAACAATTGGCAGTCGAGTCACGCCCCTGCAAGCCTGGATGAGCTGGCCCAGCACTATAACCAACAGCAGGCAGAATCCGCGGGAAATTTCTCCGGTGCCGCCACCAATTCCGCCCGCATCCCGCGTGAGGCCCCGGCGCACGATCCCAACCGTGAGACTTCCCTCAATCCGAAGCACACCTTCGATAGCTTCGTGATCGGTTCTTCGAATCGTTTTGCCAATGGCGCCGCCGTGGCTGTGGCCGAGAATCCCGCCCGTGCGTACAACCCACTATTTATCTGGGGTGGCTCTGGTCTGGGTAAAACGCACCTTTTGCATGCCGCCGGCAATTACGCCCAGGTACTGCATCCGGGTCTACGCGTGAAGTATGTGTCCTCGGAAGAATTCACGAATGACTATATTAATTCCCTGCGCGATGACCGTCAGGAATCTTTCAAGCGGCGCTACCGCAATCTCGACATTCTGATGGTCGATGACATCCAGTTCTTGGAGGGCAAGGAATCCACCCAGGAAGAGTTCTTCCATACTTTCAATGCGCTGCACCAAGCCAATAAGCAGATCATTTTGTCTTCGGACCGCCCACCGAAGCAGCTAACCACGCTGGAAGATCGCCTCCGCACCCGCTTTGAAGGCGGTCTTATCACCGATATTCAGCCGCCAGATCTAGAAACGCGTATCGCGATTTTGATGAAGAAAGCGGCCAATGACGGCACCGAAGTGGATCGCTCCGTGCTTGAGCTCATTGCCTCGCGTTTTGAATCATCTATTCGTGAGCTCGAGGGCGCACTCATCCGCGTTTCGGCCTATTCTTCCTTGGTGAATGAGCCGATCAACGTGGAGATGGCAGAAATCGCGTTGCGCGATTTGGCCCCGGATTCCGCTGACCGGCAAATCACCGCTACCTCGATCATGGAGGTCACGGCAGAATTCTTCGATATTGATGTAGAAACTCTGCGCGGTGCTGGCAAAAAGCGTGCGGTGGCGCATGCGCGCCAGTTGGCTATGTATCTGTGCCGCGAACTGACCGAGCTATCCCTTCCCAAGATTGGTGAACAGTTCGGCGGCAAGGACCACACCACCGTCATTTATGCGGATCGCAAGATCCGCAAAGAGATGACTGAAAAGCGCAATACCTACGACGAGATCCAGGCGCTTACCCAGCGCATCAAGAATCGCGGTCGCGCCTAAATCTCTCCACCACTGCCGCAGCGCCTTCCTTATATAAAGGAGGGCGCTTTTGTTTTCCCTTTGGCAGTTCGCGGATTCTGCTCGCGCTACGCGAAGGTGGAACCAAACTACAAGATCCGAGATCCTTAGCCAAGTCACCGGAACCTGGAACAAAACCGTCCGCCAGCCGCCCACACGCTCGTGTAATTCCACAGAGAACCCGGAAGAACCACTAAAAGTAATCAATTAACTGGGAAAAGAGTTATCCACAGCGTTATTCACACTTGTGTAATTCCATCTTTGTAATTCATAGATCTTACTCACAGTTTTAAATTCCACAGGCTCTATGCTGGGAGAACCACCCTGTGATCAGCGCTGTGTGTAGATCGGTGATCAAATGACAAAACCTGTGGATAAAACGGTGATCCCGTTAGTTGTCCACAATTCGCCCCGATTGATCACAGCAAGATCACAAGAATTAGCACACCCCGGATCTGCGGCTTGAACTTGTCATTTACCTAGTTACCCACAGATCCCACAGCGCTTATTACTACTACTAAATTATTTCTCTGATCTGTATAGAAGAAAGAGGATGTGTGGAATTCGGCCCGGCCTGCCTTGGGCCAGGCGCCGATCGGGCGAGCAAAGATGGAATTACACGTTGTGGCGCACCGCGCCCGATGCGGTAAGTTGGAAGCCAGTCTTTTGTAAGTAACAAATTTCCTACTTGCCTCAGAGGAGCTCTTCGCACCATGGATGAAGCCGTGTCATTTCGCGTTGCCAAAGATGACCTTGCCAACGCCGTAGCGTGGGTTGCTCGCAGCCTGCCGTCCAAGGTCACCCAGCCCGTGCTCCGCGCAATGCTGATCACCGCGGATGACAATGGCCTTGAGTTCACTGGTTTCGATTATGAGGTTTCTACCCGCGTCCGCATTGCCGGCATGGTGGATGAACCCGGACAGATCGCGGTAGCCGGCAAGCTCCTATCTGACATCGTCGCTTCCCTACCGAACAAGGAAGTGGAGATCTCCCAGGTAGATTCCAAGGCACTGGTTACTTGTGGTTCTTCCCGCTTTGAGCTGCCACTGATCCCCCTGGATGATTACCCGCAGCTTCCGGTCCTGCCGGAGGTTACCGGCACCATCCAGCCGCAGCTATTCGTCGAGGCCATCCACCAGGTCGCCGCCGCGGCCGGCAAGGATGACACCCTGCCCATGCTCACCGGTGTGCACATGGATATCCGTGGCAAGGACATTGAGATGACGGCAACGGACCGCTTCCGCCTGGCCATGCGCACCTTGGAATGGGAACCGAAGTCGCCGGATGTAGAAGCGAAACTCTTGGTGCCGGCGAAGACCCTGCAGGAAACCGGTCGTTCCTTGGATCCGCACCTGAATATCCCAGTGGAAATCGCTGTGGGCACCGATGACAATATTGGTGCAGATGGCCTCTTTGGCCTGCACGCGGATAATCGCGAGACCACCACGCGCATGCTGGATGCGGACTTCCCTAATGTGCAGCCGCTGCTGCCGAAGAACCACACCAATATTGCCTCCATTGAGGTCGCTCCGCTTCAAGAAGCAATTCGCCGCGTGTCTTTGCTGACGGATCGCAACGCGCAAATTCGGATGGAATTCGCCGATGGCCAGGTGACCCTTTCCGCCGGTGCGGATGCCGGTAACGCCACCGAGACCCTGCCGTGTGCATTCCATGGCCGCGATGAATTCCTCATCGCCTTCAATCCGGGCTACCTCAAGGATGGCTTGGGGGTCATCAATACCGACCGCGTGGTCTTCGGCTTTACCGAGCCTTCGCGCCCAGCCATCATGATCCCAGAACCGGAAGAGCTGCCTGAGGCCGATGAAGATGGCAACTTCCCCACACCGGAGACCAACTTCACCTACCTGCTCATGCCGGTTCGCCTGCCGGGCTAATGTACGTCAGGGATCTCGATGTTCGGGATTTTCGCTCGTGGCCCGAACTTAATGTGC
Source organism: Corynebacterium sp. MSK074 (assembly GCF_030229735.1). Lineage (NCBI taxonomy): Bacteria > Bacillati > Actinomycetota > Actinomycetes > Mycobacteriales > Corynebacteriaceae > Corynebacterium > Corynebacterium sp. MSK074. Next base: position 90,643 of record NZ_JASPIX010000006.1, read on the forward strand.
AGCTAGGGCCGGGGATCACCCTTTTTGTCGGGCGCAACGGCTTTGGCAAGACCAATATCGTCGAGGCCATTGGCTATACCGCCCACCTTTCTTCCCACCGCGTTTCACACGATGCACCGCTGGTGCGCCAGGGCGCGGACAGCGCGCGGGTATCCATTACCGCGGTGAACCAAGGCCGCGAGCTTACTACCCATTTGCTGATTAAGCCCCACGCGGCCAACCAGGCGCAGATTAATCGCACCCGCCTGCGCAGCCCCCGTGAGCTGCTGGGCGTGGTAAAAACTGTGCTCTTTTCCCCGGAGGACTTGGCCCTGGTGCGCGGGGAGCCAGCCGGGCGCCGCGCTTACCTCGATAGCATCATTGCCTCGCGGACTCCGCGGCTAGCGGGTGTGAAGGCTGACTACGATAAGGTGCTCAAGCAGCGCAATGCCCTGCTGAAATCAGCCTCCGGCAGCCTGCGCCGCGGCTATTCCGATAGCGATGGCGCCGCCGCATTGGCCACCTTGGATACCTGGGATGCGCAGCTTGCCCGGCTTGGCGCCCAGGTGATCGCCGCACGCCTTGCGCTTGTCGACGCCCTCTTGGACCACATCCCCGCCGCCTATTCCGGCCTAGCGCCAGAATCGCGACCGGCGCATGTGAACTATAAGTCCACGATCGATACCTCCGATCGCGAGGTGCTAGAGGCCGTGCTGCTCACCGAGTTGGCCGCCGCCCGGCAGCGCGAGATCGAACGCGGCATTTCCCTGGTGGGTCCGCACCGCGATGATCTGGTGCTCAACCTGGGCGATCAGCCGGCCAAGGGCTTTGCCAGCCACGGCGAGACGTGGTCTTATGCCATCGCGCTGCGCCTGGCGGAATTCAACCTCCTGCGCCAGGAGGGAGGATCCGATCCGGTGCTCATCTTGGATGATGTCTTTGCCGAGCTCGATGCCAAGCGCCGCAAGCAGCTGGTCCACTTGGCCGCCGAGGCCGAGCAGGTGCTTATCACCGCGGCCGTGGATGAGGATTTGCCCGGAAACTTGGAACCCATCGTGCGCTACCGCGTGAGCGTAGAAGATACCGAGACCGGCCGCATTTCCAAGCTCAGCGCCGAGGAAGGTGAAGGGAATGAGTGAGGATCAAGGGGGCGTCGGCAAGCAGCGCATCGATCCCGTCACCCAGTACTTCAAGCTGGTTCGGTCCACCTCCAAAAACCCGCCGAAGCTGACCCGCCCGGTACCGAAGATGCCGGTGCCTTCGCTGGAGAAGGCGCAAAAGCAGGGGTATATGGGCTATCAACGGGGCTTACCCACTGGCCCGGATGGCAGGAAGAAGCGGCGCACGCTGGCCGTGCCGAGCCTGGGATCCCAAATTAACCGCGAGGTGGTCAATCGTGGGTGGGAGCATGATCTGGCTAATGGCTGGGTGATGGGCAATTGGGAGCATCTGGTGGGCGAGCGCATCGCCGCGCATACGCAGCCGCAGCGGATTAAGGACAAGATTGTCTATGTATCCTGCGATAACTCCACGTGGGCAACGGAGCTGCGCTACCTGCAGCGGCAAATCCTGCGCAAAATCTCTGACCGCCTGGGCCCCGATGTCATTGTGGAACTGCGGATTCACGGGCCGAAGCAAAGGCGCAATTACGAGGGGCGGCAGTGGGTCAAACCGCAAGGATCACAAGATACCTACGGCTAATAGGCTGAGGTTTACTCAGACCTGCACAATGTAAATAACCTCAGAGCGCGCCAGATTCCTATCTCTCACGGGTGTGGGGTGTCTTTCAGTAGGGGGTATCCGTGTAGAATAGTCAAGGTCTTAGAATTAGCTATAGCCAAAAGGAGAGCACGAATCCGTGGCTGAAGAACACGCATATGATGCCGGGTCAATTACGATCCTGGAGGGCCTCGAGGCCGTCCGTAAGCGCCCCGGCATGTACATTGGTTCGACCGGTTCGCGCGGCCTGCACCACCTCATTTGGGAGATCGTTGATAACTCCGTCGATGAGGCCATGGCCGGCTACGCCGATAAGGTTACCGTCAAGCTGCTGGAGGATGGCGGCGTCGAGGTCATCGATAATGGCCGTGGCATCCCGGTAGAAATGCACGCCTCTGGTGCGCCTACCGTCCAGGTGGTCATGACCCAGCTGCACGCCGGCGGTAAGTTCGACTCCGACTCCTACGCCGTTTCTGGCGGCCTGCACGGTGTCGGTATTTCCGTGGTGAACGCGCTTTCTACCCGCGTGGAGGCGGAGATCAAGCGCGACGGCAAGCACTGGTACCAAAACTTCCAGAACGCCATCCCGGACGAGCTCGTTGAGGGCGGCAATGCCCGCGGCACGGGCACCAAGATCCGCTTCTGGGCGGACCCGGAAGTTTTTGAAACTACCGAGTACGATTACGACACCATCGCCCGCCGCCTGCAGGAAATGGCCTTCCTGAATAAGGGCCTGAGCATTGAGCTCATTGATGAGCGCGTCACCGAAGAGCAGATCGAGCTGGAGGAAATCGCCGATGCAGAATCCGGCGAGACCAGCGCGGATGAGACGTCCTTCGATGATGCCCCGGACGCCGGCGATACCTTCAACGAAGAATCCGGCGAGGCGAAGGACGCTGCGGCAGAGAAGAAGCGCCGCAAGAAGGTAACCTTCCACTACCCGGATGGCTTGACCGACTACGTCAAGTACCTCAATAAGTCCAAGACCGCGATCCACCCGACCATCGTTTCCTTCGATGCGAAGGGCGAGGATCACGAGGTAGAGGTAGCGCTGCAGTGGAACCAGGGCTATAAGCAGTCCGTTCACACCTTTGCCAATACCATCAACACCCACGAGGGCGGCACGCACGAAGAGGGTTTCCGTGCGGCCCTAACCTCCCTGATGAACCGCTACGCCAAGGAGCATAAGCTCCTCAAGGAAAAGGACGGTAACCTCTCCGGTGATGACTGCCGCGAGGGCTTGGCGGCCGTCATTTCCGTCAAGGTGGGTGATCCGCAGTTCGAGGGTCAGACCAAGACCAAGCTGGGCAATTCCGAGATCAAGGGCTTTGTCCAGCGCGCGGTCAACGAGCACGTTAATGACTGGTTCGATGCGAACCCGGCAGAGGCTAAGGCCATTATCAATAAGGCTGTGTCCTCCGCGCATGCTCGCATGGCTGCTCGCAAGGCTCGTGAGATGGTGCGCCGCAAGTCCGCTACCGACCTTGGCGGCCTGCCAGGCAAGCTTGCAGACTGCCGCTCGAAGGATCCGAAGATTTCCGAGCTCTACATTGTGGAGGGTGACTCCGCAGGTGGCTCCGCTAAGGGCGGCCGCGATTCCATGTTCCAGGCCATCCTGCCGCTGCGCGGCAAGATCCTGAACGTGGAGAAGGCCCGCATGGATAAGGTGCTCAAGAATGCCGAGGTGCAGGCGATTATTACCGCGCTGGGTACTGGCATTCACGAGGAATTCGATATCAAGAAGCTGCGCTACGACAAGATCGTGCTCATGGCCGATGCCGACGTTGACGGTCAGCACATTGCCACGCTGCTTCTGACTTTGCTCTTCCGCTTCATGCCGCAGCTGGTTGAGGATGGCCACGTGTTCCTGGCTAACCCGCCGCTGTACAAGCTCAAGTGGTCTAAGGGTACTCCGGGCTATGCTTTTTCCGACGCCGAGCGCGATAAGCTGCTGGCCGAGGGCCTGGAGCAAAACCGCAAGATCAACAAGGATGATGGCATCCAGCGCTACAAGGGTCTGGGCGAGATGAACGCCGCCGAGCTGTGGGAGACCACGCTTGACCCGAGCACCCGCATCCTGCGCCGCGTGGATCTGGAAGACGCGCAGCGCGCCGATGAGCTCTTCTCCATCCTCATGGGTGATGATGTCTCGGCTCGCCGCTCCTTCATTACCCGCCGCGCGAAGGACGTCCGCTTCCTGGATATCTAATAGCGCAGCACAAAGCCCACCGTGGAATTACCGCGGTGGGCTTTAATTGTGGCGTCGGAAAGCGCCGGGCCTAGGCCTGGGAGCTGCGCTGATCCGCTATGGCGAATCCCAGGGAAGCGAGGCACATGGCGAGGATGACGCCGAAGCCGGCAATGATGGACAGCGGCCAGTCCGCGCTTGTGCCGTGCAAGGTGGCAAAAACGATGGCCGTAATAACGGCAAGCCCAATGGCCGTACCGATGCGCTGGCCGGTTTGGAGGACGGCGCCGGACGATCCGGCGTAGGCCTGTGGAACATGCGCCAAGGTGAGCGTTTGGTTGGGGGAGATGACCGAGCCTTGGCCGCCGCCAACAAGGGCCAGCGAAAGGACCATCCACCATTCGCTGGCTCCCCACTGCTCGGTGGCCCAGATAAGCGCAATGGTGGCAATGAGGCCGGAGATGGTCACGAGCATGCCCAGCACCACCACCTTGCGGCCGTGGACGGATACGGATCGGCCGGCCAGTGTGGCAGATATGGAGCTCAACAAGGCAGCCGGAATACCTACGGAGCCGGCAGCCAGGGCGGAGTGTCCGAGCCCGCTTTGGAAGTAGAGCGCCACGAGCACCCAAATGCTGGTAATACCCATAAACCACAAGGTGGCGATGATGGTGCCATTGCGAAAACTCGGGGTGGCGAAGATAGTGAGATCCACCATCGGCGGATGGCCGGTGGCCTTGTGGCGGCGCTCCCATAGCACCCATCCCACAAGGAGGACGGCGCCCAGCAGTAGGAGCCACCACACGGCCGGGGAAGCGGATGATTCCATGAAGGGGAAGAGGATGGCCCATACGGCAGCGCCGAGGATCAGCGCGCCGATGGGATCCAGGGTGGCTAGGGCCTTGAAGATGCCCAGTTTATGGCCATTTTTATCGCGCACGCGGGAAAACAGCGGCCGGGGAAACCACATCAATCCCAAGATGATGGCAATAAGGCCGACGGGGACATTGACCAGCATGGTCAACCGCCAACCTAGGTCCGCGCCGCCGAGGCGGATGAGCAGGCCGCCCAGTACCGGTCCGATGGCCACGGCGATGCCCACCGTGGAACCGAAGTAGCCGAAGGCGCGGGCGCGCTCCGGACCGCGGAAGTATTGCTGGATCATGCCCACGCCCTGCGGATTGAGCAGCCCAGCGCCTAGGCCTTGGATAAAGCGGGCGGCGTTGAGTGCCTCCGCGTTGGGGGCAAAGCCGGCGACGGCGGCGCTGAGGGAATAGATAGCAATGCCTGCTAGAAAGATGCCGCCGCGGCCGAAGAGATCTCCGGCGCGGCCGGCCGCCACAAGGATGACACCAAAGGTGAGCGCATAGCCGGAGAGCACCCATTGCACATCGGACTCAGAGGCTCCCAGGCCCGATTGAATAGAGGGCAGGGCTACGTTCACGATGGACACGCTCAGCAGAGACATGAAGAGCGCCGTGAGCAAAACGATAAGAACCCGCCAGCGGGCGGGATCTTGGCCGACGGGGTACTCGGTCTGGTTAGCTGCGGAAGTAGTCACTTCCACACTTATACTCTGCGGTTTGTTCTAGGTTCAACCGCGTGGAAATTACATGTGTTTTTGCAGCACGCGGCCGAAATCCGGTACCGCAGGGGTGAGGAACTTCGAGGCCTTACCGCGCAAGGAGTTATAAGGCTTAGACAGCGCGGGGGAGTTAATCTGCTCGGCGTGCTTATCGGCCACCGACATGATGGAATCGCTCACCTGGGTGCTGCGGGGCTCGAGGAAGGAACCGAAATCCTGCTCGGAGCTGCGTGCAAACTCTTGCCAGTGCGGATCTAAAGCGTCGAGGATATCCGGTAGCACGCGGCCTAGGGCCTTGGTGATGATGGCGGGGTCTACCTTCTTCGCGGCGGCGACGGCGCCCTTGAGCGCCATGCCGGTAATGCCCGATTGCTTGGCGACGACCCCCTCAACCAGCTCGCCGCAATCGTTAATCACCGCAGTGCGCTGCGGACCTGACATAAGTTCAGAAAGATGTGCCATGCTGCACCACCTTACGCGAGTTAGGCGGGCTGGCCCGGCAGGCCAGGGAGGTTGGCCTGAATGGCAGCAATCTGATCGGCGACCTGGCCCAAGCCAGCATCGCGGGCAGCTTTCTCCAGATCCACGTTAGGGGAGTACAGGGCCACGGCGCTGGCCAGCGCGGCGACGCCAGCGGCCGCTGCGGTGATGATCAGGGTGAGATCCAGCTGGGAAGAACCGGTAGAGGAACCACCGGCCTCGCCCGGCTTAAAGTCTGGATTTACGGTTTCTTTCCACGAAGCGGCATCGGCTGCGGTGGCGGTAGGAGCAGTGACGGCGGTGGCAGCTAGCGCCACGGCGGTCAGGCTAGAGGCGGCAATCTTCTTGAAGCGGGACATGGTGGTAGTTCCTTTCTTGGGTCACTATCCCCAGTAACTTAGGTAACTTCTTTAACACTAAGGTAGACGCGCGCGCTGAACTTTGCGAACTCTGCGTTATACCCGCTCAGCGCCGGCACGCGGGCTAATACCTCCGCCATGGCGTAGGCGGCATCGCGGTGGTTGTCATGAATGGCTATTCCCTCCACCTTGGCGGTGCTGGCTGCCGCCGCGGCCGCCAGGGCGGCGAAGTTGGTGATGCGGACGTTAAAGCGAGCGCAAAACTCGCGGGCCAAGAGGTAGAGCTGTTCAGTACTCATGCTTTCCTAGGACTGTGCGGGCCGGGCACGGCGGATTTCCGCCTCCAGCTCAGCGCGGCCGGGGAGGAGGGCGCGGGCGGTGGACTGCACATGGGCGTCGGCAAGCGTGCGGGCTGCGGCCGCAACGATGGCGCGCACCACCGCCTCGTGCTTGGAGGTGCCCTGCGCGGAGGCCAGCAGCGTCAGCGCGTGATCCTGTTCGTCCGTAAGCCGCAATGTCATCGCCATACCTCAAGTGATACCACGGTGATACCACTCGTGCGGCAATTCGAGTCTTGAAAGGCGCTAGAGGGTAGAATTTGGGATTATGAGTGACAATAACGACGATCTTTTTGATCGCATATTTCCCATTGATATTAATGAGGAGATGGAGTCGAGCTACATCGACTACGCCATGTCCGTCATCGTCGGCCGTGCCCTGCCGGAGGTGCGCGATGGCCTGAAGCCGGTGCACCGCCGTATCCTCTACGCGATGTTCGATTCCGGTTACCGCCCGGAGCGCGGCTACGTGAAGTCCGCCCGCCCGGTCTCGGACACCATGGGTCAGTTCCACCCGCACGGTGACGTCGCGATTTATGACACCTTGGTGCGTTTGGCTCAGTCCTGGAACATGCGCTACCCACTGGTGGATGGCCAGGGTAACTTCGGCTCCCGCGGTAACGATGGCCCGGCAGCAATGCGTTATACGGAGTGTAAGCTCACCCCATTGGCCATGGAGATGGTGCGCGATATCCGCGAGAACACCGTGGACTTCTCGCCCAACTACGATGGCAAGACCAGCGAGCCAGACGTCCTGCCATCCCGCGTTCCGAACCTGCTCATGAACGGTTCTGGCGGCATTGCCGTGGGTATGGCCACCAATATTCCGCCGCATAACCTCAACGAGCTGGCCGAGGCCATCTACTGGATGCTGGATAACCCAGACGCCGATGAAGAGGCTGCGCTGGAAGCCTGCATGGAACGCGTCAAGGGCCCGGATTTCCCCACCGCTGGCCTCATTGTGGGCGATCAGGGCATCAAGGATGCCTACACCACCGGCCGCGGCTCCATCCGCATGCGCGGTGTGACCTCCATCGAGGAGTCTGGATCCCGCCAAACCATCGTGATCACCGAGCTGCCGTTCCAGGTCAACCCGGATAACCTCATCTCCAATATCGCGGAGTCCGTGGCCAGCGGCAAGATTGCGGGCATTTCCAAGATTGAGGATGAGTCCTCCGACCGCGTGGGCATGCGCATCGTGGTCACCCTTAAGCGCGACGCCGTGGCCCGCGTGGTGCTCAATAACCTCTACAAGCACTCCCAGCTGCAGACGTCCTTCGGCGCGAATATGCTCTCCATCGTCGATGGCGTGCCGCGCACCCTTCGCCTGGATCAGATGCTGCGCTACTACGTGGAGCACCAGATCGAGGTCATCGTTCGCCGTACCCAGTACCGCTTGAACGAGGCCGAGAAGCGCGCCCACATCTTGCGCGGTTTGGTCAAGGCCCTGGATATGCTGGATGAGGTCATCGCCCTTATTCGTCGTTCGCCCACCGTGGACGAGGCGCGCGAAGGCTTGAAGGAGCTTCTCGACGTCGACGATATCCAGGCCGATGCCATCCTGGCCATGCAGCTGCGCAAGCTGGCTGCTCTGGAGCGCCAGAAGATTATCGACGAGTTGGCCGAGATCGAGCGCGAGATCGCTGACCTGAAGGACATCCTCGCCCGCGAGGAGCGTCAGCGCCAGATTGTCCACGATGAGCTGGCAGAGATCGTCGATAAGTATGGCGATGAACGCCGCACCGAGATCATCCCGGCCACCGGCGATGTCACCGATGAGGACCTCATTGCCCGCGAGAACGTCGTGGTCACCATTACCTCGACCGGCTACGCTAAGCGCACCAAGGTGGATTCCTATAAGGCGCAAAAGCGCGGCGGCAAGGGCGTGCGCGGCGCTGAGCTCAAGCAGGACGATATTGTGAAGAACTTCTTCGTCTGCTCTACGCACGACTGGATCTTGTTCTTTACCAACTTCGGCCGTGTTTACCGCCTCAAGGCCTATGAACTGCCAGAGGGCGGTCGCGCCGCACGCGGCCAACACGTGGCTAACCTGCTGGAATTCCAGCCGGAAGAAAAGATCGCGCAGGTCATCCAGATTCAGTCCTACGAGGACGCTCCTTACCTGGTCCTCGCCACCCAGCAGGGCCGCGTGAAGAAGTCCCGCCTGACCGATTACGAGTCCGCGCGTTCCGCTGGCCTTATCGCCATCAACCTCAACGAGGGCGATGCGCTCATCGGCGCACAGCTCGTCTCCGAGGGCGATGACATCCTGCTTACCTCCGAGCAGGGCCAAGCTATCCGTTTTACTGCCGACGACGACCAGCTGCGCCCCATGGGCCGCGCTACCGCCGGTGTGAAGGGCATGCGCTTCCGCGGCGATGATCAGCTGCTATCCATGTCCGTGGTCCACGATGGCGAGTTCCTTCTGGTCGCCACCTCTGGTGGTTACGGCAAGCGCACCGCCATTGAGGAATACACCCCGCAGGGCCGCGGCGGCTTGGGTGTTATGACCTTCAAGTACACCCCGAAGCGCGGCAAGCTCATCGGCGCCATCTCCGTCGATGAGGATGACGAGATCTTCGCCATCACCTCCGCCGGCGGCGTCATCCGCACCGAGGTGGACCAGATTCGTCCGTCCTCCCGTGCGACCATGGGCGTGCGCTTGGTGAACCTGGCTGACGATGTCGAATTGCTTGCCATCGACCGCAACGTCGAAGAAGATGGTGAGGAAGACGCTCAGGCTGTAGCCAAGGGCGAAAAGACCGTGGATGAGGTCCAGCAGGAGCACAAGGCTGGCGATGCTTCCAAGGATGAGGAGTAATTAATGGCACGACGAGACGTAACGATTACGCGAATCTCGCCCACCTCCGCGTTCCGCGTTGGTCTGGCATTGTCACTCGTCGGACTCATCGCCTGGATGCTGGCCGTATGCTTGCTCTACATCGTCCTGAACCAGGTGGGCATTTGGGAATCGCTCAATAGCCTCGTCGGCGGCGTGGGCGGCGGATTCGAGGTCACCTTCGGTGTCATCATCTCCGCCTCCGCGCTCATCGGCGTTATTTTCGCCGTTCTCCTTACGTTGCTGGCACCACTGATGGCGGTTATTTACAACGCCATCGTGGACGTCTTTGGCGGCCTGCGGGTCGACCTAGACAACCGCTAGCGCCTCTCTCGCCATAGCGGATGCCGGCACCTTCGGGTGCCGGCATTTTCCTTTCTTCAGCAGGAATCTTTCTCCTTTGTTTGATGGCGTAAAATGCTCATTGAGCAGGCGATTTGTATAAATCCGGGGATAGTATGTAGAGTTAATTCTCGTTCCGCACAAGGGCCTATAGCTCAGTCGGTTAGAGCGCATCGCTGATAACGATGAGGTCGCTGGTTCGATTCCAGCTAGGCCCACCACGGAACAATGGGGCATTAGCTCAATTGGTAGAGCATCTGCTTTGCAAGCAGAAGGTCAGGAGTTCGATTCTCCTATGCTCCACAGCATGAAGTCCGGCTTCCTCTTCGGAGGGGCCGGACATTTTTTATTTCCGCGGTCGTTCCCAAGCGCGGGTTAAGGGTCAAAAAGTGTGTCTGGCTCGGCGTGTCGCGGGGGTTAGATTTGGCCTTTTTGGATGCCGATTGAGTGGGTGTAGTCGGTGTCGATAGCGTTGTCGTAGAGGGCTGGGCGTCCTGTTTCGTGGTCGGCTTGGTTCTCGGTTTGGGTCAGGGTGGATACTTTGGCGAGTTGGCCCTGGCCCCAGTCGGACTGCCTGGCGATTCGTACTGGATCGTCAGGCAGTTCCGTTTTTAAGTAGAGCCACCAATCCAGCATGCGGCGTTGTCGTTCGCCTGATCTGCCGCGGTGGGTTCTGGCGAGCAGTTTGAGCTGGGCGTTGATGCCGCCTTCTAAGCTGTTGGTGGTGGATTTGATCCGCTCGGGCGCAAGGACTCCTGCTGGCGGGTTGAGGTAGACAAACAGCATCTCGGACCGCCAAAGATGGTTGAGGCTGTTGTAGGCCTTGCGCACGTTGTGGTGGGTCCACACGCGGGTCCATGCACCTGTTTTGGGGTCTTTGATCATGGTTTTCTCGTTCATCCATTCCCGGTAGATCGTTGAAAACTCGTGCAGTTGCACACCCCACGCGGCGGCTTCATCCAGTGTGGTGATCCGGGTCAGTTTCAGTGCAAGTTGGTAGATGGTGCGCCCGGCATCTGTGCGCGGGCGTGAGGTGGTGTAGCGGCGGACCACGCGTTGGGCGTGGACGAGGCAGCGTTGAATTTTCGTAGTCGGCCAGCACTTTTTGATTGCGCTGTATGCGCCTTGGCCGCCGTCGATGACGGCGATGAGTGGGGCTTCGATGCGTTCAAGCAGCAGTTGGTAGTCGCGGGTGGTTTCGTGTTTGCACCAGTGCCAGGCGATCACGTGGTCGATGGTCGCCGCGACGATCAGGCAGCCACCGGCGGTGTAGGTGCCATCGAGAAATACCTGGTCGTAGATCCGCTTGTGGTGGCCGGCGGTGGGGTCAGGCACATCAACGAGCCAGCACCACTTGAAGCGCCGCTTCATGGTGGCGCGGCTAACACCGTTTCGTTTGGCTAGGTCGTCGAGTGATATTGCGGTGGTGCAATGCTCGATGAACTGGGTGAACACTGCCGCGTTGGTGATGTCGTTTCGACGTTTGACGCTGGAGGCGCCGCATTGTTTGCAGCGCCATCTGGTGGTGCCTTTGCTGGTGGTGCCGTTGCGTTTCATTTCACCGCCGCAGTGGCAGCGTGGTTGGTTCTTCGACATTGCGACACCACACCACGCCGCGCATAGCACATCACGGCTGCCACACCGAGGATTTCCCGTCGGGGGCTAGATATATGCTTCCGGAGCATATACTTTCCGGAAACCTACAGGTCAATCCGTGAAAATCCGCGATTCCGGACACACTTTTTGACCCTTAACCCTAAGGCCACATTCACGGTAGATAAGGGCCAGAAATTTGAAATTTTTCGCCCTTATCTACCGTGAATGACAGTGACAGGTGTGCGAGACCCAGGGCTGTGGGCTGGACCCCGGAAATCGGATAGCCGCAACGTCACGGATACTCCTCAGGACAGGCAACTATGCGGGCCAAGATTGTGCCCCATTTGCGGTCTTTAAACGCGATAGCTGGGGCTTGGTTGCGACCTCAGTTGTCGTTCATAGGTTGAGACACACCTCTAGAACTGCTCCTGAAAGCGCTAAAAGCAGCAGAGCTGGGCCTCACACGGACTTATTTTCAGCAGCCGTCACTTCGGTGTGGAAAGCCGCAGAGAATCGATGTGGTGAGACATCCGGAACGATGTCTCCAAACCAGACACTGTTAGTCCGACAGCATTCCGGCTGTTCAGAGCTTTTCTGGCCAGCTTTCCCTTTACCCTTAGGCAACCACGGGGGCTCATGCGGCTACCGCGTGAGCTCCTTGAAGTAGCAAAACATGCGGTAACCGTTCCCGTCTTCGTAATGTGAGAATCCGCGTCCCTCGTAAAAGCGGCGAGCGTCAACATCCACTTCATCGACATTGATCTGGATCTCGATGACGTCTGCTTTAGACACTGCGGTTTCTACTAGGTCCATGATGGCAGTGCCTATCCCCCGCCCTCGAAGCTCGGGATGAACGTAAAGCTCTTCAAGCATCGCGATAGGCCCCTCATAGTAGGGGCTGGGTCGAAGCGTCACAAAGGCGAAGCCGGCAGGTAACTTCTCACCGTCAGCGATGCAGACTATGACGTCATCGCGCCGAAGAAGACACTGAAAACGCTCTGTAAGAACATCGATTGACGGGCACGGGGTATCGAATTCGGCGTTGAAATCACTGAGCATCGCGGCCACATCATGAGCACGTTCGTGCGTAGCCCTATTCAGGTCGATCCCTTCGGCCCGAATCATCCTTTGAGCCGATTTGTCCAGAGAGCTAGCACTAGCTGGGACCGTGATGTTAAAGCCAACACCGAAACGGTCGATCACCATGCCGAAGTAGTCGCCCCACGGCGCCTTGGCGAAAGGCATGGACGCATCGCCGCTGTCGGCTAGCGCAGCGTAGATCGTTTCAGCTTCTTCCACGGAATCAGACTCGACGGTGAATCCGATATTTCCTAGAGTGAGGCGATCGCAAGAGTTCTGCAAATCGTCACCTCCACCAAGAGTAAAAGGACCGCGAAGGGTGCCGTGAGCGATGGCGTCACGTGGCGGATCGAAGGGGAACTCAACTCCATTATCTAGCTGCTCGCCATACGTCAGCATCTCGAGATCACCACCGAAAACCGAATGATAATACTCGAATACGTCGCGGGCGTTACCAGGGAAAGAAATGTACGGCGTGGTCTTTACTGTCATGCCGCAATGATAACCCTATTTTTCGCTCCGGTTGCGGGCGCGCTGTAAGGCGGTATGGTTTTGCACGCGTGGGGATTGAGGGTGTGAATCCCACTGTCGTGGGTTTGATGAGGTAGTCGATGTTGCGGAAGCTTTGGCATCGGCGTGCGTTGTGCTCCGTACGTTGTTTCAAAAACGGGTTTCATCAAACGGAACAAAACCTGGGACACTTCATATCCCACCCCAGGCCTAATGACTTGGGTGCAGCGGCAACGCTCATCCGATTTAGGCAGAGTCGTTGCAGGATCCAGTGGGTCACCTGGTCCGTGGTCTTTGAATTGTCGGGCGCGCAGGCAAGGCCAGCACGGAAGATCTTCTGCAAGCAACGCTTGTTGGTGCACCGGTAGCGTGGAAGGCGCACATGAAGTTGTTGGGTGGCCGACGATGGGCAGATCGACCAGGCTGCGGATGACGTGGTCGCGGAATACTCCAGGCTGCCCGCAGGTAGGGCATTCATTGATCGGCTCGACGGGTTCGGCTTCAATAACAGTGACGTCACCGTTTTCTGTGGCACCGGTGATAGTAGTTCCTAGTTTTGCGGTGCGGCAGATGGTATCGACGATGACATTTCCGTTAGGCTGCACAGTAGGTCCTTAGTTTTGTACGGATGGATTAGATACCTTTTTCCTACAAAGCCAAGGACCCCAATATCTTGTGCCACGCCCGAACCCCCGGCGAACTAATCAATGCACTCTAAAACCGGAAGAGCCCTTTTAGTACTACTGGTGGATTTCGGTTTTGGTGGGGATTAACGCCGCCGGCTTCGGTTTTTCCGTTGAGGAGGTCGTTGACTACTTCCCGATGGTGAAATGGGTCGATGGTGAGGTAGAGAGGAACCAGTCACCTGGAAGAGATCGATCCAGTCGTTGGTGTGCAATCTGGGAGGTAGGGTCGCGGGGTCGATTCCTCGCGAGCGCAACCATGATTGTGTTTCTGAACGTGATGAAAACAACCCTGCCCTTCGGAGAATTTCCCCTATCCCGCGTCCCCGGGCAGTGAAAACGGTGTGCACCATCGCCTGAAAGGCTTTGCGCTGCTCTATCGGAATCTTCGGGTCACCCACCCGGCGGATCACTAAGATCCCCCCGTCAACGTTTGGCTGTGGCCGGAAAGCAGACCTTGGTACCCGAGAACCCAGGTGAAATGTGAACCATGGGGACCACTGAGCCGTCATCATCGTGCTTGCGCCTACCCCGGCCCGGCGGCGAGCGACTTCCCACTGCATGAGGAGTACAGCGTCAGTCCATGCTGGCGCATGCAGCAACTTTCGAAGAATGGCAGTGGTGAGGTGAAAGGGAATGTTTCCCACAATGACGCAGGGAGTGGCGGGTAACCGGAAGTTAAGGAAATCATCATGGACCACTTCGACCGCCGCCGAGGAGGTTTCTTGTGTGATTTTGGCAGCTAGTTTTGCGTCCACTTCAACTGCCGTTATCGCCCTCCCCAAGTGGGCCATCGGGTGAGTGAGGGCACCGCTTCCTGGTCCGATCTCAATGATGGGGCCGGAGGTTTGTTTCACAAGGTCGATGATGGAGTTGATGATCTTGTGGTTGGTGAGAAAATTTTGGCCATGCTCGTGACGGCCGTGTCCGTATGCAGACATCAGGTGTGCTCCTTGGATTTGAAAGGGAGCCGGGCATGACAAATAGCCGCCCGGCTAAAGGACCGGAGCGGTTTTTAACCTACGGGGTAGGAAACCGCCTTAGCGGTTGGTGCGCAACCGCAAGAAAGCGGTACCTGAAATCAACATGGGTCTAATTATATCCATTTAAAGGGTTAAGGGTCAAAATGTGTGTCTGGCTCGGCGTGTCGCGGGGGTTAGATTTGGCCTTTTTGGATGCCGATTGAGTGGGTGTAGTCGGTGTCGATAGCGTTGTCGTAGAGGGCTGGGCGTCCTGTTTCGTGGTCGGCTTGGTTCTCGGTTTGGGTCAGGGTGGATACTTTGGCGAGTTGGCCCTGGCCCCAGTCGGACTGCCTGGCGATTCGTACTGGATCGTCAGGCAGTTCCGTTTTTAAGTAGAGCCACCAATCCAGCATGCGGCGTTGTCGTTCGCCTGATCTGCCGCGGTGGGTTCTGGCGAGCAGTTTGAGCTGGGCGTTGATGCCGCCTTCTAAGCTGTTGGTGGTGGATTTGATCCGCTCGGGCGCAAGGACTCCTGCTGGCGGGTTGAGGTAGACAAACAGCATCTCGGACCGCCAAAGATGGTTGAGGCTGTTGTAGGCCTTGCGCACGTTGTGGTGGGTCCACACGCGGGTCCATGCACCTGTTTTGGGGTCTTTGATCATGGTTTTCTCGTTCATCCATTCCCGGTAGATCGTTGAAAACTCGTGCAGTTGCACACCCCACGCGGCGGCTTCATCCAGTGTGGTGATCCGGGTCAGTTTCAGTGCAAGTTGGTAGATGGTGCGCCCGGCATCTGTGCGCGGGCGTGAGGTGGTGTAGCGCCGCACCACGCGTTGGGCGTGGACGAGGCAGCGTTGGATTTTTGTGGTCGGCCAGCACTTTTTGATTGCGCTGTATGCGCCTTGGCCGCCGTCGATGACAGCAATCAGTGGTGCTTCGATGCGTTCGAGCAGTCGCTGGTAGTCGCGGGTGGTTTCGTGTTTGCACCAGTGCCAGGCAATGACGTGATCGATGGTGGCAGCGACGATCAAACAGCCGCCGGCGGTGTAGGTGCCGTCTAAAAACACCTGGTCGTAAACTCGTCCACAATGTGCATTGGTGGGGTCGGGCACATCAATGAGCCAGAACGGTTCAAACCGGCGTTGCAGCGTACGGGGCGAACATCCCACGCGGTGGGCAACAACATCGAGACTGGCACCGGTGGTGAGATGATCAATGAAAGCGGTAAACACCGCTGCATTGGTGATGTCGCCGCGGTGCTTCACGCTGGATGCGCCGCATTGTTTGCATCGCCATCTGGTGGTGCCTTTGCTGGTGGTGCCGTTGCGTTTCATTTCACCGCCGCAGTAGCAGCGTGGTTGGTTCTTTGGCATTGCGCCACCACACCACGGCGTACATAGCACACAGCGCTAGCCTCTTCGTGGATTTTCCGTCTGGGAGCCAGATATATGCCCCAGGAGCATATATTTTCCTGAAACCTAGAGGTTACGCCCGGGAAATCGGCAATTCCGGACACACTTTTTGTCGTTTAACCCCCAAGCGCTCTGAGAAGTGACACAATGACGAGCACTCTACTCGGATCACCATTTTCGTCCATATAGACCAGCAAAACCGTCGACGAAAACCGAGTTTTGGATGGACGATATCGTTGAAGACAACGCTAAGCCAGTCTCGAAAAGGGGGGTGTTCCTATATAGGTTGTCAACTCCGTGGGTGGGCTTGTTGGGGGTGTGAAGGGTTTCTGCTTCGTCTCGTAGATGTTGTTTTGGGTACCTTGAGGAGCCGGTTGGGCTTGCTGTGCAATCGGCTTGGATGGGGGTCTGGTGGCTTTAGGCTGCTGCGGCCTTCTGGATTGTGGGGATGTCTCGGTAGTGCTCGCCTTTTCGCATCATGGCGAAGAGGACGTTGAGGCGTCGGCGTGCGAGTGCGACGACTGCGGTGTTGTGTCTTTTGTCTTCTTTGCGTTTTCGTTCATAGAATTGCCGGGAACGCTCGTGGAATCTGATCGATGCAAAAGACGATTGCCATAGGGCGTTCTTTAATTTTTGTTGAGCGATCGTCTGCCCCCATGTGTTGGGCGACTGCGACGGTTAATCGGCTGATGTTGTTGGGCTGATCGACAATGACAAGGACTGAGGTGTTGTCGGCGAGGAATTGGCCGAAGAGCTTGCGGAGCGAGCCTTTATGCTGATTGATGCGTTTGGACAGGACTTGTCTGCCTTGGGGATCGAGGACGCAGGCGTGGTGGAAGTATTTGCCGACGTCTACGCCAATGACGAAGTCATAGGCCATGGGTGTGTTCCTCCTAGCGATGAATTAGAAGTTGGACTATTTGAGCTTCATCGCTGGGGGTGGTCGGACATACTTAGTACTGGCATCTACATTACTGTGAGACCTCATACCACCTGGGCTGGGTCAGGTTCCTATTGAGCTGTTTGAGTATGTCACTGTCTTCGGCGGCATCACCCCCGGATCATTTTCAGACAGGGGCGGGAATAAGCCATACCGAAGCCAGCGACTAGTTCTACTGTCCTTTCAGACGGAGGGAACGGAAATAAACATAGCCCGCCCAATCGGGTGGACAGACTATGAATCTTCGGTGCCCTGAGGTGGAACTGCTAACAACGAAATGGGGGGGGAGCGGGGGCAAAGTCAATAATTCGAGTCTGGCATAAGTAGATAAGGATTGCCTAACCTAATACTGTTTCAAGTTATGTTCCCGATCGGGAATCGGCAACGGAAGCGAGGCGGCGACGATGAACAGAAAACGTGGATCGACCAGAGAACCCCTCTCCGGAGGGGGAGTCGGGGACGCGGGCCCGGACGGGACGGGCGACGGCGACGCCGTGGCATCGCAGACGGACGATGGGCGGTTGGTACACGTCGCACCGGTCGCAGCGGGTGGCCGACCATCCACCCGCGATATGCTCGGCGGCGCCATCGTCGAAGTGCGGCGCAACCCGGTGTCGTCGCAAAGCGGAATCGGCTACGAATGCCCGGACATCGACGTCGTACGCGAGGTGTGCCCCTCGATCCTCGGATATTCCTACCACGTCGCCTTCGATGCTCTCCCCGATGAGTCGGTGGAGAAGATCCGCACGTCGAGACTGTACGCGATGCCCGTCGTCTCCGGTCTGCTCGCCCGTCTCGGGGCGGCCGTGACGTCGCGGAAGGCGCGGGCGATGCGGGGTCGGCGGCCGAGACAACCGTCGTCCGGGCGACTGGCCCGGGTTCCTACAAAATGACCGCGGCCATTGCCGCCGCCACCGTTGCGTCGGTCACGGGGAAGCCGGTCGCGCCGGGGTGCCGGGATCTCGTCGGCCACCCCCGGCTCCTCGAACCGGTCCTCGCCTTCGCCCGCGATGCGGGCATCCATATCGAAACGCCGCATGACAACCTGACCACGGGGCCACTGCCGGCAGCGGCCCAATGCGACACTAAAGAAAAGGAGAAACGATGACGGATCAAGCTGAACGGGGTGCGGCGATCGTCGTCCGCGACCTCACGAAGAGCTACCCGATTGCGGGCAAAGCCGGCACCGCGCCCGAAGGCGGGGCAGGTGCTCCGCCGGACGGCGGGCGTAAGGGAAAGCGCGGCGCCCGGATGCGCAAGCATGTGCTCGACGGCGTGAGTTTCACCGTGCCCGCCGGGTCGATCGTGTCGTTCCTCGGCCACAACGGCGCAGGCAAGACCACCCTCATCCGAATCCTGTCGACGCTCATCACCGCAGACTCCGGCGAGGTGAGCATCTTCTCGCGCGATGTGAAAGAGGATCCGGCGGGCGTGCGCGCCGACATTGCCACCACCGGCCAATTCGCGGCGATCGACGAGAACCTCACCGGCCGGGAGAACCTGGAGTTCTTCGGGCGTCTGCGCGGACTCGACCGCGCCGACGCGGCCGCCCGCGCGACGGAACTGCTCGCGCAATTCTCGCTCGCGGACAGTGCCTCGACGTTGGCGTCGGCCTATTCGGGTGGTATGCGGCGCCGCCTCGACATCGCCGCGTCGCTGTGCGTCGTGCCCAGGTTGCTGTTCCTCGACGAACCCACGACGGGGCTGGACCCGGTCAGCCGCGAAGAGTTGTGGGGCTTCATCCGGCAACTGCGGGACGACGGAATGACCCTGGTGCTGACCACCCAGTACCTGGAAGAGGCGGAGGCGCTGGCAGACCACGTCCATCTGCTCAAGGACCGCCGCATCGTCGCCAGCGGAACGCCGGAGGAATTGCGTCGCGACTTCGGGTCGCACGTGCTCCGCGTGTCCTTCGCCACCGCCGCCGGGGCGGAGGCATTCGCCCGCTGCCTAAGGGGAGCGTGTCTGGACCGCGCCCGCGTCGCGGGGAAGATGGTGTCCCTCGACGTCGACCCCGGACCGCAGGTCCTCGAGGCGGTGGCGCGGGCGATGGAGGCCTCGGAAGCGTTGCCGGATTCGCTGAGCGTGTCGCCGCCCACCCTTAACGAGGTGTTCATATCGATGAACGCGGGGGGTGCGGCGCGATGAGTGCGACGTCGGTCGCGGCGTTCCTCCGTCGGGATCTGCTGCTGTTGCGACGCAACACCGCGTCGCTGATCTCCATGTTCGTTGTTCCTCCCCTCTTCCTGCTGTGCCTGTACGCGGTGTTTGGGTACTCAGCAGGGCAATCCGGCTTCGGGTACCTGCGTTTCGTGCTCGGCGGCTGCCTGTTCCAGGCGGCGATGTTCACCGCCGCGGCGTCGGCGATGGCGGTGGGACAGGACGTCGAATCCGGGCTCGTCGACCGTGTGCGCGTGTTGCCCGGGGCCACGGGCGGCTATGTCGCCGGCAGGCTCGCCACCGATGTGCTGCGGATGTCCGCGTCGATCGCGGCGCTGCTGATCGTCGCGTGGGCCTGTGGCCTCGACATGGCTCTCGGTGACGTCGCGTGGACAGTCCTGTGGTCACTGCTCGCTGCCGCGGTCCTGTCCCTGGTCACGGACGGGGTGATCCTGATGGTGCCCGCTCCGGTGTCGACGGCCTCATCGATCCAGGCGCTGGAAATGCTGCTGCTCATGTTCTCCACTGCGTTCATTCCGACGACCGCTGTGGACGGCTCCCTGCGCGACATCGTGCGCCACATGCCTTTTTCGCCGGTGATCGAGGTGATCAGGGCGGCGTCCCCGGGCGCCTTCCCGAATCACGCCGGGGAAGAGGCCGCCCTGTGGCTTGGTGTCGCGACGGTCGTCGGAATCGTCCTGTTCATCCGCCTGTTCACCTCGAGGAGCGAATCATGATCGACGCCATTTTCGTGCATCTGCGGCGCATCGTCCACACTTGGCTGCGGCGCCCTGACTTCTGGTTCATGACGTTCATTGCTCCGCTCGTGTACCTGTTCATCGTCAACCGCATGTTCGGTAGCCTGGTCAGGCAGCTCACCGGAGAGTTCGAACTCCGGAACGCGGTCATCCTTGTCGTAACGGCGTGGGCGTTCATCTTGGCCATCACGGGATCGTCCACCGTGTTCGTTGAACGCAGCAATGGCCTCCACGAGCGGTTGATCACAATGCCGGCACCGTACGCGGCCGTGCCGACCGCACGGATAATCGCCGAGTTCATCCGGATCATGGCGATGACGATCGTCGTCGCGGCGGTGGCCGCCTTGCTTTCCGACGGCCCCCTGGAGGTGTCCTGGTGGTGGAGGATCACGGTGACCGGCGCGATGGTTGCCGCGGCGGCCGCATGCACCGGCACGTACATCGCGTTCTCCATCACCAGCCCCCAGGGATCCGTGGCCCTTATCCCGTTGATAATCGTTGCGATGTTCGTCAACACGGTGCTCATGCCCGCCGACCACTTCCGTCCCCTCCTGCGCGGAATCGCCGGGCACACCCCCGTATCCGCGGCCGGCGAGGCCGTCAACGGTACCGGGGCTGCGGGTCTGGTGGTCTGCGCGGCCTGGTTCTTTGGTATCGCCGTGCTCGCGGCGTGGGGCATCGCCGTGAAAACGAGGCCGGGGGAGTCTGCATGACGGCCCGCGAATCCGAGCATCTAACCCGAAACCGCCGCGTGGACGCGGCCCACACACCCGGAGACAGAACCAGATGAAGTCGATCGCCCAGATCGTCCAGAACAACCGCAGGCTCCTCGCGGCCTACGAGGACAAGGTCCAGCCGAGGTTCCTAAGCCGCTATGCGCGCGAACCGATGGACGCCGCCGCCGTGTACCGGAAGCTCCGTGCGCTGGATCCCGGGCCGGATGCGCCGGCCCGGGTCCTCGACCTCGGTTGCGGAACCGGGTGGCTCGCCCGCACGCTCGCCGCTGAGTCTCGCTATCGCAGGGCGAACATCGTCGGCTACGACCTGTCGCCCAATGCGATCCGCATCGCCCGCGAACGCGCCGCCGCCGACGGGCTCGGGGCCCGGACGGAATTCCACGTTGCCGACATCCTCACGCCGCTCGCGGGAGAGCCCGGCGGGGCCTGTGAAATCTGGGTGTGTGGCGCGCTCCACCAAATGAAGGATGCGGGAGCCGCGCTCGGCAGGGTCTCCGGGCTGCTCGCCGACGGCGGCATCGCTTACGTGCAGACGTTCGTCGAGGATCCCGACGTGAACGAGCGGGTCGACATGGCCGTCATGGCGAAGATGGGCCACCGGGTGTTCCGGGGCAGCGAGCTCGAGGACCTCGCCGAAGCCAACGGGCTGAAGCTGGACGGAGCCTCACGCGCCGGCATGGTGTATTTCTGCACTCTCGCGAAGAAAAGCGCGATCGGGGAGGCGGGGAAGTGAGCGCCGTGGACGGGACCGTCGGCCCGTGGTCGCTGCTCGCCCCGATCCGGACCCGGATGCGTGCGGTGGTCGCGTTGTCCGTCCTGTCGTCGGTGGCTACCGTCGCTTCGCTGGTCGGCATCATCGACATCGCGATGACGTACCCGGAGGCCCCGGTGCATCGGACGTGGTTGGCCGTGGTTGTCATCGTCGTCGCCGCGACGGTGCGAATGGCTGCGGACGGCGCCGCCGGCATGCTCTCGCACCGGGCGGATAACGACCTGCAGCTCCACCTCCGGCGCCGGTTGGTTGCCCATATCCGGAAGCTGCCGCTGGGTTGGCTGGACGCCCGGCGCTCGTCGGGGATCATCGGGTCGGTTGAGAAGGACGTCGCGGCTGTCCACCAGCTCATGGGCCACACCGTCGGCGAGACCGTGGTGGCGGTGCTGGTTCCCCTGCTTTCCCTCATCGCGCTCGTCGCGGTCGATTGGCGGATCGCGGCGGTGGCGGTCGTCCCGGTGCTGGTCACCTTCGCCCTGATGGGCGTGATGATTTCGCGCGGAGCCGGTCTTCAGCGCGACTACGAGCGAGCCTCTGAAAAAGTGACGGCTGCGGTCATCGAGTTGGTGCGCGGCATCCCGGTGATGAAGTCCTTCGGACGCGCCAGCCAGGGCGCGGGCCGCTACGATGCCGCGGCGTCGTCGTTCGTCCGCGCGTGGTCCGCCTGGTCCCGGCAGTCGAACATCTATCTCGGGCTCATCGACGTGGTGACGTCCCCGATCACGGTCCTCGCAGTGGTGTGCGGCGCCGGCCTCGCTTTGAGGGACACCGCGGGCGGCAAACCGGAGGGTCTCGTCGCCGGGCTGGTTCTCGGCCTTGGACTCTCCGCGGCGATCGTGAGGGTGGCTATGAACTCCGAACCCATCATCGCGGGGATCGCCGCCCTGAAGTCCATCGCGGAGGTGCTGGGCACGCCGCCGATCACCGAGTCCGCCGAGCCGGTGCCCGTGCACGGAGGCGCGCTCGAGGTCCGGAACCTGGTCTTCTCCTACGGGGATGGGCCGCGGGTCCTCGACGGGATGTCCGCGACGTTCGAATCGGGGGCCCTCACGGCGCTGGTGGGACCCTCCGGTTCCGGAAAGTCCACCGTCGCCCGGCTGTTGGCGCGTTTCCACGACCCTGTCGAAGGCTCGGTGCTGCTGGGCGGCGACGATCTTCGCGACATCGCCGTGCGCGACGTGCACCGTTCGGTGTCGGTGGTGTTCCAGGATCCGCAGTTGCTCACGCTGCCCTTGCGGGAGAACATCCGGCTGGCCAGGAGAGACGCCACCGACGGCGAAATCATGGCGGCCGCGAAGCTCGCGAACCTCGATACGGTCATCGCGGCGCTGCCGAAGGGCCTGGATTCGGTGGTCAACGTCGACGTAACCTTTTCCGGTGGTGAGGCGCAGCGCGTGGCCATCGCGAGGTCGATTGTCACGGACGCGCCGGTGCTCATCTTCGACGAGGCAACCGCTTACGCGGATCCGGCTTCCGAGGCCCTCATTCAGTCCGCAATCGAGCGTTTGGCTCGTTCGCGGACGGTGATCGTGATTGCGCACAGATTGAGCACGATCCGCAACGCTGACCGCATCCTCGTTCTCGATGGGGGAGCGGTCGCGGAGGCGGGCACCCACGACGAGTTGCTTGCGCGCGGTGGCCGCTACCGGGATCTGTGGCGCGCGTTCGCCCTCGACGACGAACCATCCGCCCCGCGGGGCACTGAAGCAGACGATGAAAAGGCAGGGAACCGATGATCCGGGACTTGTGGTCGATGACGGATCGGCACTCGAAGATGACGCTGGCGTGGCTCATTGCGTTGGCCGCGCTTGCCGCGCTGGCACAGGGAGCGGCGTTCGTCGCGCTGCTGCCGCTGCTGTCGGCTCTGGCCGAGGGAGATGATGCGACGGCGTGGCGTTTCACCGGCGTCATCGCCGGCCTCGCGGCCGCCCATGCGGTGCTGTCCCTCGCCGCGGGGACGGTCGGCAGGGCGAATTCCGCAGCGGTGCTGTCGTCCCTGCTGCGTTCCCTGGGCGAACGCGTGCTGACGTTGCCACTCGGGTACGTCACCAAGTCCACGGCCGGCCGCTTTTCGGAGATGGCGTCTTCGGGCATGGCGTTCGCGGCGTCCGTGCCGCACGTGATCCTGCGGCCCGTCATCGCCGCTGTGGTTACGCCGACCGTCATCGCTCTCGGAATTCTGGCGATGGATTGGCGCGTCGGGTTGGTTCTCGTCGCGTCGGCGCCGGTGCTCTTCTTCGCCTACCGGGCCATTGGCCGGGTCGGCGGGGAGTCGGACGAAGCGCATGCTGACGCCGTCGCTGCCGTCTCCGGCAGGCTGATCGAGTTCACCCGCGGCCAGCAGGTGATTCGCGCCGCGGGCGACGGTTCGGCGGCGGACGCGATGGTGGATGAGGCGATCCAGGCCCAACACGATGCGTTCGCGAAGGCGACGTCGACGCAAGGCGCGGCCATCGGACGGTTGGGCTCGGTCGTCCATGCGGTGTTCACGGCGGCGGTGGTCGTCGCCGTGGCGGTCGCCGCGACGGGCGGGATGTCACCGGCGCATTTGGCGCCGATGCTCATTGTGGTCGTCCAGTTCACCGGACCGATCACCACGGCGGGAGCGTTGTCCGGCGGTTTCGGCGCGGGCCGCAACACGTTGGCTGCGCTGCGTGAGCTGCGGGCGATCCCCGTCCTTCCCGAGCCTGCCGCACCGGAGCTGCCCGACGGGCATGACGTGGAGTTCCGCGGCGTGAGCTTCGGGTACGGGGAGAAGAAGGTCCTCGACGGCGTCAGCTTCCGTGCGCCTCAGGGAGCGCTGGTCGCCATAGTGGGACCTTCGGGGGCGGGCAAGACGACGGTCATGCGGCTGCTGTCGCGGTTTCATGATCCGGACTCGGGGGAGATCCTCATTGGCGGGGTGCCCTTGCCTCGGATCGGCACCGACGGCGTGAACTCGCTGGTGACCCCGGTGTTCCAGGAGACGTTCCTCTTCGACGCGTCCGTGCGGGACAACGTGGTCTTCGCCGACCCCGGATTCGGTTCCGGGCCCGGCGACGGAGACCGCTTGCGCGAGGCCGCCCGGCGATCCGGGGTGGACCGCATCGTGGAGCTGCTGCCTTCCGGGTGGGATAACCCGGTGGGGGAGGAGGGGACGCTGCTGTCGGGAGGCGAGCGGCAGCGCGTCGCCATCGCCCGGGCGCTTCTGAAGGATTCCCCGGTGGTGCTTTTCGACGAGCCGACGTCCTCGCTGGATGCGGCCACTGAGCGGGCGATTGTTGGCACGATGGAAGCGTTGCGCGGCGATCGCACCGTGATCGTCGTCGCCCATCGCCTGCACACCGTCCGCGATGCCGACCTCATCGTCGTGCTTTCGGAGGACGGGACGGTCGCAGAACGGGGCACGCACGATGAATTGCTGGCGAAGGGCGGCCGCTACGCCGAGTCGTGGACGTGCCGGACGGGAGGCTCCCCGGGCGCCTGATCCTCGTCCGTCGAGGACCATCGCTCCGGTCCGGTACCGGTGCAGTGGTCCCGCCACGCCGTCCCGGTCAGCGGGTCCTCGACGATGCCCTGGGCGACAGGGTCGTAATTGAAGCCGTAGTGCTCGGTGCGGTGGGCGGGGCACACGTCTTGGACGGTGATGTTGGTGACGCCGGGTTCCCGCACGAAGGAGTTTTAGTGGGGGAGCACGGCATTGTCGTGCCGCGTGCCCAGGAAGGTGTACCGCACGCCCGGTCGAGTGATGTCGCCGATGGTCAGCTCATTCAGCAGCATGGAACCGGAGATCTGCTGTTCCCAGGCAAGCGCGTTCGTTTTGCCGGCGTTTCGGGAGTATCCGTGGCGCATCTCGGGGTGGACGTCAAAGCGATCGGCTGCGCTGTGCGCCCGGGGCCCGTGGTTCGAGGCACCGGTACCGATGAGCTGTTCGACGACCCGGTCCCCGCCCAGCTCCCGGATGTAGTGGTGGGGCAGGGGTCCGCTGCCCTGCGAATACCCGACGAGGTTGACCGCCGGGGCTCCGGTCGCGGCCAGCACCCGGTCGACGACGGAATCCAGTGTTTTCGAGCTGTGGCGGATGTCGCCGCTGAACACGGCCCATTCGACGGGGTGTCCATCGACGACGAGCGGGTTGTCGGTGAACGTGTAGGCGCACAGCCCGGCCCGGGCGAGGCGGGACGCGAGGCCCGCCCATTTCGCGTAGGAGTCCTCCCCGGTCCCGGGAATGAGGATGACGGGCAATTCACCGTCCCGGGGCGGCACCGGAAGTCGTTGGTGCCGGGGGGCACCAGACCGGGCTTGGCCATGGACAGGGCCCGGGCGGCCGCGGGTGAGGTTTGCCGGCGGCTGGGCCACCGGTCGGGAAACCGCCGTCCGACAGCGACGAGGGGATTCTCGTCACCTCGTCGGGGTGTTCCTATATAGGTTGTCAACTCCGTGGGTGGGCTTGTTGGTGGTGTGAAGGGTTTCTGCTTCGTCTCGTAGATGTTGTTTTGGGTACCTTGAGGAGCCGGTTGGGCTTGCTGTGCAATCGGCTTGGATGGGGGTCTGGTGGCTTTAGGCTGCTGCGGCCTTCTGGATTGTGGGGATGTCTCGGTAGTGCTCGCCTTTTCGCATCATGGCGAAGAGGACGTTGAGGCGTCGGCGTGCGAGTGCGACGACTGCGGCGTTGTGTCTTTTGTCTTCTTTGCGTTTTCGTTCATAGAATTGCCGGGAACGCTCGTGGAATCTGATCGATGCAAAAGACGATTGCCATAGGGCGTTCTTTAATTTTTGTTGCCAGCGCGGTTGGGCGATTCGACATAATGGACGTTCCCGACTGAGTCGTCCGCAGTGATAGGCCTGCATAGGACGCTAGGTGCGCTGCATCGGGGAAGTCGGACATATCGCCAACAGTCATGAGGATCTGTGCTGCGCTACGTGGGCCGATGCCGGGCATGGATAAAAGAATCTCGGTTTGAGGAATGTCTTGAATGAGCTTGAGTACCTGTGCTTCTATTTCCTTGCGATGTGCTAGTTTGGCCAGTGCGTCTTTGGCGGACATTGCTACGCTAAGTTCGGGGTATTCTGCGCCGGCAATGGACACGGTCTGTGTGTGGATGGCAGCAAGCATGGCATGGATGACAGGCTCGGGATTGCGCGCTTTGTGACTGCGCGCAAAGGCTGCTAGGCGTGTTTTACCGATGCGTCGAATCTTGGTGGGGCCGCCGTATTTTGCAAGTAGGTGGAGGATCCATTTTCGGTGAATCATCTGTCCGTGCAGGACATGTTCGAAGGCAGGATTGGTTCCCACGAGCGCGGATCGCATCTGGTTAATTAGGCGTGTGTAGGCTCGGGCGAGGTCTTCGTCGATACCGTTGAGAACTTTTGGCTGGGTAAAGACTTCCTCAACGCGGTCGACGCTGCGCAGGGCGTCTGGAAGGTTAAGACCGGCATGGGCGATGACGTAGGCGTCGCGTACATCGGTCTTGGAGTTGCCGACGTGGATGCGAGAGAGCTGTCGCATCGCAAGCCCTGGTAGATAGCGATCGTCTGCCCTATGTGTTGGGCGACTGCGACGGTTAATCGGCCGATGTTGTTGGGTTGATCGACAATGACAAGGACCGAGGTGTTGTCGGCGAGGAATTGGCCGAAGAGCTTGCGTAGCGAGCCTTTATGCTGATTGATGCGTTTGGGCAGGACTTGTCTGCCTTGGGGATCGAGGACGCAGGCGTGGTGGAAGTATTTGCCGACGTCCACGCCAATGACGAAGTCATAGGCCATGGGTGTGTTCCTCCTAGCGATGAATTAGAAGTTGGACTATTTGAGCTTCATCGCTGGGGGTGGTCGGACATACTTAGTACTGGCATCTACATTACTGTGAGACCTCATACCACCTGGGCTGGGTCAGGTTCCTATTGAGCTGTTTGAGTATGTCAGAGAGTGTCTGATGGTTTGTGTGTGGGTTTCCAACCTGCATAAGGAGATAAGCCAGAATGACTACTGTGGCACGACG